>DATIIR010000001.1:0-7697 GCA_035479435.1 Chlamydiales bacterium
TTGCGAGGCGACGAATGGTTCCCTTTCGAACGAGTCGGTGAAGAACAGTATCGACAGTTTGCCGACTGCCAAGGCTCAAAAAGTCTGTTGGAACAAATACTGCGCCCTGCCCAAGGGCAGTTATGGCATTGAGTATTTGCCGATCAATGCTATTCGATTTTTTTTGATTCTTCTTCATGTAAGAAATATTGGCACGTTTTTCTTACAAATGCAAGGGGTTTTCCCAACGGGCTTATAGTCAATAATTTAAGGGGGTTCTAACTCATAGAGAAGCTTTATTCCCTCAATAAATTGGTTCGAGAACGCTCCGCTTATTGCTTCTCTCTATTGGCTTTGAGATTAATCCGCTCTTTCAGAGCTGGGACAAAACGTTGAATTTCATAATCTTCGTAAAGGTTTAACAAGGAGCAAGAACAGCTAAATATTTATCCGAGCTTCTGTCATTATACAAATAGAAATAGTCAACTCCAACCAACCTATGGTACTCAATCCATTCTGCCAAAGGTCAAACTCTCAGCATAACCGGTTATAGCACGGTGACGTTTTTGACCATTTCCCTTCATTCCCGTTTTCTGCTGGAGGTTCAGACAATCCCGGCAAGCGCTCTGGCCTCTATCAAAGCGGCCCTGTCTAGACCTTCTTTTACTGGGATTAGGTTTGTTGTGAATTCAATCGTTTCTGCATTTCCGGAACGCTTTGCGTTCTTTAACATAGTTTCAAAATAAGAAATGTCTATCCTTTTCATATTAAATGAAATAGGTTCTAAAAGAATCTCGAGGCCTTCCTTGTGCCCCTTTAAGGCTGCGGCTAGTAGCGCCGATTCCAAACATCCCTTGCAAATGCCTATAGAGCGCTCTGATTTTCTCAAAAGCCGAAGAACTTCAACGTGTTTGTTTCGGGCTGCATAAATCACCGCTCCATGCGCACGGCAATCGTCGGGATCAAAACGATGCACCCACAACAATTCCTGCACAATGGCAGAGAGTCCAAATTCAGCAGATCCTTTGAGAGCCCAACCTCTTTGGTTCTCGTCTAGACGCCCTCCGGTTGCGTAATGGGTTGGCAAGAGATGTATTTTTTTGAGAGAATCCCTTTTTGCGCAAGCTGAAGCGAGTGTTTCTGAGATCTCAGGGCAAGAACACCCATAGCTGGAGAGAAACAGGGATCCGAGGTCTTCGTCAGAAATTTCTTGAATCTGATCTGATCGAATAAAATTTTGAACAGCCTTGGCTTGGCGATTGAGTATATAATTATTTAGCGCGTGACAAGAAGATAGATGGACACTCACGGGATTCCCTTGTTTTCTGGGCCAGGATGATAGCATTCGATCTACTTACAGGGAAGCGCGAAAGTGTTGTAGTCGCAGATGTAAAGTCTGCCTCTGCACAAAAAGAATGTTGAGATCTAATATTAAATTGCTAAATGTAAGTCTGTTGCGTATTTATAATAACATAAATATTACACGCTAATATTTTGTGTGTTGGTTTTAAGATAAATAGTTGGTGATTGGATGGGCATGTTACTGCGTTTCTGATTTGGCAATGAGGTTTTCCTGGTAGATCCAGCGGGCGATGGAGTCGAGAGTAATGGCGGCAGCGGAAGGGTGGCTGGTCGAATCAGCTCCTCGGCCTACAAGATCGAAGAGGAATGCATCGGGCAGGCTTGCCTTTATGACTGTAAATTGATAGCCGCAGAAGGGTTGGTCAGAGACAAATAGGGCTTTGCAAGGTTCGGGAGAGAGTTTAAGCCAGGCGACAATGGTATCTTCCGTATTGGGGCGCTTTTGAGAAGCGCCTTCTGTTTTCATGGGCACCGCGACAAAAACAACGGGGAGGGAGCGCATCTCTTCAGGAAGGGGCGTTTCTTCCCAAAGGATGTGGGCCGCCTCAGACTCATTGGTGCAGCGATCAGTGAACCCATCGACTCGTTTGTCGAGAGGTCTATCGCCCGTCAACCATACGACTTCACGAAAGCGCGTCCCCTCGTTCCAAAGTTGCTTGAGATAGTCGAGGCGTATCTGCATCCGAGCCGTTGTGGCTCCAAGGATTAGGGCTTTGTCATAGGCTTGGAGGGCAGGCTTCCAGGGAGCAAATAATCCCTGCTCTGTAGCCCAATTGAGCACAAAAAGTCTTTGATCCGGGGAGAGTTCGGCAATCTCCCATCGCTCTTGATTGGGTTTGCGCAACCAACGCTTTTGCGTTTCAGCGGCGATGTCTGCATCTTGCGGAATACCCAAGGCAAGGCTGAGCTGAGAAAGGGCCGCCGGATCGATCTTGTGATCTCGGATAGGCGACGCAAAGGTTAAGCTGCAAAGGCAGATAGCGAGTAGGAAAAACCACTTTTTCATAAAAACCTCCGGACGAAGGCCGGATTATACCACATTTGGCCATAAACTTGGAATTTGAATTGCGGGGGAAGGCAGTTTTGGTAGGAAATAAACGGGGGCGGTTCTATAATTTTTCATAAAGAGGAGGGGCCATGTCATTGGGGTGGATTTCCGATTATCAGATAGGACTCAAAGCGGGGGGCATTTTACTCCTCGTCTGGTCGGCCCTGATTTTCAAGAGAGTGGTCTTCACGCGTGCCCTTCATCGGGTTCGCGCGGGGCTGCACGCGGACCCTCTTTCTGTAGAGATCGCTGAAAAAATCTTCTCGGTTGTCGTTTACTTCATGGGTTTGCTCTTGCTGCTCCAGGTTTTTGGAATTGACGTCGTTCCGATTCTGACGTTGAGTGGCATTGGCGCAGCAGCAGTTGCGCTGGCGGGGCGAGATGTGATAGCCAATCTGGTGGGGGGAGCGGTTCTTTACGCATCCCGTTCCTTTGTTCCCTCTGACTTCATCGAGTTGCCTGGGAAAAAGATCGAGGGAAATGTGGAGAAAATCGGTTGGTACTTCACCACTCTGCGCGATTCGCAAGGGAGGCCCATCTACATTCCCAATTCGCTCTTTTCAACGGAACTGATCCTCAATCATTCCCGCATCACCCGTCGCTAGGCTTCAAAGGCGGAATTTGAAGACGTCGTCGTTTCCTTCTTCGATTTGATCGATGAGGGAGCGGTGCTCTTCTAGATCAATGCAATTGCGGTCGTCGGGCTTCTCTTTGTAGCAAATAAATGTAATCGTCATCAGTGGGTCTTGCAAGGTGAATTGGCGCCCTCGGCTGGAATCGCTCCGAGTGGCGGTCCCTTTCACCTTGTTGTCAAATCCATTGAATTCGTAGGAGAGGATTTTGATGTAGCGAAAGCCGTGGTCATTGGCAAAATCGAGCGCTTTGTAGAGGGCGTAAACAGTGGTTCCGAAGAGCGCCGAAAATTGGTCTTTGGGGGCGGCATCCTCATCGTTAAAAACATGGGCTTGAAGGGGGAGGGCGGAGAGGAGCAATAGGATGAGACTTTTCACAGGGGCATCCTTGTTGGGGAAAAAGGATACTGCAGTGGGATTAGAAGTGCAAGGCCTCTCGTTGCGCTAAGGCTCGCATCGCCTCTTTGAAGCGGGCGATATGGGTTCCTTCAAGAGCGGAGATCTCAAAAAGCGTTGCGGGGTCGAAGGGATAGCGGGCGCGGAAAGCGGCGGCGAGTTCGGAGGCTCCCTCTTGGTCGATCTTGTTGAGGGCGACGAGGAAGGGCTTCTCAAGCATGGCTGGATTATAGGCCTCAAGCTCGCGGCGGAGCATCAAAAACTCCTCAAAGGGGTCGCGCTCTTGGTGGGGCGCCATCTCGATGAGATAGACGAGTGTAGAGGTCCTTTCGATGTGTCTGAGAAAGGAGATGCCGAGGCCTTTGTTCTCATGGGCGTTCTCGATGATGCCGGGAATATCGGCGATCAGAATACGGGAAAAGTCGTCGAACTCCATGATCCCCAAATTGGGACGCAGCGTCGTGAAAGGGTAGGGGGCAATCTTCACTTCGATGTGGGCGAGTTCGGAGATGAGCGTCGATTTGCCTGCGTTGGGCATGCCGACAAAGCCCACGTCGGCGATCAACTTCAGCTCTAGATCGACTTCGATCGCCTCGCCGGGCGTTCCCGCCGTGCAGACGAAGGGCGCTTGGTGGGTCGATGTCTTGAAACAGGTGTTCCCCTTGCCGCCTCTGCCACCTGTGCAGATTTTCCACCGCTGGCCCGCCTCCGTGAAGTCGCAGAGGACCTCTCCGGTTTTCGGGTCTTTGACGAGTGTGCCGAGAGGGATCTTCAGGGCGAGGTCTTTGCCGGTTTTGCCGGTGCAGTCGTTGGAGCCGCCGTCGTGGCCGTTCTCGGCCTTGAGGATGCGTCGGTTGCGGTAGTCCTCAAGGGAGTGGACTTGAGGGTGAGCTTCGAGGTAGATGGAGCCGCCGTTGCCGCCGTTGCCGCCGGCTGGGCCCCCTTTCGCGATGAACTTCTGACGGCGCCAAGCGATGACGCCGTTGCCCCCCTTGCCCGCCGATAAGCTTAAAGTCACTGTATCGACGAACATGGGATCTCTTTACTGTTGCGGAACGACGGAGACGTACGTCTTCGCCGCTTTGCGGTAGGAGACGACGCCATCAGTGAGAGCGAAGAGCGTATAGTCGCGTCCTATTCCTACGTTTTTACTTGGATGCCATTTCGTGCCAGTCTGCCTGACGAGAATGCTGCCAGCTGTGACGAATTGACCCATGGTCGCCTTGATGCCGAGGCGTTGTGATCGGGAGTCTCGACCGTTACGAGTAGAACCTTGTCCTTTCTTATGTGCCATTAGTCAATCCTCTAAGCTGCGATAATTTTCTTAATTTTCACACGGGAGTATTTCTGGCGGTGGCCAACGGTACGGCGGGAGTTTTTGCACTTCTTGTATTTGAAGGCAATGACTTTAGGTCCCTTGGTAACAGCAAGCACTTCAGCATGAACTGCACATTTTGGAAGGTGGGGCAGTCCGATTTTTGGTGTTTTTCCATCGTGGATCATAAGGACTTTATCGAATTTCACTTCGCCGTCAGAGCCTAGTAACTCGACGTCGATCTCGTCTCCCTCTTCGACCCGGTACTGTTTTCCACCTGTCTCGATAATCGCGTACATAATTCCTCAAAAAATATAATCAAATTCCCAAAAATATTACTCAAAGGGAGGGGTGTTTGTCAAACAAAATTGGCGGATTTGGTTTTTAAAGGAATTTTTCTCCTCTTTAACGGGAGGAGAAGCAGGTATCCGAAGGCGGCGACGAGAGCGATGGTGGCGGAGGGGGGCCAGTTGAAAAGCGTTGCCACCGACAGGCCGAGGATGCTGAAAAGGGCGCAAAAAGCGATGGAGATCCCCATCATGATCACGAGGCGGTGGGTGAAAAGGCTTGCCAGAGTCGCTGGGATCGTCAACATGGCGATCACCAAGATGTTGCCGATGATCTGCATCAATAAAACAATCGATATAGCCATCAGGCTCAATAATAGCAGATAGAGGCGCCCGACCGCCACGCCTTGCAAAAGTGCCTGCTCCTCGTCGAAGCAGATGGCCAAAAAACGCCTGTAATAAATCGCCACGATGACCAGAATCGCTCCGTTCAAGATCGCCAACCTCATCAGGTCGCGCCCTTCGATCCAGAGGATATTGCCAAATAAATAATTGAATAATTCGACATTGGTGCCTGGCGTCAGGGAGAGAAAAATCATGCCGATCGCCATTCCCGTCGACCAAATGGCGGCGATCACGGCGTCTTCCCGCTGCCGGTAATTCAGATGGATCCAGCCCAAAATCAGCGCAGATAGGATCGCGCTCGCAAACGCTCCCCAGACCGGGTCGAGCCATTCCACTCCGTACGACCTCTGTAGCCAGAGGCAAAATCCCATACCTCCCAGAACCGAGTGGGAAATGCTTCCCGCGATGAAGGAGATCCTCTTGATGACTACGAACGAGCCGATCACTCCGCTCGACAGCGACGCCAACAAACTGGCCCAGAGAGCCATTTGGATAAAGACGTTATCAGTGAAGAGCATCAGCCGTCTCCTCTTGGACATAGTTTGAAGGCGAACTCAAGAGAGGCGTGTGGTAGAGTCCGAGAGCAAAGTGTTTGCAAACCTCTGTGGGCAAGAACGAGCTCACTTCGCCCTGCACGCACAAAACGCGTCCCACCCGTTCGATGATCGTTTTCAGGTCGTGCGTGACTAGTAAAATCGTCTTTTTCCCTTTCAGTTCCTCTAGCAAGTTGAAGATGACCGCGGTCGAAGAGGCGTCGATATTGGCGGTCGGCTCATCGAGGAGCAACAAATCGGGATCTGACAAAAGCGCTCTTGCCAGCAGTGCCCGTTGCGCCAATCCCCCGGACAGCGCGCCAAAAACCTTGTGTTTATGGGGCGTCAATCCCAATCGATCGATCCATTCGCTCGCCTTCGCTTTCACGTCCTTGGGATATGTGCCCCAAAAGCTTGTTTTCGAAAGAGCTCCCAACAAAACCAGTTCGTTGAGCGCAATCGGGAAATCTCGATCGGTTTTGTGTACCTGGGGCACGTAGCCGATCTTTCCCTTGACGGCCACCCGCCCGCGCGTCGGTGTCAAGAAGCCCATCAGCAGTTTGAGAAGCGTCGTTTTGCCCCCGCCATTTGGCCCCATGATTCCAATGAACTCGCCCTGGTTTACCTTTAAATTGACCTTTTGCAGCACGGAGACCGCATCGTAAGAGAAAGAGAGGTCTTTAATTTCTATCTGCATACGGATCCGCGATCAAATGGGCCAATTTTCTCATCGTTTCGAAATATTCGGCTGAGTAGGGGTCGATCAGATGTACGGGCACATGCATTTTTTCTGCGATCAGTTGCGCGCCCTTGTTGTTGTATTGGGGCAGTGCCAACGCCACTTCCATGCTTCCGGTCACGGCGCGGTCCAAAATCTCTGCCAGGTGTTTGGGCCTGGGATCTTTCCCCTCATACTCTACCGACAGTTGCTCGAAGTCATATTCCTTACAAAAGTAGCCAAATGCTGGGTGGGACACTAGGATCAACCGGTTTTCGACGGGTTTTAGGATTTCTTCAATTTCCCGATCCAAGGTCCCGAGCTTCTCCCTCAACACGGCCAAATTGCTCTCAAACATTGGCCTCTGTTCGGGGAATCGTTCGCTCAGCCCTTTTGCGATCATCTCGGCCTGTTTTGCCGCCAATTTGGGGCTCAGCCAGACGTGTCTGTCCAGGTGGTCCATGCAGCAGTGCGTGCAGCCTAGCGCGTGCTCCTCCTCGATCAGTTCGATCCCTTCTCTCAGATCTCTGACTGCCAGCTCTCCATTATGCCTCATCAGGATGGGTAAAATTTTTCCTTCAAACGGCTCGCCGATCCGGAACCAGACGACTCCTCGGCCCATCTCGCTTACCTGGCGCGAAGTGGGTTCAAACGAGTGGGGGTTAGCCGCCACTGGAACCACTGTCTGCACCTCGAACCCATCGCCTGCGATTTGTTCGGTCAAGAAGCGGTAGGGGGCGATGCTGACCAGGATGAGCGGTTTTTGCGCGCTGATAGGGGGGCTTTTCCCGCAGCTACAAGCCAAAACCAGGCAACAAATCAAAAGAATTTTTTGAAGCATAATCTACCCTAGAAACTATGGCTTTTTGCACTATATAAAGCAACACCTCTTGTTTACAAACGGGTGATGAGCTAAACTTTGGCGCTTTCCTTTGGAGAGATGTCCGAGTGGCTTAAGGAGCACGCTTGGAAAGCGTGTAAACGAGAAATCGTTTCGTGGGTTCGAATCCCACTCTCTCCGA
>DATIIR010000002.1:0-36292 GCA_035479435.1 Chlamydiales bacterium
ATAGACACTGGTTGAGAAAGACAAATTCTAGTACCGTGGTACCATGCGCATTTGGGCGATTGGCGATTTGCATTTAAGTTTTGGCGTGGCGAACAAAAGCATGGATATCTTTGGCCCTGCTTGGGAAAAGCATGCCGAAAAAATCGCCGCCAATTGGAGGGGCACCATCCACCCCGACGACCTCGTCCTCGTTCCGGGAGACCTTTCCTGGGCGATGAAGGTGGAAGATGTCGTGCCCGATCTGCAATGGGTCCACGATCTGCCGGGCACAAAGGTGATGATCAAGGGCAACCACGATTATTGGTGGGGCTCGCTGAACAAAATCGCCCCCGTCCTGCCCCCATCGATCCACCTGATCCAAAATAACGTCTTTAACTGGAAAGGGGTCACTATCGGCGGCGCCCGCCTATGGGACACGCCCGAGTATTCCTTCGGCCATTTCATCGAATATCGGGAAAACCCCAAAGCCAAGGTCAAAGAGGAGACCGAGGCGCTCGTGCAAGAAGAATTGTCGGAAAAGCTCTTCAACCGCGAACTGGAGCGGCTCAAACTCAGCCTCTCACAGCTCGACCCCGCCGCGCCAGTCCGCCTTGCGATGACTCACTATCCCCCGATTGGCGCCGACCTCAAGCCTTCCCGCGCAGCCCAAATCCTCGAGCAGCACAACGTCTCTATCTGTGTCTTCGGCCATCTGCACAATCTCAAAGCCAACCTCGATCTCTTTGGCGAAGCGCGTGGCGTCCGCTACATTCTAGCCGCCTGCGACTACATCCACTTCCAACCCATCGCCATTCTGTAAATTGGGTTGCAGGGCTTCCCTGCATCCTGCATATCATGTTCGATCCTCCCGCGTAGCGGATCCTGTTTTTCTTCGATAGGGAATTAGGGAGGTGGAGGGCAAACGTCTCGCCAGTCTCCGGCGTCCATTAAGCGTTTGATGAGACTGAATTCGGGCTCGGGAATGTGGTTATGGCGGGACAAAATGTGAAACGCTTTCCTCATTTGAGATAAAGTCTGGAATGTATACTCCCAGTGACTGCTGGTAGGAGGAAAACCACAATCGGAAAAGTACTTCTTAACAGATTCTAAGTTGTTGCTGTCCCATGCGATGGACAGCCACATCGTTCCGTGCGCCCATAGCGTAATATGGAACCCAGAAAATAACGAGTCTTTGGTCTCACTATCCAAATGCAATGATCTAACGGCCGAATTTTCTTGCTTGTCAGGCGGTGCGTATTCCCAAGAATTGAATGGTCTGGAACGCTTAAATTCAGCGCCTACGCCCGGAAAAGGGACTTGGTCTAAATTCATCCAAGGGGTAATCGCTGGTTCCACATCGCCGCTCTTGATGCGACGAGTCAGGATCCTTTCAGCAAGACCGGTAAGAGCGAGATTGGGTACCCAGCCTGCAAGCTCCGATTTACACATGGGACAACGTGGAGGATTTTGTTGGAACAGTCGCATGGCAACCTCCTCACAGACTGTGTGGCCACAGAGCGCGCCGGTGTTTTGGCGATTCAAGGCCTGCACAAGTGTAACGGCTCTTTGACCCTGGTGATTAGCAAAAGCGGTGAGATTGACGGGACAACGGAGCTCCCTATCTATATAATCGACGTCGCGAGGTGATACTTGGAGAAAGAGGGCTGCTGCCATATTAACTCCGATAGGGCTAGTTTTCGATGAGGTCGTAGAGGTGGCGCAGGTCGGGGTCAGATTGGCTGAGGGCGTCTGCACACTCTTTGCGCCGGTGGATGATCTTTTGGATGGCCTCCACCTTAGACTCTTCGTGAAGGCGATGATAAAACTCGTTGACGAGGAGGAGAAGGTCGATGAGCTCCTCGTTGGTGGAGAGGTGGGGGAGCGACTTTTTGACCGCAAGGGCAAAGAGTTCGTACTCGCCGTTGGCAGCGAGGAAATGGATCATCTCAAAGATAAGGGGAAGGTCGAGCTCCGATTCGAGGAGGCGATGGAGGGCGAGGTTGGCGTCGCCAAGGTCGGTGAACGAAAGAAGCCGGGCTTTGAGAAAATCAAACCAGAGGGGATCGGTAATGTAGGGCGAAAAGCCTTCGATCAGCTCAGAGGCATAGAGCGAATTGCCAGCGTCAAGGAGCTCGGCGATATAGTCGTAAAGAAAGCTCTCAAGATCATGGGCACAATAATCGCAAATGGCCGTGAAAACCTCTTCGGGGTCGGCGCCAGCGTCGGCGTTCTCGTCGAGCACCTCAAGGAGATTGGCGAGAGCGTCTTGCACGAGTTCGTCGCTCTCGTCAAGGCCTTGATCAAAGAGGGCAATGCGATGGTCGAGCTCGTCGCAAAAAATAGAGAGCGATTGCTTTTCAGAGAGAAGTCGCCGCCAGAGCTCAAAGATGAGGAGATAAAAGGGGTCGCGCTCGGGGTCAGAGACGCTGTCGGGAAGGAGAAGGTCGGCGAGCTCCTCAGGAGTCTCACAGTCGATGGCAAATCGATGAAAGGTGGTGCGGTCTAGCTGTACGTTGTACTTCTCCAGACGCGTGAAGAGCTCATCCAGGGGAAGGAGACGGAGATCCTCCAACGCCCAAGGCTCGGCTGTGATCGATGGATCCTCGGCCGCATTGAGCCGCAAAAGATTGTAAAGTGCTTTGGTCTGTAACATATACCGCTCGTGGTTCAGAAATCGGTCCTGCCGGCGTCGGGCAGCCACTGCTTTTGGGATCCGCCTGCATCGCTCAACTTATTCAAGTTGAGCTGCTTCAGCGCCGGCTTCGCCTGACCCAAAATCAGGGCGCCTCCTTGGCATCCCCCGATTTCTGAATCACTCCCGGTATAATGCCATGGATTGTAGAGGAGAAACAAAATCATTTCAACAATTTATTCGGGAGGTTTATAATTCGGGGGCAATGAAAAAACGAACTTTTCTTCTTCTTGAAATAATTCTTGCCTTTTCTCTTGTAACCATCTGCATTATCCCGCTGGTTCGACAGCCTTTAAAATTATATAAAGATGAGATGAAATATTTGGAAAAAATGGAGTTGGAGCGGTTGGCCGACTGGACATTTACGGAAGTGAAGGAGATTTTGCTGAAGAATGAGATCCCGTGGGAGAGGATCCCGGCGAAAAGCGAAGAGACCAAGCCGTTTTCCCTGCCTTCCGTTTCCATCCAAATACCAGGTTGTAGGGTCAAGGAGGTGGAGCGGAGCTTCGTCTTGACGGGAAGAGGCGAAAAAAAAGGGGCCAAAGAGACGCTCTACCGTCAATTGGGGGTCTATATTTTCTTAAATGGGGAAAAATACACCTTCCGAATCCCTGTTGAAAGAGTTGTGGAATAATAATTTAAAAATGGGCATAGCTCTCTAATAAGGTTTAGAGAGGATTTGCATGTCGAGTCACGAAACATTTCGCCCCCACATCCCCGCAGGCGAGGTCATCCGCGAATTTACCCTGAGAGCAACGATCGTAGGAATGGTCTTCGGCTTCTTTTTCGCCGTCGCCAATGCCTACTTGGCGTTAAAAATCGGGACGACGGTGTCGGCGTCCATTCCGGCGGCGATCATGTCGATGGGTCTCCTCAAGTTGATGTTTCGCCACTCGACCATCCTCGAAAACAACATCGTCCAGACGATTGCCACGGTGGGAGAGGCGTTAGCGGGCGGCGTGATTTTCTCCATTCCAGCGCTCATTCTTTTGGGAGAGAGCCCCTCGATCTGGAAAATCTTCTTGCTGTCGACGATGGGGGGTCTATTGGGGATCTTATTCATGATCCCAATGCGTCGCTACATCATCGTACAAGAGCACGGCAAGCTCCCGTTCCCTGAAGGGACAGCCTGCGCTGAAATTCTCAAGCTGGGTCAGAGGAACAGCAAGGCGGCTGTGATGGCTGCTTGGGGCGTTCTGGCTTCTGCTCTCTACAAACTTTGCTCCAATGCGATCTTCCTTTGGAAAGAGACCCCCTCTTGGATCTTCAACTTCCTCAACAAAGCTGAGTTCACGATCGATGCGACCCCTTCGCTTCTCGGCGTGGGCTACATCATCGGCCCGCGCATCACATCGTACATGTTGGCGGGCGGTATCATAGCTTGGTGGGTTTTCATTCCGCTGATCATGCTTTTTGGGCTGGGACAGGGAGCCGTCTATCCCGCCGATGTACCCATCTCCGCCATGAGCTCTGAAGACATCTGGAGTTACTATGTCCGCTATATCGGCGTCGGGGCGATCGGAGTGGGAGGCATTTACAGTCTGATCAAAATCATCCCGCTGCTCTACAAGACGATTCACGTGAGCGTGAAGGAGCTCTTCGGCGGCATGCATGCGCGGGAACATCTGCCGCGAACCGAAAGGGATATTTCGATGGCGTGGCTCCTGATTGGCGCTCTCGCCGTCATCGTCTTCCTCTGGGTTTTCCCTTCGCTCCACATGAACTTTTTGACGGTTGCTCTCCTCGTCATCTTAAGCCTTTTTTTCGTGGCGGTGACATCGATCACGGTGGGCCTCGTCGGCTCCACTTCGAATCCCGTTTCAGGCATGGTGATCACGACCCTCCTCATCACCTGCATTATCTTCGTCCTTCTCGGCTGGACCGAGAGACTCTACCTGATCTCTGCGATGACGATGGGATGCGTGGCGTGTTGTGCGATCTGTATGGCGGGCACCACTTCCCAAGACCTCAAAGCGGGCTTCCTCCTCGGCGCCACTCCGCGTTCGCAGCAGATCGCTGAGATCTGCGGGATCCTCATTCCCTCCATTGCGCTCGGTTACACGGTTTATGTTCTGAACGCAGCCTACAGCATCGGCTCCGCTGCCATGCCAGCTCCGCAAGCCACTCTGATGGCGATGGTCGTTCAAGGCGTGATTACCGGCGATCTTCCCTATACCCTCATCACTGCGGGAGCCCTTCTCGGAGTGGTCATGATTCTCTTGCGAATTCCGGTCCTCGCCTTCGCGCTCGGGGTTTATTTGCCTCTTTCGCTCACAACTGCTACGATGTTGGGTGGTATTGTGAGAGCTTATGTCGATCGGAAACATTCTCAAGACCTCCTTGTCCAAGAGCGAGGGACACTTCTCGCCTCGGGCCTTATCGGAGGTGACGCGTGCATAGGAATCGCGCTTGCGCTTGGAGCGATCACCGGTGTGATTCCGGCGGATGCACCCGGAAAACTGCCCGATTGGGTGAGCTTGGCGGCCTTCCTGCTGCTCGCTTGCGGACTCGGCTACTTCGCCATCCGAAAAAGAGAACGTTGATCCTCTTTGAGATTTTAATTTCGCTGACGTTGACGGCGATCTTGCTCACCTTTCTCTTTTCCTTTTTTGCAGAAAGCGCGAAAATCGAGAAAAAACTGGATACGGCTCGTATGGCAATCACATCGCGAGGACACCTTCAGACCCGCCTGCAGAACGTCTTCAGTTCGATCAGCCACGATTCCCTCGATGCTCCCCTCTACACGAAGCAATTTGACAAGGAAAGGGAGCCCAGCCTCGTAGCCACCTTCGACAACGGCATCGATCCTGAGCCCGCCTTTAGCGGAGCCATTCTCGCCAAACTCTATCTCGATGAGGAGCACAATCTCTCCCTCGCCACCTGGCCGCTCGACAAGGCCAAAAACCCCCCATGGCGCAAAGAGATCCTCCTCTCCCACGTGGAGAGCTTCACCCTCGAGTTCCTCGGCAAAAATAGCGCGAGCGAGCATGGGAAGAGGGAGAAAATCCGCCCCATCAACGCCAATTTTGCCTGGCGCACTCTCTGGTCCAAATCGGAGAGTGAAGTCCCCTCGATCATCCGCCTCTCCGTCTACGAAGAGAAATCCACCGACCCGCTCCGCTTCGCCTTCATCCTCCCCAAACCAGAGCGCCCCATCACTTATTTGGGAGGAAAAACATGAACATCCTAGGCCTTGTCTTTTCGCTTCTCCTCATCCTCTCGTATGGATTTTACGCCTGTTGGGATAAGCAGACCGCCTCGAATCGCCTTCGGACGACCTATGTTGGCCATGAGAGGGCCAACCGGAAAATCCTCAACAGTTACCAGAGCGAAGTGTACAAGCATCTGGGGCGCAAGGCGAAGCCCGCCACCGAGGCTCACGCCGCGTCGCTCGTCGAAGAGGAGGAGCTTCCCGATGAAGAGCAGCCTCAGACCCAAGCCAAAAAGCCCGACCCCAACCACCAATGCGCCAAGCTCAACCTGTGGCCCCTCATTCAAGAGGGGCGCGAGTGCCATCCGATGCTCTACGAGCTCACCGCCAATCTGATCCGCACCTTTTACGCCCCCCTCAGCGACGGCGCCAAGCGCTTTGAGTATCGTCTCCTCGACGCCCTTCTCGCTGCCGCCAAGGCCTTCCCCCGAGAGACGCCCTTCGCCTTCGAGAAGATCCTCCTTCCCCACTATCCGCTCACCTATTACAAAATGCTCAAGGGGACCAAGGAGTGGGATCTCTCCGCCCACGTCGGCTATCCGCCCCTTCTCGACTACATCAAAGCCGACCCGAGCAAAGACAAGATCTGCCTCTTTCACGCCCATCCGGACGCCCTCACCGTTCTCTTCGGCCCCACAGTCGCCGCCAGCCTCTACTCCACAGTCCACCAACAAGGGGGCCCCGCCCTCACCCGCGAGCTCGTCGAGAAGCACTGCAGCGACGCCCGCCTCCTCAACCTCGACCCCGACCTCCTCGCCCTCTTCGAATATGGCCACCCCGACCATCCCGAACACAAGAAAACCCTCATCGCCCACGACCACCACATCTCACTCCGCAAAACCGTCTATTTGCAGGAATAAAGACCGTTCCTCACTTATGATCTATCCGTCGTGGATGAAAAAATTTGCATGCAAAAAACTTTGCTTGACGGCACAATGCCTCATGGATTTTTGACTGACAGAGGACGCGATCAACTTAAGCTATAGAGGCAAAATCAACGATGGAAACGATATAACGATATAACGATGAAACAGGACAAAAAATTAGCTTACTCTGAATTGACCGGTGGCATTTTGAACTGTTGTTTTGATGTGATGAAAGAACTTGGACCCGGATTTTTGGAGGTCATCTATAAAAATGCACTTTTGATCACGCTGAGACAGAAAGGGATGCAGGTCGACGTGGAGAGATCTTTTGAGGTGGTGTTTAGAGGCAATGTGATTGGTCGGTATAAGGCAGATCTGGTTGTTGGCCAAACCGTGATTGTGGAGCTTAAATGCTGCGAAAATTTGGTACGAGAACATCAAGCACAGCTGTTCAACTATTTAAAAGTCTCCAAACTGCCAATCGGGTTACTAGTGAATTTCCGCCGCGGAAAACTGGAATGGAAAAGACTGCAGAGCAATATTGATATGGAAGAAACCATTGAAGAGCCAGTACCGTTTTGAGCATTCTGAAACCTTTTATCGTTATATCGTTACATCGTTTCCATCGTTGATCTTGTTGCTCGGCAAAAAGACCTTGCCTCTGCCGTGGTTTCGACCAATTTTTGGAAAATTCATGATAAAAGCCATCTTTTGGTTATTTTTCGCCCCCGCCATCCCCCTTTTTTCTAACGCTGTCACCTACGAGATGAGTAAGGGGCGATTTGGGGACCAGTTGATGGGCTTTCTCCATGCGAAATGGGTCTCCTACCGATACAACATCCCGCTCCTCTATAAACCCTTTCTCCACTCGGAGGAGTTCGCCCTGCACGAACTGGAAGAACTCTGGACGGAAGAAAAGGAAAAGAGCTTCGAACGGATCGTCACCTGCCTCGATGAGCTGACAGACAACTCGCTCTATGTCATCCCCTTTTTCTCCGACCTAAAAGAAGACAGCATCTTCCATCCCGAATGGCCTACGCTCGCCATAGACTGGGAGGATCGGGGCTTCCGCAACGCCCTCCGCACCCTCTTCGCTCCCCGCAAAGAGATACCTCAAATCGTTCACGAACCTAACTGCTTAACCGTCGCACTCCACGTTCGAAAAGGCGGTGGAGTCGATCATTCTAACTCCTATTTCATATGGCCCATGAGGTTTGCGCCCGACAGCTACTACATCGAGTGTTTGCACCGGCTCCGCCGACTGTTTCCCAACAGAGAGATTTGTGCCCATATTTTTACCGACGATCTCCACCCAGAACAACTAGCCGCCAAATTCCAAAGTCACCTGCCCGACCTCCACTTCACCTACAGAGAACAAGGTAATGGCCCCGACGCGCACGTGCTGGATGATTTCTTTGCCATGGCGCACTTCGATTGCCTGATCCGTTCAGCATCGAACTTCACCTTGGTTCCCTCTCTGATTGGCGATTACAAAGTCATCATGACGCCAAAACATGGCTACTGGGTGGTCGCGAATGGCTCCGGCGAATACTACGTCGATGAAATAGATATGCAGGTTTATGAATAAAATCGGATTTCTACTTATTTCCAATGTGCTCTTTTGCACTACTGCTGAGTATTTATACCTCGATCAATTGGCTCAAGAGAGCGGCACTGACAAAAGCTCCTCGGGTCACAATTACACTCGGGCGTATGCGCAATACTTTGCACCTATGAAAAATGAAAAAATAAAATTCTTGGAGATAGGCATTGGCAATGAAGAATCTGTCAAATTGTGGGAAGATTATTTCGTAAACGGGGACCTTCATTTTATCGATATTGAAGACATCGAAAATACTTCGAGAAGAAGCAAGTATTATCGGTTAGATCAGGGGAGCCCGGAAGAACTAGATGCCTTTATTGATGCGGTAGGCGGAGGATTCGATATCATTATCGATGATGGCGGTCATACCATGAACCAGCAAATCACTAGTTTTGTTCGGTTGTTCCCTCACGTTAGAAGCGGAGGGATCTATGTTATTGAAGACCTGCATACCTCTTATTGGATCGGTTTTCAAGGAGGATTCCACCCTGACAAACGGAAGGCGACGCCAAACTCAACCACTGAATTCTTAAAAACACTGATAGACGACATTAACCATTCTTACGCAAAACATGGCATACCTGATTGTGGCCTAGCCTCTGCCTCGGAGAACCTGAGTTATTATCAAAAAACCATCGATTCCATTCACTTTTACAAGAGTCTCTGCCTCGTAACCAAGAGATAGATCACGCGTATTTAAAATCCCATTTTTTTACGCACTTCGGGTACATACCGATAAATGAACCGATCGGGATCTTCCACTTCAAATCCCTTTTCCAGATAATTTTGTATTTCCTCATCTGAAATTTTCCGATCGGGACTCACTTTTCTCTTTACCTTGTCGATCGATTTAAAACGCATCCGATCTTCATAGTGGTTGATCCTAAGCTCCCTCTTACCTACCCGAGCAGCCGCTATGCCATCCTTGAAGTGGCACCTATAGGGCGGCCAGTAAAAAAAGGTGCAAAGCGCCGGCTTGAAAATCGTCTTCTCTACGCATCTTTGAATGTCCCTTTCCGCCGGTGCAGTTATTTCCAACGATTCGATGACTAATTTCCTTGGGGGCAATGCATCTTTTTTCGAAGCATCAAAAAACTCGCTCGTCAGAATTATTCCGGGATATTCATCGTAACGCTTTAGAATTTCCTGAATTGTATATTCAGGAGGTAAGACCAGAAACTCATCAATATCTAGAATCACAAGCCATTTTGTCTCTTCCAAGGCCTCCCATTTGATCGCATTTTCATAGGCAGTTGTCTGTATGAGTAGCGGCCAAATAAAAGATCGATCTTCGTTTTCAGAATCTGCAGGCGCCCAATCTGGCCAATGAATCAGCGTGACAATACCAGAGCGAATATAAGGCCCCAACACCCTTCTAAAGGGATCCAAGCTTTCACTGTTGTATAAATAGAAATGATCAATCCCTATTAACCGATGGTATTCGACCCACTCTCTAAGGTAAGGAGCCTCGTTTTTAAAAAGAGCACAGACAGATAAGTTGTATTTTTTAGGTGGAGACGGGGCCGCAAAAACTGAGCAAACGAAAAGGAACATAATGAGAAGATGAACTAACATGGCTGCACATTTTGGATTTTTCAATTATTTTTTGCAAGCTTCATCACAGAATCGTACGCTTTATAAAAGTCGGAGAAAAACGGGTTGACATAAACCTCCAGATCGACAAGTCGATTGGGATTCATTTGGTATCGAACTCCATGGTACTCATAGATAGTCGCCTCGAGCCACTCTGAAATAGCAGCGCTTCCCCTCCCAAATGGCATACACGCCAAACCATAACGGAGAAAAGCGACCTCTTTTTTTAACGCAGAAAGATCTTTTCGATCCCATAAAATGGCTTTGACAAAAGTCTCAGCAACACCCTGGAGTGTCTCTTCTATGTACTCCTTATCTTCATGAATGATTGTAACGGTAGAGCAACGCATCATCCGCTCTAAAAAATCCTCTTCTGGATGATCTGGATCCCGATAGATCCATGTGAGATATTGGTAGATAGGCTCCAGCCTTCCTCCAATTTCACAACGAATTGTTGCCAAGATGTATGTTGATTTTAGATTCGCAGGATCTCCTACCCATTTCAGAGTGTCTCCTTCCATTTGCGCCACTTTGAAGGGGGATGGAAAAGTCTGCATTACATTCATCAGCATAGAGGTCATTCTTATCCGATCATAATAAGCCCTGTTTTGTTGTTTGAGATTCCGCATGGCGGCGCTCAATCGTAAGGCATCCTCCCTGTTTTCCAGTTTCCTGTTGCACAATTCGAGGGGAAAACCAAAGGGCAATTCGGAGAAATCTGGGTCCTGCAATAAGCCCCGCTCTTTAATATCTTCTGGATCAAGAACCTGGATCTCCAAGGAAGACCGCTGTCCGAAAACGCGATCTTCTGCAAAATATCTTTTCTGGATGAAGCGCTTATCATCTCGCTCCATTTTAGATAGTTTTTCTCTGAGAAAGCTCAAGATCTGTTGGCCATATTCTCGGTATCCACCAGCAAAAGGCGTGTAAGAAATATCCGCAAGTACTTCGCTATCTCTTCTGGCACCAAATTCTTTGGCAGCTATAGTTCCGTGGTCAAAGGCGAGCTGCCTTCTTTTTTGCGCCAAAAAGTCGAGTACTTGAGAAAATAACGAGGAGAGAGCTTCCTGACTTTTTGGACTTTCTTCAATCATTTTCCTAGCTTTTGCGATACTCGCGCGGGCCCAGGCGAGATATTCGTCTTGGGGCCGGCCAAAATCAGAGCCCCGGTTGATCATGTAGCTAGAACCACGGTAGGAGATGTCTTCAGGATTCTCACTAGGACAAAGGACCGCTACGAGAGAACACTCTTCACACTCTTCCTCAGGGCAAAGGATCTCTCGGAGAGAGAGCTCCTCATCTGGTTCGATGAAGCAAAACGCATTAACCTGGGCAATCAAACTAGCAAGAAAAAGAAACCGTTTCATATTTTTGGAAGAACTTATACCAAAAAGCGATTTTTCTTTGCACAAAATTGCTTTTTGCCTGAAAATCCCTGCTCTATGTTGTATGTATTCTTGTTTCTGAGTGCTCTCATTCCGCTTCTGGCAGATCGGGGGCTGGTTATCCTTGATAATCTATACCACACCGATTACGTAAGCATAGGCGGTGAGATAGAGGGCTGTCTTGCGCTCATGAATACAAGTGACGAACCAATCCGAGTTAAGGTATACCCAAAAGACTTCATATTCAATCTCACGAAAGAGACTATTTTTCTCGATGTTGGAGGTTGGAAACGATCTAATGCAGCTTGGGTGGATACCAAGTATAACTACTTAGAAATCCCTCCTTTCACAGCGTGCCCTTTTGAGTATATGGTTTGCGTTCCCAAAGACTCCTCATTGCAGGGGTCTTATTGGAGCGTTCTGATGTTCGAATCGAGTGAGCCACAAAAGACACGCTCCTCTCCCGATGGGACTGAGGTTAAAGTAATTAAGCGGTTTGCTTTTCAAATCGTCACGCAGGTGGGGGACAAAGGATTCTACAATCTCCGGGTATTGGATAAAAGGGTAGAGCTTCTAGGCGTTGAAAAAAAACTCGTTTTTGATATTGAGAATACTGGAACGTTATCCATGAAAGTCAAACCCTTCGTTGAGCTTTTGAACGAAAAAGGGGAACTTCTTAACACCTATCCTGGAGAGCAGAGACTATTGCATCCTCTCTGCTCTGCTAAATTCGATGTCGATATCACTTCCGTCAAACGGGGAGCCTATAAGGCGCGGTTCATCCTGCGACAGGGAAACAAAAGCATTTTTAGCACTGAGTACCCGGTTGAAATTCCGGACGCTCTTCAAGAAGGCCTATGAAACATCTCTTTCTTCTCTTTCTGTTGCCCTTCTTCTTGGTTGCTAAGGAGAAGATTTGTCTCAATATGATCGTTAAAAACCAAGTCGATGCAATTGGACCCTGCTTGGATTCAGCCAAATCTTTCATTGATTCGTGGGTGATTATCGATCTAGGGTCCACAGATGGAACACAAGATCTCATCCGGCAACGATTACGAGACATTCCGGGAATGCTCTACGAGAGATCTTGGAAAAGTTTTGGAGAAAATAGGACTGAGGCGTTGGAACTCGCAAAAAGCCAAGGAGGTTATCTTCTATTTCTCGATGCTCAAGACGTATTGACGCTGGAAAAAAATTTCAAATTTCCCGCTCTGGATAAGGATATCTATTACTCATGGCAAGGGACGGCCAATTTCTCTTCCTTGAGGCCCCTCCTTGCAAAAGCCAATTTACCCCTCAAATGGGTTGGCGTAACACATGAATATCTCGACTGTGAAAAACCTCATACAAAAGCAACTCTACTAGGCATCCGCAGTTTATTGAACGGGGGGAGGGTGAACGTCCAGGATCCCAAAAAAGCCTGGAATCAGGTGAAACTCTTGGAAAAAGCGTTAAAAGACGATCCTCAGAATCACCGTTACGCCTTTTATCTCGCGGAAAACTATCGCGATGCGGGTGAGAAGGGAAAAGCTCTTGAGTGTTTTCAGAAGCGGGTCCGCATGGGGGGCTGGGAAGAAGAAGTGTTCTGGTCAAAATTGCAGATCGCCCACATGCTGAGAGATCTTGGGCTCCCGCCCGCGATCGCAATAGAAGCCTACAAAGAAGCTCATGCCTACCGTCCCCACCGGCCAGAGCCCGTCTATTACCTCTCTCAACTCTACCAAGCCCAAAATGATCATGCTAAATCTTATGAACTTCTGAAAGCACAAGAAAAAATTGTCCAACCCCCACAAAAGGACGTCCTCTTCAACCAAGAATGGATCGATCGATATGGTCTCCTCTTTCAACTCTCCCTTTGCACTTATTATATTGGAAAATACGAGGAATGCTTCGATCTTTGCAACCAGTTGCTCATGATGGACACTCTTCCCAAACATCTACAGGAACAAGTCAGTAAAAATCGCTTTTTTCCGCTTTCCAAAATCGAAGAATGCCACTTCGGAAATGGATCGATAGGTAGCTCGGCTACCCGTCAAAATAGGCCATGAAAGAGGATCTCTTTTCTATCTGACTATCTGATCTGGAGAATGGTTATATAGGCCGCAGGCCCCCCATTTGTAGTCTGAGTTGTATTGTTCAGCAGCACCGTATTAGCAAGTAGATTCACTGCGGTTAAAACAGTAGGATTAGTTGTAATCTGTACGATGGTCGTTAAATGGGACATATAAGTCAGTCTAGAGATTTGGCCCTGATAATCCAAGGTTTGATAAGGGGTCCCAGACGCTCCCGCAAGCTGCAACTGAAATAGGTTACTGGTAGTCGCAATGGCGGTCAGTATAGTTGAAGCCCCAAAAGTGATTTGGAAAAACCCAGTTGTTGCGATAGTGATATTCCCATTTGTGGTATTCAGGGAGATCAAGCTGCCTGGAGCTTGCTGAACAATATTAGAAAAAGTGATAACCGCGCTACTTGCAACAGAAATTCCCCCTGTTGAGGTTACTCCAGGCAAATAAACCATTGCAAAATCGAGTCCGAGGCCACCTGGAGGGCCAGTTGGACCTGTTGGACCTGTTGGTCCTGTTGGTCCAGTGGGCCCTGTGGGGCCCGTGGGGCCTGTCGAACCCGTTGGACCTGTTGGACCCGTTGCGCCTCCTCCCGAACCTCCTGGACCAGCTGGGCCCGTCGTGCCCTGGGGACCTTGCGGGCCCGTCGGACCCGTGGGACCGGTGGGACCGGTGGGACCAGTGGGACCTGTAATTCCCGTTGCACCTGTCGGCCCTGTTATGCCGGTTGGGCCCGCTAACCCAGTTGGACCCGTCGCACCCGTTGGGCCCGTTGAACCTGTGGGACCCGTTGGACCTGTTACGCCTGTTGGACCCGTGGGACCCGTAATGCCTGTTGCACCCGTAGGACCGGTGAGCCCAGTGGGGCCAGTCGAACCAAAACCAGGAGGGCCTGGAGGACCTGTTGGACCGGTTGGACCTGTGGTTCCGGTTGCACCAGTAAATCCTGTGAATCCTGTGGGCCCAGTTGGGCCTGTCGGGCCTGTAAAACCTGTGGGACCATCTATTCCCGTAGCTCCCGTAGGGCCAGTGAGGCCTGTCGGACCCGTAATGCCAGTAGGGCCATCGATACCAGTGGGGCCAGTAAATCCTGTGGGGCCGGTTGGACCTGTTGGACCGGTCGGGCCCGTGACTCCGGTGGGTCCTGTCGGGCCTGTCACTCCTGTTGCACCTGTCGGACCCGTTGGACCTGTAATACCTGTCGGACCTGTAATTCCTGTCGGCCCCGTCAACCCCGTTGGACCTGTTGGGCCTGTTGGACCGGTAAGTCCTGTCGGTCCTGTTGGACCGGTCGGGCCTGTAAAACCTGTGGGACCATCCATTCCTGTAGCTCCCGTGGGGCCAGTGATGCCAGTCGCCCCCGTCATCCCCGTTGGACCTGTTAGTCCAGTGGGCCCGGTGGGACCGGTAGGACCCGTGGATGCTGTGGGTCCTGTTGGACCCGTAAGTCCCGTCAGACCGGTCGGACCTGTCATTCCCGTTGCACCGGTCGGGCCAGTCATGCCAGCGGGGCCTGTCATCCCTGTCAGTCCCGTGATCCCGGTGGGGCCTGTAAAACCCGTCGGACCGGTTGGTCCCGTCGGCCCTGTGGGGCCGGTCACTCCGGTTGGACCCGTGGGACCGGTCATTCCAGTTGCACCCGTCGGTCCCGTAAAGCCCGTTGGCCCCGTCGGTCCCGTTGGACCTATCCCAATGGGACCTGTCGGACCTGTTTGCCCTGTTGGACCTGTGGGACCGGTAGGGCCTGTGGGGCCTGTGGGGCCTGTTGGTCCAGTTGGACCCGTTGGACCTGTAACGCCAGTGACACCCGTTGGACCCATGATACCAGTCGGCCCTGTCATCCCCGTCGCGCCCGTCAATCCTGTGGGACCCGTTGGACCTGTCATTCCGGTTAACCCTGTCGGACCTGTGACTCCTGTTGCACCCGTCGGCCCCGTCATGCCCGTTGGCCCCGCCATCCCCGTTGGACCGGTCATCCCCGTTGGGCCTGCCATTCCTGTTGGACCTGTTGGGCCAGTTACACCTGTTGGGCCCGTTGGGCCTGTGAATCCCGTCGGACCGGTCGGACCAGTATTTCCGGTTGCGCCCGTGGGACCTGTAAAACCAGTTGGACCCGTCATCCCTGTCGAGCCCGTTGTACCTGTCGGGCCTGTCATTCCTGTGGGACCTGTTGGGCCTGTTGGTCCCGTAACGCCCGTAAGTCCTGTCGGTCCCGTGATCCCTGTCGCACCTGTCGGCCCCGTCATTCCCGTCTGACCTGTCATCCCGGTCGGACCCGTCACACCTGCAGATCCTGTAGCGCCTGTAACGCCTGTGGGACCTGTGACACCTGTGGGGCCGGTGGGGCCGGTGACTCCTGTGGGACCCGTGGGACCCGTCATGCCCGCCGCCCCCGTGGGCCCTGTGATGCCGGTTGCACCTGCCATTCCCGTCGGGCCCGTCATCCCCGTTGGACCTGTACTACCCGTTGCACCTGTCATTCCCGTAGGTCCTGTAAATCCCGTAGGTCCTGTCGGACCGGTTGGCCCAGTCGGACCCGTTAGACCGGTCGGACCTGTGATTCCTGTTGCACCAGTTGGGCCTGCCATCCCCGTTGGGCCTGTCATCCCCGTCATTCCAGTCGGACCTGTCATCCCTGTTGGACCGGTGGGGCCTGTAGATCCCGTTGGACCCGTTGGACCCGTAGGTCCTGTGGGCCCAGTCGGACCCGTCATCCCTGTAACACCAGTCGGACCCGTGATCCCCGTCGGGCCAGTCATCCCTGTCGAGCCCGTAGGACCCGTTGGACCCGTTACTCCTGTTGGGCCAGTCGGACCTATCAAGCCTGTTGCACCGGTCGGGCCTGTGATTCCGGTTGAACCAGTCATGCCGAGCGGACCTGTAGATCCCGTAAAACCCGTGGGTCCCGTTGGACCGGTGGGCCCTGTGAGTCCTGTCGGACCTGTGAGTCCCGTTGCACCGGTGGGACCAGTGAAGCCGGTCGGACCTGTTATTCCCGTCGGGCCCGTCATTCCCGTTGGGCCTGTCAATCCTGTAGGACCAGTTGGACCTGTCGGACCTGTCGGACCCGTTGGACCGGTTGGGCCCGCAGTTCCTGTTGCACCGGTTGGACCCATCGTGCCAGTTGGTCCGGTCATCCCCGTCGGGCCCGTCATCCCTGTCGGGCCTGTCGATCCTGTAGGGCCGGTTGGGCCGGTAAGTCCTGTTGGTCCCGTTGGCCCCGTAGTCCCTGTTGCACCGGTCGGACCAGTCACACCCGTTGAGCCCGTCATTCCCGTCGGACCCGTCATCCCCGTAGTCCCCGTTGCACCGGTCGGACCAGTTGGCCCGGTTGGACCTGTAGGTCCTGTGGGTCCGGTTGGACCCGTAGTTCCTGTTGCGCCGGTTGGACCCGTCATCCCCGTCAGGCCTGCTGGACCTGTCATTCCTGTTGGGCCCGTAGGACCTGTAAATCCTGTAGGACCGGTTGGACCCGTTATTCCTGTTGGACCGGTTGGGCCTGTGACTCCGGTTGCACCGGTCGGACCCGTCAGTCCCGTTGGACCTGTCATTCCCGTTGAGCCCGTAGGACCCGTTGGACCTGTAGGACCCGTGAGCCCAGTCGGACCCGTGATTCCCGTCGCACCGGTCGGACCCGTTAGCCCTGTCGGACCGGTTGGGCCTGTCATTCCAGTAGGACCGGTTGGGCCAAAATTTCCAGTTGCGCCCGTAGCTCCAGTGACACCTGTCGGGCCCGTTGCACCCGTAAATCCTGTGACTCCTGGCGGGCCGGTCGGACCCGTCATCCCTGTCAGGCCCGTGGGTCCTGTGAGCCCAGTCGCACCGGTTGGGCCTGTTATGCCAGTTGGACCCGTTGGACCAGCCTCCCCAGTTGGGCCCGTCGGTCCAGTGATGCCCGTCAGACCCGTTGGACCCGTAAATCCTGTGGGGCCGGTTGATCCAGTTGGCCCTGTAAAGCCCGTCGGACCCGTCGGGCCTGTGATCCCGGTCGCACCGGTTGGGCCTGTCATACCAGTTGGACCGGTCGCTCCCGTAATTCCAACCACCGCAGGCCCTGTGGCCCCATTGGTTCCCGTTGGACCCGTCGGCCCAGTAATCCCCGTTGGTCCAGTCGGCCCTGTTGGTCCACTTGGCCCCATAAATCCCGTAGGACCGGTGGCTCCCGTAAACCCTGTGGGTCCTGTAGGCCCTGTTACCCCTCCGCTACCTCCTGCAGGCCCGGTTGAACCAGTGGGCCCAAAATCTCCAGTAGGCCCTGCCAATCCTGTCAGTCCTGTTGGCCCGGTCATCCCCGTGGGGCCCGTTGGACCAGTTGGCCCTGTAGGACCTGTCGGTCCCGTAGTTCCTGTTCCTCCTCCGCCCCCTCCCGCGGGTCCAGTGGGACCTGTCGGTCCATTCTGTCCCGGCGGACCAGGTGGACCGGGCTTGGGAGGTTTTCCACAATCCTTATTCGATGCTAAGAGAGTTGATACATCGTAATCAGGAAATAAAAGGATAGGAAAAAAAACAAAAAGGAAGCACGAAATAAGCCACCTTATCTGAATCAAAAAAGCAGAATTCGACACCTTCACGTTTCAAAAACCTATCCCGCCACCAAAGCAAGTAACACGACTGAGGATAAACTGTTTACTTCAATAATTATTTTAAATCAAGATGTTTAAATGAGACGGAGTCGGTCGTCTCTTCTAGTGGATCCTAACGATAGTCATATAGGCCGCAGGTCCGCCGTTTGTGTTGTTGGATACGTTACTGATTGCTCTAGTTCCTCCTGACGTATTTACCAAGGTTATAGTCGTTGGATTTGCTGTAACTTGTACAATAGTTGTGACAAAATTCTGGGCTCCGGGACTACCAGTAGTTGAGTATTCCACGATTTGTTGAACGACACCACCAACGCTTGCAAGCTCCAGTGACCATTGAAACGTTTGGGTGCCTGCCGCAACTCTCTGGTTAGTTATGCCAAAAGTGATTTGGAAAAATCCTGTCGATGCGATACTGACTTGCCCGTTCGTAGTATTCAGAGAGATCGAGGTTGGCGAATTCTGTTGGACTATCTTGGTGAATGTAATCGCGCTGCCATTTGTTATAGAAATTCCCGCAGTTGACGTCACACCAGGTAAATAGACCATTCCGAAATCAGTTGGATTTGGCCCTGCGGGACCAGTGGGACCAGTGGGACCCGTTGGACCAGTAGGACCCGTTGGGCCAGTTGGACCTGTCGGACCAGTCGCACCCGTTGGACCCGTTGGACCAGTCCCACCTCCGGAACCCGCTGGGCCAGTTGGACCAACTATGCCGGTTAAACCTGTGGGACCCGTTGGACCGGTAGGACCTGTCGGACCAGTGGGACCGGTGGGACCCGTTATTCCCGTTGCACCCGTTGGACCGGTCATGCCAGTAGGACCCGTTAAACCCGTTGGACCCGTCGAACTTGTCGGACCTGTTAGACCGATTGGCCCGGTCGGACCAGTGGGACCAGTGGGACCTGTGGGACCTGTCATTCCTGTCGCGCCCGTCGGACCAGTCATACCAGTTGGACCCGTCCCACCGCCGCTGCTCGCAGGGCCTGTCGGACCTGTCGGCCCCGTTAGTCCCGTTGAACCTGTGGTTCCGGTGAATCCTGTAGGACCTGTGGGTCCTGTCGGACCTGTTGGACCCGTGAGGCCTGTGATTCCTGTGGCTCCCGTTGGACCTGGTGTGCCGGTGGGACCCGTAACACCGGTAGGACCCGTAACGCCTGTTGGACCCGTAATTCCTGTCGGACCCGTTTGACCTGTTGGACCTGTCGGACCCGTAAATCCTGTTGGACCAGTCGGTCCAGTCGCTCCTGTTGCACCAGTGGGACCTGTCGGACCTGTCTGGCCCGTCACACCGGGACCCATTGGTCCCGTCGATCCTGTAAACCCAGTTGGACCTGTTGGACCGGTAAACCCTGTGGGACCCGTTGGACCTGTCACTCCCGTCAAGCCAGTAGGGCCGGTCACTCCAGTTGCACCCGTAGGTCCAGTGATGCCAGTAGGACCCGTAATCCCTGTCGGACCAGTGGGACCAGTGGAGCCAGTGATCCCCGTCTGACCTATGGGACCTGTTGGACCCGTAGGACCGGTCATCCCGGTTAGACCCGTAGGGCCTGTCATTCCCGTTGCACCCGTGGGCCCCGTAAGTCCTGTCGGACCTGTCATCCCCGTCGGGCCCGTGGGGCCTGTGGATCCCGTAAATCCAGTTGGACCTATTGGGCCCGTCGGGCCAGTGGGGCCTGTTATTCCGGTTGGCCCCGTTGGGCCTATCATTCCAGTTGCGCCCGTTGGGCCCGTTGGCCCCGTCGGACCCGTCTGGCCCGTCGGGCCAGTCCCAATATCACCCGTCGGCCCCGTGGGCCCAGTGGGACCGGTTGAACCTGCAAATCCCGTGGGGCCTGTTGGACCCGTCGGGCCCGTGAATCCTGTTGGACCCGTCATTCCCGTCGCGCCAGTTGGACCCATCACGCCAGTTGGTCCGGTCATTCCCGTCGGGCCTGTCAATCCTGTCGGACCCGTCATCCCCGTCGGGCCCGTTGGACCCGTTGGACCCATTGGACCCATACTTCCAGCTGCTCCTGTGGGTCCGGTGAGTCCGGTTGGCCCTGTCATCCCCGTCGGCCCTGTCGTCCCCGTTGCCCCTGTAAATCCTGTTGGACCCGTCGGCCCCGTTGGACCCGTAGGTCCTGTCGGCCCAGTTGGCCCAGTCGGTCCAATAGGACCTGTCATTCCCGTTGCACCAGTTGGACCTGTGATTCCAGTAGGCCCCGTCATTCCCGTCGGGCCCGTCATCCCCGTCGAGCCTGTCATTCCTGTGGGACCAGTTAAACCCGTAGGGCCAGTGGGGCCTGTCGGACCTGTGATTCCCGTTGCACCAGTCGGACCTGTCATCCCCGTTGCACCCGTCATTCCAGTCGGTCCCGCCATCCCTGTTGCGCCGGTCATTCCGGTAGGACCCGTGGGGCCAGTTGGACCCGTGGGGCCAGTCGGACCTGTGGGACCCGTCATTCCGGTAGGACCCGTCGCTCCCGTTGCGCCTGTAGGACCCGTGATACCAGTTGGACCCGTAACGCCGGTCGGACCCGTTATCCCCGTTGCACCGGTTATTCCTGTCGATCCCATCATCCCCGTCGGACCAGTTGGACCTGTGGGGCCAGTGGGACCCGTAGGCCCGGTTGGCCCCGTCGGTCCTGTCGGACCTGTAATTCCTGTCGCACCAGTTGGACCTGTGATTCCTGTTGGACCGGTTATCCCCGTTGCACCAGTCATCCCTGTCGGACCTGTAGTTCCTGTTGGACCTGTAAATCCCGTAGACCCTGTAGGGCCGGTTGGCCCAGTGGGACCTGTGGGGCCAGTCGGACCCGTCATTCCTGTCGCACCGGTTGGACCTGTCATACCGGTCGGACCCGTAATCCCCGTCGGACCTGTGGGACCGGTTGGCCCAGTAAGCCCTGTGGGCCCCGTCGGACCCGTCGTTCCCGTTGCGCCAGTTGGACCGGTCAGTCCGGTCGGACCCGTCATCCCCGTCGGGCCGGTAAATCCCGTTGGACCCGTAGGCCCCGTCGGGCCCGTTGGACCCGTAGGCCCGGTTGGACCTGTCATTCCCGTTGCGCCCGTGGGTCCGGTGACACCTGTTGCACCCGTGATACCGGTCGGACCGGTCGGACCCGTCGATCCTGTAAATCCAGTAGGCCCAGTAGGACCGGTCGGACCGGTAGGTCCCGTCGGACCTGTGGGACCTGTCACTCCTGTTGCACCCGTGGGGCCTGTCACGCCAGTCGGGCCCGTCATGCCAGTCGGACCTGTCGGGCCCGTCGGGCCTGTAAATCCAGTCGGCCCGGTAGGACCGGTGGGACCTGTCATGCCAGTCGGCCCTGTCATTCCCGTGGCCCCGGTTGGACCGGTCATCCCTGTGGGGCCCGTTATTCCAGTCGAACCGGTGAATCCCGTAGGGCCCGTTATTCCGGTCGGACCCGTCAGGCCCGTCGGACCTGTCATCCCCGTCGGACCCGTCGGACCTGTGATCCCTGTCGCACCTGTTGGGCCCGTTACTCCAGTCGAACCGGTGAATCCCGTGGGGCCCGTTATTCCCGTCGGACCCGTAAATCCTGTGGGGCCCGTCGGTCCCGTTGGACCCATTGGACCCGTCGGACCTGTCATGCCCGTTGCGCCTGTCGGTCCCGTCATCCCCGTTGCACCCGTTAGCCCCGTCGGTCCGGTAGCTCCCGTTGGCCCCGTAGGTCCCGTAGGTCCCGTAGGTCCCGTGATGCCTGTCGCTCCGGTAGGGCCTGTGATACCGGTTGGACCTACTAGGCCGGTCATACCCGTTGGACCTGTTGGACCTGTCATTCCAGTCGGACCTGTCTCCCCCGTTGGACCTGTCGACCCGGTGAATCCTGTCGGACCCGTCGGACCTGTCGGACCGGTCATTCCTGTTGGACCCACCGGACCTGTCAACCCAGTCGCACCTGTTGGGCCTGTCGTACCTGTCAGACCCGTCGGTCCAAAATTTCCCGTTGGACCTGTCGGTCCAGTGAGGCCCGTCGGACCCGTTGCGCCAGTAAATCCTGCAGGACCTGTGGGGCCAGTCGGCCCCGTGAAACCGGTGGGACCCGTTGGACCGCCGATCCCTGTCGCTCCCGTTGGACCTGTTGTCCCCGTCAGACCTGTGGGTCCTGTAGCTCCAGGCGTCGTGGGCCCTGTGGGTCCTATCGTACCCGTTGGACCGGTTGGACCAAGATCCCCCGTTGGACCAGTCGAGCCGGTCGGCCCTGTCGGCCCCGTTGGCCCCGTTGGGCCAGTGAGACCCATTGCCCCCGTTGGACCGGTCGGTCCCGTTCCGCCACCGCCACCACCTGCAGGGCCCGTTGGGCCGGTTGGGCCAAAATTTCCCGTTGGACCTGTGATTCCGGTCGAACCTGTTGCTCCGGTAAATCCCGTGGGACCTGTTGGACCAGTCGGACCTGTGGGACCCGTTAGACCAGTGGGTCCCGTTCCGCCGCTACCTCCTCCTGCAGGGCCAGTTGGACCTGCTGGCCCACTACCTCCTGGTGGGCCCGGCGGACCCTGTTTTGGAGGTTGTCCACAATCCTTATCCGACACCACTTGTTTGGGAGGGCCACAATCTTTTTTCGACGCCAAGAGAGTTGATAGAGGAAAAAGAATGAAAAGCAAACACCAAATCAAAAAATAAAAATTTGGCACACCCACGCGTCTGAAGTCCATCCCATCCCAAGTAAGGATAAATTATTTACTTCAAAGGTCTCTTTAAATCAAGATATTTGAGTCGATTTAAACGAGTTTGGAAAACTACAATTTTCAACATGGCAAGACGGGTATATTTCTCTACTTGAGTTGGATAATAGTCATCGTGGCGGCGGGCCCACCGGTTACAGTCAGAGAAGCGTTGTTTATTGAGCGGGTTGCACCTGTCGTATTCACGACGGTTATGGCAGTAGGATTGGTTGTAACCTGTACGATCGTCGTCATGCTGAATATAGGGTCCTGGGCGCCCTGCCCTACCCCACTTCCCGACTCGGCGTATTCCATGATTTGCTGAATGACACCGCTCACGCCTGCAAGCTCCAAGGTCCAAGCCCCCGATACAAAAGCGGCAGCCGACCGTGGCTGTACGCCGAAAGTGATTTGGAAAAATCCAGTTGTCGCGATGCTAACTTGTCCGTTTACGGTATTTAGAGAAATTTTGCTCCCTGGAGCTTGACTGACAATCGTAGAGAACAGAATAGCCGCATTGTTTGTAACAGCGATCCCCGCAGTTGAGGTCACACCCGGTAAATAGACCATTGCAAAATCTCTCGCACCGACTACCAGACGACCAGTGGGACCCGTTGGGCCTGTCGGGCCTGTCGGGCCCGTGGGACCTGTCCGTCCTGTTGGACCATCGATTCCCGTCGCACCTGTTGGACCCGTCGTCCCCGCTCCACTGCCTGCCGGACCCGTTGGGCCAATATCTCCAGTGGGACCCGTGGGGCCAGTAGGACCCGTGGGACCTGTCGGGCCGGTGGGGCCCGTTGGACCATCGATTCCCGTTGCGCCTGTTGGACCCGTTATACCAGTAGGGCCATCTGTGCCAGTAGGACCATCTATACCCGTAGGACCGGTGGGACCGGTGAGACCCGTGGGACCTGTTGGGCCGGTGGGGCCTGTTGGACCATCGATTCCCGTTGCCCCTGTTGGACCCGTCATACCAGTAGGACCTGTCACGCCACTACCCGTAGGGCCTGTGGGGCCGGTCAAACCTGTAGGGCCATCTGGACCCGTTGGGCCTGTCGGACCTGTAGGGCCAGTTGGCCCCGTTGGGCCTGTCGGGCCGGTGGGTCCTGTCGGACCTGTCATCCCCGTTGCACCGGTCGGGCCCGTCATCCCCGTCGGACCGCTCTCACCTGTAGGTCCCGTCATCCCCGTAGGACCTGTGGGGCCAGTAGGACCTGTGGGCCCAGTGAGACCTGTCGGACCTGTCATCCCCGTAGGACCCGTAGGACCCGTTATTCCGGTTGCACCTGTCGGTCCCGTCATCCCGGTCGGGCCTGTCATTCCATCGCCCGTTGGTCCTACAGGTCCGGTCATCCCGGTGGGTCCGGTGGGCCCGGTGAATCCTGTTGGCCCTGTTGGGCCAGTCGGGCCCGTTGGACCTGTCGGGCCAGTTATTCCGGTTGCTCCTGTGGGTCCCGTCATGCCCGTAGGGCCTGTCATTCCCGTCGGACCATCCATGCCCGTAGGGCCTGTAAATCCTGTGGGGCCCGTGGGACCAGTCGGACCCGTGGGACCAGTCGGACCCGTGGGACCCATCGGTCCTGTAATGCCTGTTGCACCGGTCGGACCTGTTAACCCAGTTGGGCCATCTACACCGGTCGGACCATCTATACCCGTAGGGCCTGTAAATCCTGTGGGACCCGTCGGCCCGGTCGCACCCGTTGGCCCGGTCGGGCCTGTGGGGCCCGTCGGACCCGTCGTTCCCGTTGCCCCCGTAGGCCCTGTTGGACCCGTTTGCCCCGTAGGCCCTGTCAGACTAGGCCCAACGGGACCTGTCATTCCGGTTGGACCGGTCGGACCTGTTGAACCTGTAAATCCCGTAGGACCGGTTGGACCTGTCGGACCGGTTGGTCCCGTCGGCCCCGTCATTCCTGTTGCACCCGTCGGACCGGTCAAGCCTGTTGGGCCCGTCATCCCCGTTGGCCCCGTCATCCCCGTCGGACCCGTGGGTCCTGTGGGGCCAGTTTGTCCAGTCGGACCCGTCATTCCCGTTGCACCTGTTGGACCTGTGATCCCCGTCGAACCCGTAATCCCGGTCGGACCCACCGTCCCCGTTGCGCCTGTGAATCCCGTAGGTCCCGTCGGACCTGTTAAACCCGTAGGTCCTGTCGGACCCGTTAGCCCCGTTGGTCCCGTTGGACCCGTCATTCCGGTTACACCCGTCGGACCTGTCATCCCCGTTGCGCCCGTCATCCCAGTCGGCCCCGTCATGCCTGTTGGGCCCTGCATTCCGGTTGCGCCCGTCGTGCCCGTCGGGCCCGTTGGACCAGTGGGACCCGTCGGGCCCGTCATTCCGGTGGAACCTGTAGGTCCAGTCATTCCCGTTGGGCCCGTTATTCCCGTTGCGCCCGCCATTCCCGTCGGACCCGTCATTCCCGTTGGGCCCGTCATCCCTGTTGGGCCGGTTGGGCCGGTTGGCCCAGTGGGACCCGTTGGCCCAGTTGGGCCCGTTATTCCCGTTGCGCCCGTAGGTCCAGTCATTCCCGTAGGACCTGTCATCCCCGTAGGACCTGTTGGACCTGTCCAGCCCGTGGGACCCGTGGAGCCAGTTGGACCTGTGGGACCCGTCAGTCCCGTCGGACCCGTGGGACCTGTCGGGCCCGTTGGACCTGTCGGCCCTGTTGGCCCTGTGATTCCTGTCGCACCTGTTGGCCCCGTCACCCCGGTCGGGCCCGTGGGACCTGTCATTCCCGTCGCACCCGTCATCCCTGTCGGACCTGTTCTTCCTGTCGGGCCCGTGGGACCAGTGGGACCTGTCACACCTGTTGGTCCTGTCGGGCCTGTGAGTCCCGTCGCCCCTGTCGGGCCCGGCCTTCCTGTCGGACCCGTCGGTCCCGTCAGTCCCGTCGGACCCGTCAAACCGGTAGGCCCTGTTGGCCCCGTCGGACCCGTCATTCCTGTGGCACCTGTCGGACCTGTCAGCCCTGTCGGACCCGTCGGACCCGTCAGTCCTGTCGGACCCGTCAAGCCGGTAGGGCCGGTGAATCCAGTAGATCCAGTTGGCCCGGTGGGACCCGTCAATCCCGTTGCACCCGTGGGACCCATCATGCCTGTTGCACCCGTCATCCCGGTCGGGCCTGTATTCCCCGTAGAACCTGTCATTCCTCTAGGACCTGTGGGGCCGGTCGCGCCTGTCGGGCCGGTCGGCCCCGTTGGACCCGTCAATCCCATTGCACCTGTCGGACCGGTCATCCCCGTTGCACCTGTCATCCCGGTCGGGCCTGTCGGACCTGTCGGTCCTGTGAACCCCGTAGGACCGGTTGGCCCCGTAATTCCCGTCGGGCCCGTCGGACCCGTCAAACCCGTTGCACCTGTCGGACCCATCGCGCCCGTTATCCCCGTCGGACCCGTGATCCCCGTCGGACCTGTCATCCCCGCTACACCGGTCGGACCCGTCATGCCCGTCGGACCCGTAGGCCCGGTCGGCCCGATCATCCCCGTTGCTCCGGTTGGACCCGTCATCCCCGTCGGACCCATTATCCCCGTCGGACCCGTCATTCCTGTCGGACCTGTGATTCCTGTCGGGCCAGTTGGACCTGTTAGTCCAGTTGGACCCGTTGGACCTGTCATTCCCGCTACACCGGTCGGCCCCGTCATCCCTGTCGGCCCCGTTATCCCCGTCGCACCGGTCGCACCCGCCATCCCCGTCGGGCCCGTCATCCCCGTTGCACCTGTCATCCCCGTTGCACCGGTCGCGCCCGTCATCCCCGTTGGCCCCGTCGGACCGGTCACTCCGGTGGGACCCGTCGGACCCGTCACCCCTGTTGCACCCGTCGGACCCGTCATACCCGTCGGACCAGCAGCGCCCGTCATCCCCGTCGGACCCGTTGGGCCGGTCGGACCCGTCACACCTGTTGGTCCCGTGGGACCTATGTCTCCCGTCGCACCTGTTGGACCCGTCATCCCCGTCGGACCCGTCGGGCCAAAATCCCCCGTCGGACCCGTGAGGCCTGCCGGTCCCGTCGGTCCCGTCATGCCCGTAAATCCGGTAGATCCTGTTGGACCCGTCGGACCCGTCACGCCCGTCATCCCCGTCGGGCCAAAATCTCCCGTTGCACCTGTCGGGCCCGTTACGCCGGTAAGCCCCGTTGCTCCTGTGAGTCCAGGGATCGACGCCGACCCCGTCGGGCCCGTTGTTCCAGGCGGACCCGCCGGACCCTCACCTCCAGTTGGGCCGGTCATACCTGTTGGACCCGTTACCCCCATCACCCCCGTCGACCCAATGAATCCCGTCGGCCCCGTTGGACCTGTAGGTCCCGTGCCGCCCACGCCACTTCCCGGAGGGCCAGTGGGGCCCGTGGGACCAAAATCGCCACCCGGCCCCGTCAGTCCCGTCGGCCCCGCCGGGCCTGTTGGACCTGTGGGACCCGTTGGCCCGGTCGGACCCATTGGGCCCGTAAATCCCGTCGAGCCTGTGGGACCTGTTCCAGTTCCGGGACTCCCCGTGGGCCCGGTGACTCCCGTCACTCCATTTGGCCCAGGAGGACCTGGTGGACCAAACGGCGGAGCTTTTCCGCAATCTTTGCAATCCTTCGCAGCGAGTGGAAAAGAGACGCAGAGCAAGATCAAAAAGCTAGAACGTAGCGACTTCACGTACTGTTACCCCGACTGGAGGATAAAGTATTTACTTAAACAGACACTTTAAATCAAGCCATTTGGCAAGGGGAGGATTGCAAAAATTCTTTGGTTTTGGTAGCTTCCTTGATCTTCAGTTTAGGTGGCTTATGTTTCGAAGTTTCATTTTCTCGCTATTCTTGCTCTGTGCCCCCTTTGTCGATGCTGGCGAAGGGCAAAAAGTTTGTCTGAATATGATCGTTAAAGACGAGAGCCAGGTGATCTGCCGTTGTTTGGATTCTGTGATTCCCCTGATTGACTACTGGGTCATCGTCGATACCGGTTCTACAGATGGCACGCAGGAGATCATCCAGAACCACCTGAAGGACATCCCTGGCGAGCTCTATGAACTCCCCTGGAAAAATTTTGGCGCCAGCCGCACGGAGGCCTTCCAACTCGCTGAAGGGAAAGGCGATTACATTCTCCTGATGGACGCCGATGACACATTGGAATTCAAAGAGGATTTTAAGTGGCCCCTTCTTACTGACGATCTCTACAACATGTGGAGAGGAAACGCGGCTTTTAGCTACCTGAGACCTCAGCTGATCCGAGGCGACTTGCCCTGGAAATGGGTCGGTGTCACACATGAATATCTCGCCTGTGACCAATCGGTTACCACCGGACTTCTCAAAGACGTGAGGTACGTATCGGGAGAAGGGGGCGCCAGCTACCGTGATCCGAAGCAAAAGTTCCAAAGAAATGTCGATTTGCTCACCGAAGGGCTGAAAGAGGAACCCGACAACGTCCGCTACGTCTTTTATCTCGCTGAGAGTTACCGCGATTTGGGCGATAAAAGCAAAGCGCTCGAGTGTTACCTGAAGCGAATTAAGATGGGTGGATGGGATGAGGAGTTGTTTTGGTCCAAGCTACAAACCTCCATTATCCTTCGCGATCTAGGCATGCCCTCTTCCGTTGTCGCCGAAAGCTTTAGAGATACACACCAGTTCCGTCCCCACCGCGCTGAGCCCGTCTACTACCTGGCCGAGCTCTACAACAACGAAAGAAACTATGAAAAAGCCTACGAAATCCTCAAATCGTGGGTCCTCGCTCCCAAACCCAAAGAGAGGGACGGTCTATTCAACATGGACTGGATGCAAAAGTACGGGCTTCTCTTTCAACTTTCGATCTGTTCCTACTATGTTGGGCGTTACGAAGAGTCGCTACAAGCCTGCGATAAACTGCTCGCCATGGAGGACCTCCCCAGCGACTGGCGCAGCCTCGCCGAGAGCAACCGGAATTACCCCATCGAAAAACTCGCCGCCACCCAAGACCCCGAGCCCGAGCCCGTGTGCGAGCCCGAGCCCGCCCTCAGCGACGACTGACGAAAACACATCATACTGATAATTAAATACTTACACATAAATCGACCGCCAGCCCATCACATTATTCCCCGGGAAAAATGTGATGGCCATCACAATTTATACAGGGAAAAACGTGAATATGCTACACTTGGGACATGAAGAGAGACCTTTATAAGCGGCTGCTCCAGTGGAAAAATGACCCTGCCCGCCAACCCCTGCTCGTCCAGGGGGCGCGTCAGGTAGGCAAGACCTATCTTCTAAAGGAGTTTGGGTCCCGGGAGTATAAAAATTGCTGCTACATCAATTTTGAGGAGACGCCCTCATGTAAGTCCTTTTTTGACCTAGATCTTAAACCACAGCGCATTGTACGAGATCTCGGGATCCACCTGGAAATGAAAATCGATCCGGAGACCACGCTCATTATTTTTGACGAAATCCAAGAGTGCCCTAACGCATTGACAAGTCTGAAATATTTTTGCGAGCACGCACCAGAATATTCGGTGGCTGCAGCAGGCTCTTTATTGGGTGTTAAGTTATCGGGAGCGCGCGGGTTCCCAGTGGGAAAGGTCCATTTTTGTCAGCTTTATCCAATGAGCTTTTTTGAATTCCTCGATGCAGTGGGCCGGCCCATGCTGAGAACGATGTTGGAAGAGATAAAAACATTTGAGCCCATTGCAGAACCTCACCATCAGCAACTGTTGGAACTGCTAAAACTCTACTTCTATGTTGGAGGAATGCCCAAACCCGTTCTCCGTTATGTGCAAACAGAGAATCTCGATGTGGTGAGGGAAACGCAAGAAGATATTCTCAAAGCTTATGTACACGACTTTGCCAAACACGCCCCTCACTCTCTAGTCATAAAAATCACCCAAATATGGGATTCTATTCCCGTGCATTTAGGGAAAGAAAACAAAAAGTTTGTCTTTTCCGCCATTAGGAAAAGTGCCCGCGCACGCGATTACGAAGAATCGTTGCAGTGGTTATTGGATGCAGAATTAATTTACAAAGTCCAACAAGTAACTACTCCTAAATTGCCATTAACCGGCTATGGTGTAGATGACGCATTTAAAGTGTACCTTTTGGATGTTGGGTTGCTTGGAGCCATGTGTCGATTGCCAGCACGTGTGATTGTGGAGGGCGATCAGCTATTTGTAGAATTTAAAGGCCTATTCACAGAAAACTATGTAGCTCAGGCATTAGAGGCCGCACTTGGAACCTCTCCCTGTTATTGGGCCAGTGAAAGAGAGGCAGAAGTTGATTTTCTCATCGAATCAGAGGGGAATATCTTCCCGTTGGAAGTTAAATCTGGCAGCTCGACAAAAAAGAAGAGTTTGTTGGTCTACCAGGAGAAATACCATCCTTCTGTGATTTCCCGCGCTTCGTTAATGAACCTAAAAAAAGATGGGAACGTCTGTAACTACCCGCTCTATTTTATAAGTAAATTCCCCAATCTCTAAAAGTTTGTTTGCCAGCAGGTTTGTTTGTTCAAAGGCATCACTTCAAAGCGTTGCACAGACTGATAAATTTGACGGTCGGAAATACAGCACGGATACCGATTTTTACCCACAATTTGATAAAGGGGCAGATTGAATATAATCTCCACCTGCCAAATCGTGTCAAACAGCCTGTCGTACCTCCAGCTTAAATCGACAGCGATATAGTCTTTGTACTGAGGCCGGATCCTCGCCTCGGCGCCGACGACACCATCGTCGCATCTTCCCCTGGCGATAAAGTAGGGCCCCGCGGCGGCATAAAGCATAAAATGGTCGCATGTTTCAAAGAGCAAATAGCCCAATTCCGCATTGAAGCTATACGAGATCGACTCAATGCTTGTGCGAATCGCAAAAAAGTCTCCCACAAAATCGTCAAATACAAACACAGCCACGTGCTTTTTCTTTCCAAAAGGAGCATAGGCATTGGCTCTGAAGTCCCACCGACTTCCCAAAACCTCTAGCCCTATGCTGACTTGGTTATAGTAGCCAATGAACCCCTGCCTGCAGTCGTAATAGGCGTTGAATCCCAACATCTCGCAGAAACAGTCGCAATTTGGATTCGGAATATATCTTCCGCCAACTCCCACGTTGCCCGCGTACGAATTGTTATCAAATCGGTGCACCCTGAGATCCACGAAGGGCATGACGTGTCCCAAACGATAATCGGGAGCAAAGAGAAGCCCCACAGTCGTGTAGTTGGTCGCAAAGGGGAGACAAATTTTCTCCTGATCGCCCCATACATGTCTGATTGTGAGCTGTTTGGGCCAAAAGTTAGCAGTGCATTCGTCGTTGCAGCAGAGGGGCATCTGGTGGAGTGGCGGCACGGGCATAGGACACTCTCTGCAGCAACCCCGCTTCACCGGTTCGCAAGGCGCAGGTTCTTCGGCATCCTCCAAATCTCTCGCAACCACGTTCAGATCTCTTTCACATTTTTCTAAACAAGGCACTGGGGGAGTTTCGTATTCTTTTGCGATCTCCATTTGGATCGCCTCTTCCCGCTTTTGCACTTCCGATTCGGCCGAAGCGATTTCCCATTCTACATTCGGTTCTTCACAAAACTCTCCCCTCTCGTACTCTGCGATGAGTTGGTAGATCTCCTGTTCGATCTCTTTCGTATTTATTTCGGGTTGAACAGATACCGTTTTCGGCTCTCCATACTCTTCCAGAGGCACAGAAGTGAGCCCAATCTCATCGCAAGCTATCTCCTGGAATTCACTGAATGAAAGAGGCCTATCGGGCCGAATCTCTTTGATCTCAAATTTCATATCTTCCACTTCGGCATCGACCAGCAAATCATCCAGCTCCACAACAGGCCTGAAGACAATCTCCTCGCAAGGCTCGCTTTCCATCTTCGGCATTTCATACTCTTCAAGAGCCACCTCACCGGCTGCGACCTCCTCGAGTTTAACCTCTGGCAGCTCGGGCACGCTCACCACAACCTGCGCCTCACGAACCTCAGGGAGGCGAATCTCCTCCACTTCGACTTCACTGGCGGTGACCTCCTCGAGTTTAACCTCTGGCAGCTCGGGCGCGCTCACCACAGCCTGCTCCTCACGAACCTCAGGAAGGCGAATCTCCTCCACTTCGACTTCACTGGCGGCGACCTCCTCAAGTCTAACCTCTGGCAGCTCGCGCGCCCTCACCTCAACCTCCTCTTCACGAACCTCCAGATTCATCTCCACTGCTCCTAAATCGCTCAGAGCGACGCCCTCCAGTTCCACTTCTGGCATCTCGGGCGCGCTCACCACGACCTCGGCCTTTTTAGCCTGTGGCTTCATCTCTTCTGCTGTGAAATCGCTTAAGAAGATCTCTTCCAGTTCCACTTCTGGCACTTTTGGTGTGCTCGCCGTGGTTTTCTCCTCTTGAAGTTCGATTTTCATCTCCTCTATCTCGAAATCGCCCTGAGCGACTTCTTCCAGCGTGACCTCTGGTATCTTGGGCGCACTCATGGCCGGCTTTGCCTTTGCCTTTTGCTCCTGTGGTTTCATCTCCTCCACTTCGACTTCGCCGGCTGCGACCTCCTCGAGTCTAACCTCTGGCATCTCGGGCGCGCTCACCACAACCTCGGCCTTTTTAACCCGCGGCTTCATCTCCTCTGCTGTGAAATCGCTTAAGGAGACCTCTCCCAGCTCCACTTCTGGCACCTCGGGCGCCTTCACTTCAACCTGCGCCTCTTGAACGGGAGGTGCCATCTCCGTTATCACAAGATCGCTCCATCCCATCTCATCCAATGCCACTTCTGGCGCCTCGGGCGCTTTCACCTCGACTTCAGCCTCCACTTCCTGAACGGGAGGCGCCATCTCCGTCACCACAAAGTCGCTCAATCCAAACTCCTCCGGTGCGACCTCTGGCTCTTCAGATGCATGCGTGACAACCTCAGCCTCCTGAACGGGAGGACTCATCTCTACCACTGCGACATCGTCCAGCCCGGTCTCATCCAGAGCAACTTCTGGCATCTCGGGTTCCTTCGGCGGAACCTCGACCTCCTGAACTGGTTGAGGTTTCATCTCTACCACTGTGATATCGGTCCATCCAATCTCATCCAGCGCCACCTCTCCCATTTCGGGCGCGCTCACTGCAACAGCTCTCTCTGGAATCGCAATGTGCATCTCCACTACTTCGAAGTCGCTCCATCCCATCTCATCCAACACAACGTCTGGCATTCTCGGTGTGCTTACTGCACCTTCCGCCTCTGGAACGAGAGGTTTCATCTCTACCACTGCGATATCGCTCCATCCGATCTCATCCCACGCAACTTCTGCCATGTCGGGCACGCTCACTGCAACGACCGTCTCTTGCACCGCGATGTGCATCTCCTCCACTTCGAAATCGCCCCATCCGATCTCATCCAGCACGACGTCTGGCATTCTCGGCGTGCTCACTGCCACTTCCGCCTCTGGAACGGGAAGTTTCATCTCTATCACGCCGATATCGCTCAATCCCATCTCATCGAAGACAACTTCTCCCATTTCGGGCACGCTCACCACTTCCGCCTCTGGAACCTGCGGTTGCATCTCTACCACTTCGAACTCGATCAAGCCGACCTCTTCCAGTATGATTTGCGGCCATTTGGGCACGCTCACAACCTCCACCTCGGGAACCTGCGGTTTCATCTCCTCTACGACAATCTCACTCAACCCCATCTCATCGAAGACAACTTCTTCCACTTCGACTGCGCTCACCACTTCCGCCTCTGGAACCTGCGGCTGCATCTCCACCACTTCGAAATCGATCAGGCCGACCTCTTCCAGTACGATTTGCGGCCACTTGGGCGCGCTCACAACCTCCACCTCTGGGACCTCGAGTTTCATCTCCTCGACTGTGAACTCCTCCATCAAAAATTCGAATTGTTCATCAAACTTAAATCCGATACGATCCGTTTTCTTTTGCCGTATTTCTGTTTTTATTTTTCCCGCTTCAAATTCGGCGATGACAAATGCAAACTCAATTTCATCTTCATCGAGTGGAGGTGGGGCGGGACGTTGGAGCGAAATGGGCGGAGGGGAATTTTGCTTTCCTAGGCGCGCGCGTAGAGTCTTTCTTTGAATGGGAATATTAGTTTTACGTCTTTTAGCAGTTGGCGTGAGTGAAATGGAGTATTCGTTTTCAGCGCGATTGATGTTAATATTTAGGAAAAAAGAGGGTCCGATCAAATTTTCAAACGAAAATTCGAGAAGCATACAAACAGCAAAAACGAAAAGAATTATTCGAATCCTTTTCAAGCTGACCCGATCATCGGTTTCCCCAATCTATAAATTACTAAGTCATAATTAATTCCCTTCTTAATTCCCCTAATAAAAACAAGTCAGCAATAAATCAACAGCAAAGTTCATGGGGAAACTAGAGAAGAAAATCTTCTGAGGCAACCGACTGATTATGAACCATTTCGCGCCCGAGCCCGCGTGCGTGCCCGTGCCCGATTGGGGCAGCCGGCACTTCACCCGACTGCCTTACAATGGATGTGTTGCATAACCCCGTGGGCCTTAACAGGATTTAAACCAGGGTTTTCGAGGGATATTTTCAAAACTTTTCCTCTGCGTCTCTGCGTCTCAGGGATCTGCTTTGCCTCTGCGATTGCTCTTTGCGGGAGTCTCGGGTCCAAAACGCCAATGAAAGGATATCGCAGAGGCAGGGCAAGAACCGAGACGCAGAGACGCAGAGGGAAAAACAGGCTTCGCATGGAACTAGTTATGCAACCCTCGCACCTACCATTTCTTAATATAATATCGACTTAAAGCTAAAGATCGGGCACGAAAGGTCGACTCTGCTGATGGTTGGTGTATCCCCCTGGAGGATCTCCAGGGGGCGTGAGATTAGTTCTTTCTCTGCAGGGAAAGGAGCTGGTATTGGAGATCTACCATGAATTTCTCCTCCTGTTTGGCGCTTGAGAAGCTGCTTTGCGCCTGAGGTTGAGCATTATAGAGCTTTTGGAAGGTCTGAAAATCGATCAGATTCCCGCTTTTCTTGATGGAATCCCAAAACTCGACTCCCTCGTCGAAGTATTCTGAGCCCCGTAACACTTCAAATTTGGCCAGCAGGTCCTTGTAATCGCCCTGTTCTAACCGGTGAGCGGGGTGTATAGCCACGGGTTGCTCTCCTTCAGCGAAGTCGAGAAGCCGTATCTGGGCCACAATCGAAATATTGGGAGAATAGAACGTATCTTCCCCGTAGGCGTGTCTCGGATGGATATAGACTACCCTCTCCTCGCCTTGGTGCATCCCGATGATGGCATAGGCCACTCCAGGAATCAAAGCCGCCAGGTTTTCCTGTTTCACAATTCCCCAATCTTTCGATTTTGGATCCCCTAAAATCTGGAATGAATATTGGAAGGAAACTTTATTTGTTTTAGAAGAAGCAACACCCTCTTTTCCCGGTTTGAGAGTCTTATAATAAATCTCTTTTGGGAGAAGCGCTACGAGATCTTTGCGCGTAGAGAGGTGGTTAAAGTAGGCATTGGCTCGGTCGAGATTGCTGCAAGCCTCTAAGTCCTTTTGAAGGGTGGCTATGTCATTGAATCGCTTCATCTGAATCGGGACGGGCATCTGTTTTCCCTTTTCTCTCGCAATCACCCCTTGCAGGAAGTCATTTTTGAACTTTTTGCTGTTGTAGGGCTCTGCGTTGATCCTCTTATGGACGATCTCTACGAGACTTTTGGCGATCTCCTCTCGGCTAACGGGCAGACAGAGCTCTTTGATCTTAGGAATGGCGGGAACTTCCATCGTCCCATTGCTATTGGCAAAGAATTTGCGAAGAGTCTCTTCCAGGAAAGTTTTGCTCGTCGTCGCTTTGAGAATTTTTGCGCGCGCCTGTTCGTATACATTGAGAAGAGCTCTTGTCTCTTCAGAATCTGGATCACAGTCAAAGCTAGGTAATTGGCACGAACTAAATGGCTTTAACTTTTCTGAGTTGACGATCAATTTGTTGAGTACAGACTCCTCATCATTCAGCGACTGAAACCCGAAGGAGGGTTGTTGTTTCGTGAATTTTTTCGATGAAGCTGCCCATGCCTTGCAGAGTTTCTTTGAGATGAATGGAAATTCTTCTGTTTGACCTAGTGTGGCTGGGTCGGAGATATTGACTACTCTTGAATGGACGATCGCATTTTGTTTGCCGCAGCCGAGTAAAATCTCGAGAATCGCTCTATCATTTTTCAGAACTTTTTGAAAGGGATTGCTAGATGCGACCAATTCATTGAGCAGGTTTTCTGGGGTAACAGCAGGCCCTAATGCGTATCTAAACAAACTCAAGTTATCGGCGACTGTTTGTAAAAACGCTTTTCGATTGATGCAGACGAAGTGGCAATTTGAATCCACATCAAAGACTTTGAGGACGTACTCTTTTTTATCTGAAGTGAGATTTAAATCCTGCCAAAGTTCTCTTCCTTTAACTAGGGCTATTGTTCGAGGGTTCGGAATGGTGAGGACCTTGAGCGAGGAGAGGTCGACTGTTTCTATGCTCATTGGCTTATCGCCGAATAGCACATACCCTCCCGATGACTCCGTAATTGTAAGCAGGAATTCGGACATTAAAGCTTTTTGATCTTTGGAAAGATCTTGAGCAAAGTCCTTTACTGCATCTCCTCCCCATAGCACTTGGGAAAAGAGGAGAAAACACCAACCTAAAATAGACGCGCGCATAGAAACCTCAGTTACACAATGTGGACATTACCGGGTGAAAAATTAACTTGTCAACTTCTAATTTT
>DATIIR010000003.1:0-4107 GCA_035479435.1 Chlamydiales bacterium
TTAAGACCGATCCCTTTTTTCTTTTTGGCGATACCGCGGAGTGCATAACTGCGGCCAGATGAAGGTTTTCTTCCAGTGAGAGCACAAGTTCTAGGCATAAAAAATCCCTTTAAAATAGACACCGAGTGTAGCGCGACCAACAGGTTCTTTGCAATCTAAAATAATTTCTTCACTCTGGTGTGGCTTTTTTCGCCCTCACGGTGGACCCGGTGAGGGTGTTTGTTAATTTATAGGCCCCGTCGCCCACGTGTTCACACTTGATCTCGACGGCGGAGATCCACCCTTGCGTGATGGGAGTGTCGGAGTCGTTGATTTCCCAGAGGGAATTATCGGACAGACCGATGAAGTGCCCATTTTTTAAATTCTCCTGCAAAATGGGACCCCGCTGTTTTTTTGAGCGCCCTTTTTTGATGAAGCGGGCATCGATCCAATCCTGGAGGGCGCCTTTTTCCTCTCCACTTAGTTTCGAGAAGCCAGTTTGGGTCTTTTCCTGAGGGGTCATTTGGGCATCGATTGTGAGCAGTGTGGCAACAAGCAAAACGAACATAAAGACGATCCTTTTGCAGATAGGATAAGGGAGAAAAGCCGATCTACACAAGGGATTTTAGGGTTCAGGGCAGGCGCGCTGGAGGGCCTGGCGCAGCTCTTTGAGGGCGCGCGGTTTGTGGCCTTTGGATTGGACGAGTCGATCGGAGGCCCGGAAGTACTCCCAAGCTTTATTGAAATTGCGCCGTTGGAAGTGGATGGCGGAGAGGTAGTAGTTGACGGTGGGATCGTCGGGGTTCATCTGGATGTACTTCTCCAGGATAGGGAGGGCCTCTTTTTCTCTCCCCAACTGCAGCCAAGTAGTGGCCAAATGGAAGATCCCCTGTCTGAACTTGGGAAATTGCTCCACCACTTTTTCCAATTTCTTCTGTTTTTCTAGAATGGAATCGCGCGTTTCGTTGACTTCGGAAAAGATGGCTTGGATCGCCTCGCCACTGGTTCTCCCCGCGAGGTAATCTTCAGCCACAGTATCGGAGCTGATCGCGTGATCGGGGATGACTCCCTTCACTTTTTCCAACAGGGCGCGCCCCTCTTTTTCCCTGCCGACGAAGAGGTAATTGAACCCCAAAAACATATTGAGCAAGTAGTCATCGCCTAAAAACGGTTTGGCTTTTTCATAGAGGGTAACGGCTGTTGCGGGGTCATTCCGATGCCAGCTTACGGCGGCTTGGTTCATGAAGGCGAGGCCGATCACTTCCCGAATGGTGCGCTGCTGCAGTTTTCTCGTCTCAAGGCCCAAATACATCTCTGAATGGACATCGATGCCCCTGGCCGTCGTCTCGATGTTCAAGATATCGCCATTGGGGCCCACGTATCTCACGTAGATGTGTCCCGGTGGCGTGATGGCCTCGATCGTCAGGCCAAGCCTTTGGGCCAGGCAGAGATAGAGAATCGAAACGCCCAAGCAGACACCTCTTCGGCTATCGATCACCGATGGCAAAAACGTGTAGACGTCGATGTCTTTGGCGTGGAGCGAGTGAGGGGGGAACCGAAAGCGCATTTCGGAGAAGACGTAGTCGTTCATCGCCCTGACTTTTTCCAGCGGAGTTGCTTTTTCTCCCAGCCGCGCGAAAATCTGCAGCGCCATCAGATCGATGTTCGCCTCATAGCTGCGCACCTTCTGCTTCGCGCTCTCATCGCTCCCCAATTCGGCCAGCAGAAGTCCTCTTGCCAGATCGATCTCATCGGGAGGCAACTTCAACAGCTCAGCCTCATCCCAAAGGCCAAAGCCCTTGAGCTGCCGATTTGTCAGGTGCCTCGATAGTTTCTCGATCACCACCAATTGCTCTTCATTGAGCAGAGTCGCCCCCTCATGGCTGGTGCGATTGACGAAGTTGATCAAGGGCTGAGGATCTAGAGAGGGCAAGATCAATTCGGGGTCCCAATCGGTGCAGCCTCCGCTCAGCAGCTCCCACGCATGTCGCAGCGCCTGTTTTCCCTCAGCGCTTTTTGGGTATAGCTCGTAGAACGCAAAGTGTTGAGAGACAGAAGTGGGATCCAAAGTGGAGTACAATGCGGACAAGGAGACGGCCAGCGGGATGAGGAAGTGCAAGCTACAGACTCCTTTTTCGTCATCATAGTGGGGAGGGGAGGTGCTGTCAAGGGTAGAGCTTTTTCATCATTTCCGTATGGCGATCGCCGCGCACTCCCTTCCCTATTTCGCCGATTCTCTCTATTTCGATCTCCGTGAGGGGAACCTTTTTCGTATTTTCCACTACATGGGTCGGCTCTGTCGTTCCGAAGAGGGGCGCAATGAAGGATCCCTTGGCAGCAACCCACGCTAGAGACAGCTGGGAAAGAGAACACCTTTTTTCCTTGGCCATTTTTCTCAGCTCTTTAACGAGCAGGAGATTATGGGCCAGATTCTCCGATTGGAATCGGGGAAAATAGCGTCGAAAATCATCGGAGGCTATCTGTGCGAAGGACGCCCCGCTGAGGAGGCCTCTGCAAATGGGCGCGCAAGCGACGAAGCCAATGCCTAGCTCTTTGCATAGAGGAAGGAGCCGCTCTTCAGCCGTTCTTGAGAAAAGCGAATACTCAGCTTGAACGACCGCGATCGGATGGATAGCGTGGGCTCGGCGGATAGATTGCACCCCCATCTCACAAAGCCCAATATGCCGCACCAGACCTTCGGCCACGAGCTCCGCCATCGCTTGGATGGTCTCTTCGATGGGCGTATTGTGATCGAGATGGTGCAGATAGTAGAGATCGATGACATCGACGCCCAATCGTTTCAGGCTCCTTTTACACTGCTCTTTCACATAGCGCGGGGAGCCATCGATGTAGGTTGCGGCTGGGTTGTCTCTCTTGCTGACGACGCCCACCTTGGTGGCGATGCGGACCTTTTCGCGGCACGAAGCGACGGCATGGCCCACCAGCACCTCGTTATCGCCAAAGCCGTAGTTGTCGGCTGTGTCGAGGAGGGTGATCCCATGCTCAATAGCCGTCGCAATGGTTCGAAAACACCGATTTCTATCGACTTTGCCGTAGAAGCCGGTCATCCCCATGCAACCTAGGCCTAAGCTGTTCTGATCCATTGAATCCATTTTTTAACTTTAACTATCTAATTATAAGTAACTTAACAAACATTTATTAAGGCTTTATTAAATAAAATATTTATGATATAATAATTATCATGACAAATGTAATAAATGCAAATCCATGGTCTCTGCTTGCGGATGAATGTGAAGTAGAACAAGACTCCTCATTTGATGTGCTTGAAGCCGCGGTGAGAGAAGAGGTCCGGACCTATCCGAACGTTTCGGATCAAAGCGTTCGAGAGATCATTAAAGAAGCGAAGAGGTTATTCATCCAAACTTCTGGATCTGCTCGACGTTCCTTCGGCACCCAATTTGCATATCCCATTGGTCCCAAGGAAAAAGTCATCTGTGCATTTAACGCCGTATTGAAGGGGAGTTCTCCCAATTTAGAGGTCTTAGAGTGCCGACTCGACTTGCACGAAGAGCCAACTGAAGCGGTCGAAAGAGGGGTAGTCCCATCTTCTGAACAGTCTGAAGAGGCGCCGATTCCCAAATTACTCGAAGTGGAGGGGAGATCTTTTACCTTTTCTCCTGAGTTCATTTTAGGAATGAAGGGAGAACGGGATAAGAAATGGTCGGACAGAAGGCACGTAGTCAATCTTGCCGTTGTAAGGAGAGCCATTGAGCTAAAAATAAACAACTTAAAAACACGTCAGAAAAAATTAAAGGCGAAGCAGCATCAGCCAGAGAAAAGAGGACCAAAACGGCGATCTGAGTCTGAATTGACATTTGATTATTACTTCAGACACAATGGAAGGATTTTGAATTTGGTTATTAAGCAATATCCTGGTGAACAACTATCCCTTCATACAGGTTACTATATGATCAACTGTTTCCTCGAAGGGCGGTTCGGCTTTCGTTCGGAAACCGCTTACGACAACTGGGTCAACTCTGACCAAGTTCCACAGATTTAGAGAATCTCCCACTTATGGGACATTTGCACTTCAATAGAAGACCGTTGCATAATTCTCAAATATCTTAGCCGAATAACGACTCACTCCCCCACAAGCAGAAATACATC
>DATIIR010000004.1:0-2349 GCA_035479435.1 Chlamydiales bacterium
ACCGTGAGGAGACTGGCGCATGCCAAACCCGCAACATCCAGATCTACCCCCACCTTATTTTTTCCTCTAATATTCCGTTGAGCGAATGTCTCAAAGCGTACTCAGAATTTGCCGAGCAAGTCGCCCAGTTCAGCGGCACCAGCAGCGACTTCGTAAATCAGATATAGTTCACCTGCCTGTTTTATGGTTATTTAATATTTTAATGGATGTTTGTTAATTGGACGTTATGTTATAATCGTGCAACAAAAATGGCGTGATTATTATGGATTTATTCGTAAATAAATTATATAGTCAATTATTCTGGGAACCAGGGACCAAAGATTGGGAACTCTTCCGCTCTAAGCCCGATGAAATCGTCTGTGCAAAAAGGATCGATTTTGCAGCTAGAGAGCCGCAGGAGAGCACCGCACGCAAGGTCGCCCTACTCGCCCTCAAAATTATCTTACTCCCCTGGGGCCTCTACTGCGGGACGAGATGGCTCCTGCAGCGCCTCATCATGACTAAAGTTTTCCCGATCCAGAGCACGATATTAAAATTTTTCATACCCGAATTGACGACGAAGGCCCTCGACGCCCAGAGACTGAAAATGGCCGAAGAACTTTCAAAAAAAGGGTTTGTTGTTCGCCACGTTTGCTTCGATCACAATGGAACGAAGTTGAGCGGAATGGCAGTTATCCACCCCGACCACGCACTGAATGGAAAGTGGGTTTTGCAAGCATGCGGTAACTTCCAGCCGATTGAACACTACACCGACGTGATGGTCGAACACTACCACAAGCAAAACTTCAACGTTCTGTTCATCAATGGCCCAGGAGCGGGGAGAAGTGAGGGGATGGCAACGCCCGAGACTATAGGAGCTGCTCAAGAACTGGGAATTAGTTTCTTAGAAACAGCCGTGAAAGCGAAGAAAATCGCCCTTGCCGGATATTCCCTAGGCGGAGCCGCAATGGGTCTTGCCATTCTCAAACACAAATTCAAGAAGCCCAGTGAAGTGGAATACGGCGCCATGCGCATCATGTCGTTCGACCGAGTCAGTACCGTCTGTAGGCATCGATACAGAGAGGTGATCAATATTGAGTCGATCAAACACCTGATCAAACCCTTAGTCGAATGGGCAGGGTGTGAAATGGATTCGGTAGAGGCCTCCAAAAAACTACAAAAGCTCAACATCCCCGAAGTCATCATCCAACGTACGGACGACGCTTCCGAGTTCGATTCCGACGGCGTCATCCCCAAAGAGGCCACTCTGGGACTCTGCCTTCATCAGGAGGGGATTGTCGATAAAACGAAAACCTTCATCCGCCTGCCAGGCGTAGGCCACTTGGACGTCGATCCGATCGCATTAGCGACCTTGTCTGCTCTCCGCGATTGGGATGCGCCACCACCACCGCCTGCTCCCGAGCCGAGTCCGGCGCCAGTGCCGCCGCCTTCTTTGCGGAATAGAGTCATCAGATCTCTTCGCTATCTCTTCAGCTGACCTTCGAGTTTCTCGAGGGTAATGCCTTTTGTCTCAGGGACAAAAAAGGCGACGAAGACGATGGATAGAATGCAAAATACCCCAAAGACGTAAAAGAGCGATGCGTTGCCAAAAGCTTCGATGAAGGAGAGGGCGTAGCGCATCACAAGCCCCGCAAAGGTCCAGTTGACCATGGTGGTGATCGTCATCCCGATCTCCCGCCCTTTGATGGGGAAGATCTCAGAACAGAGGAGCCAGGCGACGGGCCCCCACGAAAAAGCAAATCCAAAAATATAGACGATGAAAGTAGATAAGAGGACCGCTTTTAGAGTCCCTGAAAGCATCTGGGGATTCATCTCATGGCCGATGATCTGAAAGGCAATGCCTGCCGATAGCATGGCGATAAACATGATAGTGGCGCCCACGTAGAGGAGCTTCTTGCGCCCCCACTTCTCGACGAGATAAATGGCTGGGAAGGTAAAGAGCATGTTGACGGTGGGCACAGTCATCTGGGCGAGCAGCCCCTTCATCCCCACGTAGCCGAAGATCGTGGGCGTATAGTAGATCATCACGTTGATGCCGACGAGTTGCTGAAACATCTGCAGCAAAACGCCGATGAGGAGAACTTTTACAAATGATTTGTGCATGACTGCTTTGATCGAGCTGTGGTGGTCTGAATGGAGCGTCTGTTCAATATCGCGCAGCTCAGATTCCACTTCGTGCTCAGTGGGCACGGTCCTCTTGATCACCCTCATCGCGTCCGTGCGTCGCCCTTTGAGCATCAGCCAGCGGGGGCTTTCGGGCAAGACGAGGCTTCCAATGAACATGAGGAGCGCGAAGAGAGCGATCACGAGAAACATGAAGAAGAGCGCCGTATGGCTATTGGCAAAGAG
>DATIIR010000005.1:0-4378 GCA_035479435.1 Chlamydiales bacterium
GCGGGGCTAACCCAGAGAGAGTGGATCTGTCCAGGTGTAAATCCCTCACTGGTTACGGTATCTGTGCTGCGGAGATAGGTGTATTGAGCATAGGCATCCCAATCGTCACAGCCGAAATCTACACCGAGGCCAACTTGAAAGCCTGGCTTGAATCGAAAATCCATGTTGACGACTTCCCCGACTAGAGGAGTGCCCGCTTCCGCATCACTATCACCGGTGTTATGGTCCGCGATGCCGAGTTCCAAATTCTCTCCGATGGGCTGCCAATAGATGAAACTGACATCGACCCATACGTCCCGCTTGCAGGCCAGGTGCACATTTGCAGGAGCACTATAGGCGGGGGCCATTTCGATTTTGGGCGTTTTGGGGCAACACTGATCTTTGGGTCGGCATGATGAATCGCCCTTCGTTGCTCCGAAACCGAGAGTAGAGGCGAGAAGAGAGATGATTAGGTAGGGACTGAAACGCTTCATACTTTGTCTCCTGTGATAGCGCGGTTCCTCTCACTTTATGCGAAATGGGGGGATTTTTTCTAAGAAATTCTCCAAAGCATGGGTTAAAAAATCGGGCCTCTGTATAATTTGCCGCATATGACTTACGTGCCTCTGAACGTCCATTCCCAGTTTTCGATTCTCGACTCCACTGCTTCGGTGACCGCGTTAGCTGAGAAAGCGAAGAGCTTTGGCATGGGCGCGTTGGCGTTGACCGATGAGGGAAATCTATATGGCGCCGTCGAGTTCTACAAGGCTTGTAAGGCCGCTGGCATAAAGCCGATTTTGGGCTGCGAAATTTGGATGGCGCCAGGTTCTCGGTTGGAGAAAAAGAGAATTCCCGGCACGCCCAACGGTTTGCCCGTCGTTTTGCTCTCCAAAAATATTCAGGGCTACAGGAACTTGTGCAAATTGTCCTCGATCGGATTCTTGGAGGGGTTTTATTACCAGCCGCGGATCGATAAAGAGGTGTTGGCAGCGCACAGAGAGGGGCTCATTTGCCTTTCGAGCGATGTCTCCGAAATCGAGTGGTTTCATAAACAATTTGGCGAGGATTTCTACCTGGAGATCCAAAGACACCCCTTCCATGAGGAGCAGATCCAGGAAGGGTGGCTGGTGCAGAAAATGCGCGATGCCGACGCCAGTCAACAAAAGAAGAACGAAAAACTGATCGAATTGTCAAAGCATCTGGGAATTCCGCTCGTGGCGACGAATAAGGTCCACTATATCGAGCGGGATGATTGGCGCGCGCATGAGATCTTGCTGAATATCCAATCGGGGGAGCCGTGCGAAATTTGGGAGCGGGATTCCGCGGGCAACCCGAAAAATAAGGCGCCCAATCCAAAACGGGAAACGACTTCGACGCACGAACTCTATTTCAAATCGCCCGAGGAGATGAAGGCGCTCTTCGCCGATTTGCCCGAGGCGATTGCCGAAACGGTGCGGGTGGCGGAAAAGTGCCAGTGTGAGCTCGACTTCAAAACCAAACACTATCCGGTCTTTATTCCCCCTTCTTTGGTAGGTAAGACCGTTTCGAAAGAGGAGAGGCTGAAAGCGGCGGAGCAGTTTTTATACGACCTTTGCCTCAAAGGGATCGAGACCCGTTACACGCCCGACAAGCTGGCCAAAGTGCCGGGAAAAGATCCTCTCCAGATTGTGAAGGATCGCTTTGAGTATGAGTTCAACATCCTCACGTCGAAGGGGATGTCCGATTACATGTTGATCGTTTACGACTTCATCGATTGGGCCAAAAAGCGCAATATTCCGATGGGGCCAGGGCGGGGTTCGGCTGCCGGGTCGATCATTTCTTATCTCACCGGCATCACAGATATTGAGCCGCTCCGATTCCACCTCTTCTTCGAGCGGTTCATCAATCCAGAGAGGATCTCCTACCCCGATATCGACGTCGACATCTGCATGGACCGGCGCCAAGAGGTGATCGACTATGTGGTGGCGAAGTATGGCAAGGAGAAGGTGGCGCAGATCATCACGTTTGGAACGATGAAAGCCAAAATGGCCATCCGCGATGTGGGGCGCGTTTTAAATGTTCCGCTGGCGAAAGTGAATGAAATTGCGGCTCTTGTCCCCGAAGATCCGACCATGACGCTCGAAAAGGCCTTCCAGATCGATCCTGAACTCACGCGTCTGATGGAGAGCGATGAAGAGGCGAGATCGGTTCTTGAGATGGCAAAAAAAACGGAGGGGTCGATCCGCAATACGAGCACGCATGCGGCTGGGTTGATCATTTCTGCCTCTCCCATCACGGATCACATCCCTGTCTGCACGGCCAAAGACTCAGAAATGTGGGTGACGCAGTATGCGATGAAGCCGGTTGAGAGCGTAGGGATGCTCAAAATCGACTTTTTGGGCCTAAAAACACTCACTTCGATCCAGAAATGCGCCGATGCCGTGGCCAAGAATACGGGCAAGAGGATCGACTGGGTCAATTTGCCGCTCGATAATCAGGCGACTTTTGATCTGCTCAATCAGGGAAAGACGCTCGGCGTGTTCCAGCTCGAGTCGGGCGGTATGCAAGATCTCGCCAAACAGCTCCACATCGATACGTTTGAGGAGATCATCGCTGTGGGCGCCCTCTATCGCCCAGGTCCAATGGACATGATCCCCTCCTTCATCAACCGCAAACACGGGCGTGAAGCGACAGAGATCGACCATCCGCTGATGAAGGATATCTTGTCCGAAACGTACGGCGTTATGGTCTATCAGGAGCAGGTGATGCAGATCGCCAGCGCGCTCGCCGGCTACTCTCTCGGCGAGGGCGATGTCCTGCGCAGAGCCATGGGCAAAAAAGATAGAGACGAGATGACTCGTCAGAGGGAAAAGTTCCTCGGCGGCTGCTCTCTGAAAGGGATCGATGCCGATACGGCCGGCCGCATTTTCGATAAAATTGAAAAGTTTGCCTCCTACGGCTTCAACAAATCGCACGCTGCGGCCTATGCGTATCTCTCCTATGCGACCGCCTTTTTCAAGGCCAATTATCCGAATGAATGGATGGCCGCGCTCATGACTTGCGACCGGGATGATACGACCAAACTCTCCAAGTTCATCGGCGAGGCGAAGGCGCTCCATATCGCTATCCTTCCTCCCGATATCAATGAAGCCTCGAGTGAGTTTGCCGCATCCAAAGCGGGCATTCGCTTTGCAATGGCGGGGATCAAAGGGGTGGGCCAAGGTGTCGTCGCCATGATCATTGAAGAGCGGGAAAGGGGAGGCTCCTACAAGAGCCTCTATGATTTTGTCCAGCGGGCCGACAAGACGCGCATCGGCAAAAAGCAGATCGAACTCCTCATCGATGCGGGGAGTTTTGATTTCACCAGCTGGTCGCGCGACGCCATGCGGGAGAGCGTCGAAGCGATGTACGATCAGGCTTCCCGCGATCAAAAAGAGGCCTCTTTGGGCGTGCTCAACCTCTTTTCCCTCATCGAGGGGCCCGAAAAACCGTTCACCAATCCGCCTCCCGTAGCGAAAAAATCGTCCTCTCTACAGCTCTTCCAGAAGGAGAAGGAGCTCCTCGGCTTCTATCTGACCGGTCACCCCATGGACGGCTATAAAAAGGCGCTGGGGCGCCTCTCTTGTGTGCCGCTGACCGAAGTGGAAACACTGCCCGACGGGGCTGTTTTACGAGCTGCCTTTGTCGTTGATACTGTGCAGGTTAAGGTTTCAAGCAAAAACCAGAAGAAGTTCGCCATTCTCACGATTAGCGACGGAGTGGAGCGGTTTGAGCTTCCCGTCTGGTCGGAGATGTTTGAGGAGAAAGGGGCTCTATTGAGGGAGAATCAGCTCCTCTATGGGGTTTTGCAACTCGAGCGGAAGGATGGGGCGATCCAGCTCTCGTGTCGCTATCTCGACGATTTGACTGCGATCGATGAGGCGAGGATCAAGGCCTGTGATGAGGCCTACGACAAAGTCAAAGCGCATGCCAAGGCCCCCGAGCCCAAGTGGAAGGCGGCAGCGAAAGAGAAAGAGAAGGAAAAGGTCGCTGCTGTGGAAAAAGAAGAGATCAAAAAAGTGAAACTCCAGCTCGACGCGGATAAGACGCGGCTGAGCGAAATTCTCGCCCTCAAGGAGCTATTCCGCTCCCACCCGGGCAAGTCGACCGTTGAGGTGCAATTTATCTCTTCAGAGCGGTGTCTGGGGACGATTTTTATCGATTCTCAGTGGGGTGTAAAGGCCGATAAGGCTCTCCAGGATAGACTCAAGGCCGCCCAAATAAATTTTACCGTATAAGCCTCGTTGACAGAATCGTCCCCTTTCCCCTAATCTAGTGCCTTATGAGAAAGAAATTGATTCCATTTTTGGTTTTGGCAATGCCTCTTTTGGCTCTTGAAGAGTCGGAGTTGACATGGGAGAACACGGGCCCTTCGGTCCAG
>DATIIR010000006.1:0-4142 GCA_035479435.1 Chlamydiales bacterium
GTGGTTCATGTAGAGGAGATGCTTTTTAGGGAAAGGCTGCTTTTTGGAGAGCTCTGCCAAATAGGGAATATCTACATCGCTGAAATAGTACCAACTCTGCCCAAATGGGATCTGGAAAAGCTTGGGGTGATAGCTAAAAAACAGACACCTGCCAAACCAGGCGGCTAACTTTGGATCGTACAATAGTTTTCTGAATCGGATATCGTTTGGGTACGTACTGTCCACATCGATGGTAATTAAAATATAGGGGTATTTAATCTGGTCGTGAACCTGTGTTACAAACCAAGTCAAATACCAAACTCCCAGATAGATCGTATCACCCAACTTTACCCCATCTGGATCAAACGATTCCGTGCTTTGGTCAATCACCCAATCGGCGTGGGCACGAAAAGTCATATCGGAAACTAACGGGGCGTGGCCGGGGTGGCCATCAAATCGAACAAAATTGCGGTAAAATTGATCGTTCGGCACCTTGATAGGGGCGCCTAGCAGCTGTACCGACGCAAAAAATAAAAGAAGGCAGCGCATTTTTTTCTACAAAGAGATCCACATTTTTCTTGGGTGCACGATGGTAACAAGGATTTTTTTTTGCGACTAGCGAAAAATGTAAAATTGATTTACCCTTTTCCCCATGAAAAAAGGACATCTCTGTCTGTTTTGGGCCGTCCTGCCCCAGCTATTTAGCGGGGAGGTTCCCTCTTATCGAGAGGAACTACACACAAAATACGAGTCGGTTTGCCAATGTCCGTCGGATATTAATGAACATGTTCCTCTCCTTTGTGAATTGGCGAAAGAGTGTCCATCTGTGGTGGAGATTGGAGTAAGAAATGTAGTTTCTACATGGGGACTTTTGGAGGGATTAGCAGATAACCCTGACACCCATCGAACCTACCTGGGCGTTGACTTAGAGCTCCCTCCTGAGATCAATTTGAGATGGGCTGAAATTTTAGCAGAGAAAAATCAGATCCATTTCCAATTTTGCCTAGATAATGATTTGGATATCGACGCGCCCTCCGCAGACCTCTTGTTTATAGACTCTCTGCACACCTATTGCCATCTGATGAGTGAGTTGGAGAGATTTTCTCCCCAAATCCGAAAATATATCGCTCTTCACGATACGAGCGGTTCGTGGGGAGTGAAGGACGATGTTGAATATCGGGGCGATTACTCCGAGTATCCAGACTATTTGGATCGGACCAAACGGGGCCTTTGGGCAGCGGTAGTTGATTTTTTAGCAGATCACCCCGAATGGACTCTGAAAGAGCGCCGCACAAACAACAACGGTTTCACGATTTTGCAGAGGGCCTGCACGAGAAAAGAATCGCTAGCTAATGGGGTGCATAAATGGGGGGAAGAGGTTCCAAGAGGGAGCGAACCTCCTCTAGATCTATAAAACAGAGGTGGGCCTCGCGGTCTTCGATGCCGATAGGAAGGATGAGTTGTTTGCCTTCATAATCGAGCGTCATGCTGAGACACCTCTCTATTCCGGAGTGCAAAAAGGTAAACGGCTTGGATAACTTGACCACGTTGAAATCGGGGTCCATATAGACAAAGCGGTGTAAATCATTGCGCGTATAGTCGGAGAATTGGACGATTTCATGAATCAACATGAGGTATCCTCCATCGAAGGCGATCGGAGCTGCAGAGCCGTGAAACCGGGAAAAATCGTATGCGGTTGCCTTCTGAACGACTGTTGCACATTTACCAGTTTCCAAATCGGGTTTGTAGATCGTCATGGGGTCAGATGCATAGACGACATGGATCTCGCCGTCTTTGAGAAATGGAAGCCAATTTTTCTCATGCCGGTTCGGATCGGGTCCCTCCAAAGGAAGAAGTGACTCGACTTGAAGGGGGGCTCCTTTTTTTAGTTTATTTGCCAACTTACAGAGTGAAATCTGAATGGCTCCAGTTGGATTTGTGTCGAATGTTGTGCAGGTAAACCAAGTATTCCCACTCCAGTCGATGATGCGGCAATCTTCAAGCCCTTCCGCGTGAAATGCTCTCCACGACCCCTCGCGTGGCAATTGCTCCAAAATCTCCTGCTGAGAGAGGAAATTGAGGGAGCGATCGTAGTGGACGAGAAAATTCTTTGTCCGGAAAATTCCGTTCCGATCCTCTGTATGAAAATGTTTGGCCCCCGTTTGCGTATAGTTTACAGCTCTGCAAATCAATTGGTATCCCTTATCGGTCTTTACGATGGAGGGATTCATCGGAGAGTAATAGAGCTCCTCATCTGCATCGATGCGGGGCAGCTTGATCCGAATCGGCTGGAATTTAGCTTTCAGTGATTTGGCATAACGGACATAGTGATTGATGTTTATATATGCTAGATCCTTAACGTGTTTTGGCACGCCTTTCCGGATGAGAAGCTTGTTGAGAGCATCGTACCCTTCCTCTTTAAAAGGGGTATAGTAGGCGACGACCGAAAGCTCTTCTTCGAATTGGTAGTCATCGAACGGTGGGTCGGGATAAATGAAGTTGTCGTCTTCGTGGGAGATCTGAAGCCCGTGTTTGGCGAAGATGTAGGCGATGTCATTTTGCGCTTTGTTGCGGAAATGGGTGGCAATCATGCGCATCGGCTCTCTTCGAGAAGGGCGGGTCTGATAGGCTTGGAGATACCAATGGAACGCATCGTTCCACTGGCCCATCTTTTCGTAGCACTCTCCGAGCATGCACTCCGCAAACCAAATCTCTTCAGGGATTGCCCTTTTTGCGATCAGGGCTTGATAGAGGGCGATGGCCTCCTCATATTGCTTCAATGACTTTTTCGTTTGGGCGAGATGGAGGATTATTTTTGTACTGTCTGGGGCCTCGGAAAGGGCTTGGCTAAAGAGCTCCCTCTCGCGGTTTAATTTGCTCAGCTGTCGCCACTCATTCGCTTCTTCCTGGTTAGCGGGAATGGGCGCCCCTTCTGCTTCTCCAGGGTCTGGGATCTTGCCTGGCTGCTCTCGGATGAAAAAGTTCCCCAATTTCAGACTGGGATTGGATGTTTCCCAACTGTTTAAGGAGAGCGATCCGATCGTCTCAGCTGGGAGGTCGGCCCGAAAAAGATTGGGTTCGTAGTGGCTGTAACCCGCGAAGGAGGATGTTTCCATAACCAGGGAGAATTCCTTGGACAAGTTTTCTTTGGGGAAGCGACCAGAGCTCTGAAGCCATTCGTCGGGCTCTAAAAAAAGCAAATAGGTCGAGTCGAGGGGTATATAGCACTCTCGCAGCGCATCTTGAGCGGCGGCGACGGCATTCATCCTCTCTAAGATCTTATTCGTCTCTTCTCTGGGGACTATTACGACAGGGATATTCGTGTAGTGTTCGAATTTTGCGAGGAACTCGATAGTTCTGTCCGTAGAGCCGTAATCACAGACCGAGATACAGTCGACTACGTCCCTTACGCTATCTAGGCAATGCCAGATCATCAGCCGATCATTTCTGATGTTCAAACAGAGGCAGATATGGGGCTCAGAACTCTCATTGGCCCCCAAACGGAGAAAAAAAGAGAGCATGAAAAGGAGGAAAATCACTTTTCTACAGGGACCAGCGAGTTCATGAGGGCCTCTTTATCGAGTGTCGCAATCCAAATTTCACAATCGTCTTTCCCATAGGCCATATAGATGCGAGGGCCAGAGACGACATAGCCCCCGGGAAATACCACCTTCTTTTCCGTATTGGAGGGGGTGTAGAGACCTTCGCCCAAGATCGGGAAAGGAGAGACCTTTGTGATCTCGAATGGGGGTTGGGGAGAAAATGTGAATGCGCCCGCAAAGTAATGCCACATCTTTTGCCCATTTGATGCGTCAGAGCGCATCTTAAATCCCGAATGGAAGAGGGCGAGGTATTCCCCATCGACGAGAGTGGCGGCGCTGCTTCCCCTCAAGTTCCCATAGGGCCACTGGATCTTAGGCTCCGTTTTATAGGCCGAATAGCAATGGTCGTTCTTTCAAGTGCAAGAGACCACTTCCTGCGGGTTGATCGAATAGAGAAAGTAGAGGTTCCTCTGCCACTCGAAGGGGACCCAATTTTTTTGTTGCGACGCCTTGTGGTACTTTTCCTCGCAAAAGAGCTTGATGGGCGCCGAGAGGCTAAAGTTCCCTTCCGTGCACATGAGTTCGGCGATGAATAGATCTCTTCGCTTGGAATGGTCGAAA
>DATIIR010000007.1:0-20604 GCA_035479435.1 Chlamydiales bacterium
GGTACAACAGCCTTACTCATCTCTGGCTTCGGGCAGGTGCGTGTGTCTGGAGGCGTTTGTGGTTTTGGCATCGGCAAGTTAGGCGTGAGTATAGGTTGTGTGTCGGGAAGGTGGACGGTAAATGTCGCTACTTTGGGAACAGGGACAACAGCCTTACTCATCTCTGGCATCGGGCAAGTGTCTGTATTGGTGTGAGGAGGATGGGGTGTGGGGCCTGGGGGCTGCTGGGTGGAAGGGGTCGATTTCGCACGGATGAGGCCGAGGCTATCCGCCGCCATCGCAATGCTAGACGCTAGATTGAACAGGTGCACGCCGCCCGTTTTAAATGCATGGACTGGATCCGATTTCAGCTCATCGAAAGCTAGAGCGAGTTGCGGTCCCGCTCTCTTCGCGAGATGATAGAGGGAATTCGCTTGGAAAATGCCGTTGATGATCGGGTGATAGTGAATGACTCTATTTGCAATGATCGGAAGCGCCATCGCCTTGCGGATCAAAGAGGCGTCCTTGGGAAGCATACAAAACAGGGCAATCCCAGAGCCTATATTGGCTGCCGTTGCAAGAGGAGCTGTGACCGATGGGGCGATCCCCATGAGGGCGGCCAACTGGATGCCGTTGGTGAGTGCAAGGGCTAGATCGGCGTTGGTCAAGGTGGCTTTTTCAGAGGGGCCTGTAATCGTGTCGAAAGGGGCTGAGATGTCGCCGAAGGGGGCTTTGATTGCAGCTAGAGGGGCCGTTAAGGCGGGGGGGGCCGGCCGCTCTGGAACTGCAGTGGGAGCTGGGAGATTTTGCACATTCGGAGCCTCTATGTGTAGAGGTTGAGCAGCGTGCGTCCCTTCTCGGTTTTCAAGAAATGACTTTGTGAAGAGCTGGCGAGTGAGGATGGCACAACCGAGCGCTAAAATCAGAGCCGCGACGGGCCAGATCACCGATGAGGCCGCCACGGCAACACCGAGCCCAACAGCCCCAACGACACTACAAACAGACCCAACTAAAATTTGTACTTTCCGCCCCCTCCACTGGTCCACTATAACGGTTTTGGCAGCGTTAATAGACGATGCAGGACTTTTAACTAAAGTACAGTTTTGAATATATTTTGCAGTCATTTGTTTGTTTTTTTATTTCGAACTATTATAACAAGAATAAAAAAGAAAAGCCAGTTGTTAAAAATATTTCAAAAACCAATACAGATATGATATTTTTTTATCTTGCCGATCATGTCACTTGGATCATGCATATCCTGTTTTTCCTTGTTGATCACAGCTCCGTTTTTTTGCAATTTCCTCTAAATAGTGATTGTTCGTATGATCCTTCGTGATCATGAAACCGCTTGTTCTTTTTTTGTTTGCTGCTGCGATAGGTGTCGCTGAGGACGTAAAGGTCGACCTCAGGAACCCCGTATTCAAAAACGGCATTCTCTATACCAATCAAGGCGGCGTAATCAAAAGCGAAGACATCCGCATCCAGGCAAAGACAATCCAATACTTCCACCGGATGGAAGATGGAAAAATGGTCCAAAAAATTGAAGCGGAAGGGAATCTCCTCATTCAGTACAAGGGTAGGGTCTTTGTCGGCAGTGAATTGGAGTTCGACTTTACCAACAAAACGGGGATGGTCTATGACGGAAAGACTTTTTCCTCCATGTGGTACGTGGGAGGAGACCAGATCCAACTCAACGCAAATGGGAACTACAAGGTCACCAACGCCTTCATCACTACATGCGAAAATAAAGAGAGCTCGTGGGATCTGCACGCCAGGCGCATCAATGTCATTAAAGATCAACTGTTTCAAGCGAAAAAGGTCCGCCTCCGCCTCTTCCAACTTCCCGTCCTGTGGCTCCCCTCCTTTCGACTGAATCTGAAAAAGTTCAAAGAGCCGATCTTCCGCTACTACATCAATTGGCACAAGGGGCCCAAGTTGGGCTTCCGCTATCAGCTCTATTCATGGCGCGATTTTGCGCTGTTTGGAAGGCTGGAATACCGATGGGCAACGGGTTGGGGCGGTGCGATTGAGACGGAATACTTCCCCGAAGATAAGCTCACCACTTTCGTCACGCGCAACTATCTGGGAACCGACCGGTTGTTCAACGCGCCCGATGTGGAGCGGCGCTACCGAGTACAGGGAGCCTACCGCTCGGAGAGCCAGAGCGGCAAGACCCACACGACGCTCACCTGGGACAAATATAACGACGTCCGGATGCCGGGCGACTTTAAGACCGATGATTTCGATGTCAATACGGCGCAGAAAACCATCCTCTATATCCACCATCTGGAAGATGACATCATCACCTACCTCAAGGTGCGCCCCCGCGTCAATCCGTTCGAGTCGATCAAGCAAGACTTGCCCACGTTTTACGCCATGCCTCGCCCCATCGAGATTTTCAATTCGGGCGTCATCTCGACCAATTACATCAGAGCCTCTTACCTCAACTTCCAATACTCTGATCAACTCACCGTTACGCTGCAAAACTTCCACTCCCCCCGCGTCGAGCTCTTTGAGAAGCTCCATCGCCCGATCCATTTGGGCCCCGTGACCGTCACCCCCGATCTGGGAGGGAGAGCCATCTTCTACGGCACGAGCCCCTCACACCACTCCAAGTGCCTAGCCCTCCTCACCTATGGAGCGAGAGCCAATCTCTACGGGCAAAGACAGTGGGGACGCTACAAACACGTGATCGAACCTTACTGCGAGTACAAGGCTCTTACCCGCCCTACTGCAGATCCAGACGACCACTACATCTTCTCCATCCAAGACGGCTACCAAAAACTGCAGCAGATCGAGGTGGGAGTCCACACGCTCCTTTTCTCCAACAGGCGCCCCTGCAAAGAGGCGAGCTTCACAGCCGACCTCTTCGCCAACGCGTTCTTCTCCGATCCCGTCATTCCCCAGGTGGTTCCCCGTCTCTACCTCTTTCTCGGCTGGAAACTCCCCTCCGTCCACCTCTCATGGAACAACTGCTACAACTTTCGCAATCACGTCCAAGACTTCTCCAATGCGCACTTGAAGTGGACCATCAACGAAAACATCGCCCTCACGCTCGAGGGGCGCTACCGATCCAAATACGATTGGAGGAAAGCCGACCATGAGAATTTCATCCTCGATGTGACCCGCGAGCAGGATGAACTGCTCGAATCGCCCCTCTCCGACCGGCGGATCACGATCCTCACCAATCTCTTCATCCGCCTCACACCTTTCTGGGAGTTTCAGTTTGAATCGCACCATGGCCTCTACCGCCTCTATAAAAATCACATCCACGAAGAGCCCTTTAGCGAGTTTAAAGTACACCTCTACACATGGATCAGCCAGTCGTGGAAACTCCACCTCTACTACGGCTACACGGTAAAGAACCACTTCGACTGGACGATCAACCTCCAGCTCGTGAAAAAGACATTTTGACTTTTTCCCGTTGCTCAAATAAACTGTTAAACCATGAACCTATCCGCAAATTATCATGAGCAATGACCGCAAACTCGAGAACCGGCCTGTCTTTGGCGTTCTATTGATGATCTTCGGCCTCGCGCTTTATCCGCTCGCCGACGCTTTCATCAAGCACCTCATGGGAACGTACGCCGTGCCGCAGGCGAGCTTTTTGCGCGCTATCACCAGGTTGGTCCCTCTCTGCATTGCGATGTTTTTCCAGGGCGGCCCTGCGGTTGTTCTAAAGACCAGTCGCGCTGGCAGCCACCTCATCCGCCTCGCGGTCAATCTCGTCTATACACTCGCGTTTATGTACGCCTTTTCCCTCGGATCGCTCACCGTCATCTATACCCTGAGCTACACCTCGCCTCTCTTTATGATTATCTTAAGCGCTCTGATGCTGAAGGAGAGCGTGAGCAAGGAGCGGTGGTTTGCCGTTGCGATCGGAATGGTCGGCGTCGTCATCGCGATGCGCCCTGGTTCGAATGTCTTTGAAATCGTCGCGATCCTCGTCCTCGTCGGCACCTTCTTGGGCGCCCTGAATAAAATCTTGATGCGCAGACTCGCCGCGACGGAGCATAGCCTGGCCATCGCCATCTATCCCAACGTGATGATGATCTTGGCCACCCTCCCCTTTCTCCTATCGGCTTGGAAGCCCATGCCTTGGAGCCATTGGGGCACCTTCGCCTTCGTCGGCGTTATTACAGCCGCGGGGCAATATGCCATCGCTCAAGCGCTTCGTTTTGCGCAAGGCTCGATCCTTGCCCCGATCGACTATTCCACATTTTTCTGGGTTGTGGCGCTAGACTTTCTTTGGTGGGAGAAGACGCCCGATCTCTATACCCTTGTTGGCGCTGCGGTGATCGTGGGAAGCAATTTCTACATCCTCTACCGCGCCCGCGTCGAAACCGCCAAGAAAGCCACCCCCGCCCCCCAATAGCTCTAATTAAGCCGCAGCTGATAAAAAACCACCGAGAACACCGAGAGCACCGAGGGGAGTTTAAACAATTAATTCTTCCATATAACCCCCTCTACTAGTGGCGCCCCATAAATCTTCGCTAGACTAAGGAATTTTTTCTCGGTGCTCTCGGTGTTCTCGGTGGTTTTTCTGCCGATTCCTTTTAGTGTCTTCGACAAACTCAGTGTTTTCCTTTGGCAATCAATTGACGTACCTGAGGATATGAATTAGGTTTTTCAATCCATTTTGCGATATCCACCGGTAGCCGCACGACCTTTGTAGGGGCTTTCTTTGTTCCTTTAGGGCGCCCTGCGCCAGGTCTCTTACCTCCGCGGCCTTTAGTTTTTTTCTCAATTAGGGGGTGCAGTCGATCATTCAAACGATGCCGAATGAATTCACAGAGATATTTAGGATAATTTTCGATTACTTCTTCTACTGATTCGCCAGCATATTCAACAGGATAGGCGCGGTGTTCGAAAACCCAGGCGTTCACATCTTTATCAAACCAGGGCTTGATTTCACCAATTTCCTTTAGCGCGATTTTGAGGTGTTTTTCTATTTCTTTTTTGGTGGCCATTGTAACCCCCATGTCAATCTGCTGTTTGTGTGACCAGCAGCTCGCTCAATTCTTCCCTAATTCCCTCTACCACTGCGGGGTTTTCGATCGCACCCTTCTCATAGGCGCGCGGCACAGAGACCTGCTTGTCCACCACCTCGGCTCCGATATCGGTCAAAACTGCACGCAAATGAACCAAGCCTCTCGCCCCGCCACCGCCGCCAGGCGACGCGCTCATCAACGCCACTTTCTTCCCTGCAAAAGCCTCGCGCGAAGAGCCCCCCTCTTCACTCCTGGAGGCCCAGTCGATGGCATTCTTCAATACAGCAGGAATCGAGGCATTGTACTCGGGCGCAGCGATTACCATCGCATCGCTTGCCTTCACCGCATCGCGAAAGCGCTTCGCATTTTTGGGCATCCCCTGCTTTGCTTCTAGATCGGCGTCGTAGAAGGGCATCGGGTAGTCTTTTAGATCGATGAGATTGACCTTGGCGCCCATCTCTTTGGCAATGCCCGCCGCCTCTTTGGCCAACTTTTTATTGTATGAGTCTGTGCGCGTGCTGCCAGCAAAGACGAGAACATGCATTTCAGCGAGCAAGGGAAACGCAAGGGCTAGAGAGGCCAATAAAACCGACTTTTTCATATTATCCTTTTTGCAGGGCGTTTTTGACGTTGTTGATATTTTTGAGACAGACGGAAACTTCGTCGTTCCCATCGAGGGGGCCGTGTGCCTCTAGGTGAGCTTCGGCCTCTTCATACTTTTTCAGCCTTGTCGCCGTTTCTGCAGACCCCTTCCCAAAAGAGTGGTCGACGACAGACTGAACCATTTGCTCGAGCGAAGATTTAGCCAACGCGCACTTCACCATTTCTGCTCGAAGCGTAGAGAGAGCCTCTCCGATGCCTTCCAACCAGGCGATAGTCCCCTCCTTGTCGGCGGGTCCTTGTCCCTGTAGAAAGGAGATCTTTTCCTGCAGGAACTGATTGGTACGCCGCGCCACGTCATTCAATCCCTCAAAATCACGCGCCCCAACCGCAATGAACCCCGCCACTTCCGGACTTATCTTATGGAGCACCTAAACCTCGTCTTGAACGAGCCAGTTTACTATTTTCTGGACTTGAAATGCAAAGATTATTTATGTTGTTTGCTCAGAAATTTTTAAGAGGTAAGCCATGAATGCAACAACCGTCTATCTGAGCAGAGAAAATTTACACTTTAAGCCCATATCCGCCAGGCTCATGCGAGGAGTTCTTTGGGGGGCTACGACCTTGGAAAAGAAATCCAATGACATCGACTGGCAAGGAAGAGCCGTCCATGTGGCATCCAAGGCGGTGATGTATACGGGCGCCGTCTTGTGCATCGTCATCGCGGCTGTCGAAGCTACGTGCCTGCTCCCCATCGCGGCCATCGGACTGTTGCTCAATTATTTCCTGCGGGAAGGAGCAGAAAATGGATTCCTCCGAAAACACTCGCTCAAGTGTGTCTCTTATGTGCTTCATAATTTGCTCTTACAGGCCGCCCTCATTGGCATAATGTACCAAAATCCCGATTTGAAATACTACACGACAAATGCCATCCTTGATAACGCCCTCTATTTACTCAGCGCTGCGGCTGTCCAAGGCATTATCGGCGGCCGAATGGATTTGCACTATCATAGACCGCTTGAGCTTACGGGCTGGAGAGTCCTCAACCTTTTTCGGGACGGCCACCCGCATATGATGCTCGACGTGTTTGATCAGGTACAAAGAGATACCGGAACCGACCTGAGGGAGAGAATTGGAGAAGATCTTGGATTTGAGGGATATCTGCATCGCCACCCCGAAGACAGGCAATTTATCAATACCTTCAACATCGAAAATTGTCGGGATCCCGCCTATCAACAACGGGGGGCCGAATTCGCTCAGAGGTTCCTCACTGATGCTGGAATCATCCGTGGCGGAGCTGAGGGCCCTCAATTGGTGCTCAACCAAAACAACAATGGCGCAGCGGACGCCTACCAAGACCGAATCGAAAGGCACGTAAAAGACACCTTCCTCGAAGTCTACCGGACGCCGCTCCTTTGCGCCTACCTCGATCGGAACGGCAGAGATCTGCTGGACAGGATCGATCCACGCGTCGTACCGCCGCTTGCCGCCTATGCACAATACAAAGAACTCCTTCGGGAGATCGATTGCCCGGCTCAGTTCGGAGGTAACCTAGCTCGGTACAACGGGCGGAGGGCGTCGCTGCTCGAGGCGCAGCAAGCCGTTAGGGCATTGACTGAGGAACAGAGGAGAAATCTCGTTCAGAAGACCCTCCGTGGGGCCGGTTATCAGGTTGAGCCAGAGGTTCAGCGGTGTTTCGCTCGGATTAACATGTTGTCAGCGGACCTCTACCTGGGACCTTTGGCGTCAAGAATGGCGATCGATCTCCAGCGGCGAAGAGTGCAAGGAACCTTGTTTGAAACAGCTTGCCAAAACGCGCTAGCCGAAATCCGAAGAGATAGAGCGGGGTAAATATATCATCGATTTATTGAAAGAACTGGTCCTGGTCAACTTTAAGCTCCGTTACCAGGGCTCGTTTTTAGGGTACGCTTGGTCTTTGTTTAAACCCTTATTAAATTTTGGCTTTCTCTATCTCGTATTTGCGAAAATATTTCGTTTGGGAACTATGGTTCCCAATTATCCCCTCTTTCTTTTGATGGGGATCGTGATTTGGACTTTTTTTATTGAGGCTACCAATACAAGCCTTCGCTCTATCCTTGCAAACGAAGATCTCATTCGAAAAGTAAATATTCAAAAACCCATACTTGTCTTAGCCAGCGTCATCTCTTCTTTTGTCAATTTTTTACTGAATATGTCTGTGGTTTTGATCTTTGTAATGATCAATCGACCCTTCCCAGATTTATCCCTCTTCCTGCCATTTCTTGGAGGAGTGATTGAACTCTTGCTTTTTACCCTTCCTCTCAGCTTCTTATTAGCCGCTCTTTATGTGAAATTTCGCGATGTAGCGCACATTTGGGAAGTTCTATCTCAAGGCTTGTTTTATGCCACACCGATCGTCTACCCTTTAAGCCTACCCTCAAAGGATCTTGCCTACCTAATTTCATTGAATCCCTTAACAGAGGCAATTTTGTTAATGAGAAAACTAGTGGGGGACACAACGGAGGTTTCTTTCAGTTCCTGTATTATTTCATTGGGAATTCTGCTTGTTTTGAACCTGCTTGCATGGAGCTATTTTAATAAACAATCCCGCACTTTTGCGGAGGATCTTTGAGTACCGCAATAGAAGTTCGTGGAGTAAAAAAACTCTTCTATTTTCCTCACGAAAAGAATTACACCTTGAAACAGGCCGTATTAAATTTCCGTCAATCTGCGCGGAACCATTTTATAGCTCTCTCAGATATTCACCTGGATGTTTACGAGGGAGAATTTCTGGGCATCGTAGGCAGGAATGGATCTGGAAAAAGCACCCTACTCAAAATCTTGGCTGGGATTTATTCTCCAACCGAGGGCACCCTTTTAGTAAAGGGAACTTTAACTCCATTTATTGACTTAGGCATTGGTTTTAATGCAGAGCTATCGGGAAGGGATAATTTATATCTAAATGGCTGTATATTAGGACTGTCGAAAAGAACGATTCAGAATCTTTACGATGAGATTGTTGACTTCGCTGAACTTCGCCCATTTATGCATATAAAACTCAAAAACTACTCATCGGGGATGCGGATTCGCCTGGCATTCTCAATCGCCATCAGGGCTTGTAGCAATATTATTCTTATCGATGAAGTTCTCGCTGTAGGGGACGAAAATTTCAAAAAAAAATGCTTCGACTATTTCAGGCAGGCAAAAAAAATGAACCAAACAGTAGTCCTTGTCTCGCATGATATGAATTCTATCATCGAGTTTTGCGATAGAGCTGTCCTAATCGATCATGGAAAACTAACTTTTGAAGGCACCCCTCAGGACGTAGCCAAAGAATACAGCAAACTCAATGCATAATCAAAGTGCTATGCACGGCTGAGCGGGTAGCTTCTAGAAATGATTTCCCAAAAATTAGATCAGGTTCTAAATAAGAACCCTCGGCCCATTCATTCCAAGCATTGATGAAAACAAGTTGTTCTTCTCCCTGGAATTGTCGATTTGCATGACAAAGGCTATTTTCAAGCCATTCTCTATACAGTTCTGGAGTTGCCCCATGAAAGATAACCGCGTTTTCTCCATATCGGGCGGTGTTGTCCCAGGCCAGCATGACATTTTTATATCTTTTATAAAGTGGTTCAGGTCGTTTCGAGTAGTAATCAACGATTTTTTGATAGTCGAAGATTTTTCCTCTGAAATTTGGATTTACTTTTAAAGATTTCAAATTTTTAAACAATAATTCTTCTGGCAGAATGAACGTCGGGGCCTCATAGGAAGCGTCAAATCCAATACTTTCAGGATGAGCAAATGAATCAAATCCTTCGCAACGAACCAGATAGATATCTCCTATCCCAGCTTTACGAACTTCTTCACGCCACAACTCCGTAGTCCCCAAAGGATTTGGAAACAGTTCAGTTCGGTAAATCAGCAGCAGTGGTTTTCCATTCACACGGATATACCTAGGATCCTCAAACGCGGGAAGAAGATGTCGTATAAAGTTAAGATCGTCTTGGGGAGTATGTTCCTGAGCTATCATGATCTCGCGATTCATTCCGTCCCATCTTCGCGTCCAATTTTCGTTCGCCCAGCAAAAACAAAATGGGAAATCTGGTTTTTTTGATCGAAGCATGTAATCGATGGGCAAATTGAGAAGCCGCTTTCCCTGAAACCAGTAGAGGTAATAACAGAAAGCGCTTATCCCATATTCATGAGCAAGCTCAGCTTGCTGATTCATAATTTCGGGGAGTCTTAAATCATAATAGCCCAAATCCCCAGGCAGACGGGGTTGATAGTGACCTTGATAAAAAGGCTGTGTTTTTGCAACATTTCTCCATTCAGTAAATCCCTTTCCCCAATGCTGATCGTTTAAGGGGATGGGATAGAATTGAGAAAGATAGAATGCGATTCGGCGAGGGCCTTCCTCTTTTGATTCGATACCGCTCGTGACTGAAAAATCGGGTTTACACCGCCCCAGTACAGCCTTTAAGACAAGATCGACCGGAAGTTTTGAAGTAGGTTGGCCCGAATTGCAAACAAGTGTTGCGTTGCTCAAGTCCCCATATCGACCACTGTAGGGGTTGTATTTGTCAAAATTCTTGTACTTTCCTAAAAGGATTACGCCGGGAATTTTAAGCGCATTTGCGAAATGAGCCGGCCCGCTATCTATCCCCACAAAAAGAATTGCGCGCCGAATCACTTCAGCAGTTTCCATTAAAGAGAGTCGGCCGCATAAATTGAGTCGGTTTTTGCTCGGTCGCAAGATAGGATCGAGCCCCACTTCAACAATTTTTAGATCTGTTTGCTGCTCAATTCGAGTTGCTAACTCATTCCACTTCTGTGAGTTCCAATTTCTACTCCTTTCATTCGATCGGCAGTGAAAAACCATAAATCGCTGCGGCAATTTTAGGGCATCTACAATTGAGACCGCCTCATTTGGGATATAAACCGCAGGTTCATCCTCAATCGGTTCGAGCCCAGCTCCGATACACATGGCCTTCAGCAGGTTCCCATGATTGTAATAATTATCGCCATGGATCTCCAAGCTCCCTTGCGTTTTATAAAGTGAGACTTTGGATGATTTGCACTCCTTCCCATCAATATGTAAATCTACGTAGATATCATGCAGACCTTGATTCAATATTTTTATCCAGTCGGAGAGGCAATCAACGACTATGACCTCATCAACAAACGGATTCTGATCTAAAATCGATCTATAGGGAGCGCAAACGACCCACGAAAGAGTTGCATTTGGTTTTTTTTTCTTCAAATACCTGGCGACAGGTTCGCAGGCCACTATATCTCCAAAATGTTCAACGAGCCCGACACAAATGGTGCATGAATCTTTAGCGAGATCGATTCTGGAAAGCAAAGAGGGAGCGTCAACGCCACAGTGGGCTCTGTGTTTCAACGTGTGCAAAAATTTTATCTCAATATATCTCCTCACGGCTGAAGGAGTCTTTGTTTTCGCAAGCAATGTAAGAGCTTCCTTCAGAGGAGCTAACCCCTCTCTTCGGCACAGTGCGAAAAACTCTCGAAGAAATTTCCTGGATCTTTGGTCTGTAATGACTTTAGTAAAGATTCTGAATAAATGGGGCCGAAGAATGAGAAAGACTTCCCCCAACTTAGAGATATACCTTTTCAATCTAGCGAACCAGCCCGGAAACATCTTAGGATCAGACAGATAGGTATTTACTCCTTTTAGTTTTTTAAAATGATCCCACCTTTGGCGGAGAAAATCGGGATCCAATCGATAGGTCTCAAGAAAGTGGATCAACATTTTGACCACATCGGTTGAATAATCGTCTAGAGTGCGCGTTTGGAACGAGTCTCTTTTGATTTTCATCTGTTTCAGTTGATCCAATTTGCCTGGGATTTCCTCAAAGCAGGTAAAACTCAACTTAGGCAGCTCGTCACTGACATAATTCTCCACGACCTCTTTTGATACACGATTGTCGCAATAAAGCAACGGCTTGCCAAATGCGGCGGCCTCCAGGATAGGCAATCCAAAACCTTCATACTGCGAAGGAAAGAGGAGAGCCCAAGCCCCCACAATGAGTTTTTTCATATCTGGATTTGAGAGAGTTCCGCTTGGGATGACAATCACGTTATCTGATTTTGCCTTTAGATCAAACGAACCGAGAACGACATAGTTATGCCGCCCGTTCTCAAAAAATTTCATCAATGGCTCTATCGCTTTATGCTTGAAGAGGTTCCCATAAACAAGGACGTAATCTTCGAATTGGCGAGCCTGAACATCGTCCATATATTTCTTGCTAAGTCGCGATGCTCCCCTCTTCTCAACCAGATCATCTTTATCGGGAAAGCCAGGATGAATCACCGTTACCTTACTTTCAAGCACCTCTTTCAAATCTGGAAAAAAAGCATTCACATCTTGTTTTGTGAACTCGCTAATCACATTGATCGCATTGGCATACTGGATGGAATCTTTGAATACATCCTCCATTTTTTTATTATCTGCGATGAGATATTGGCATCTAAGTGCGATGATATCGAAGAGACCGTAGGCGATGGACAAGCAGTGGCGGTTCATCAAAAACAAGCTTTCGTAGCTAAAGAATTGGCCTGGGGCATACCCCAAATGAAAAATCTTCCCTTCCAGATCTTCCTGAAAAAGAACCGGCATCCCATATTGTTTTAGATCGTGAAATAGCGCCGACTCCCGGTTTGAAAGGATGCTCACCTCAAGGTTCTTATCATTTTTGAGTTTTTTAAGAAGATTGTGCCCGATGAGTGTGGTTGCATTGATAACGGGAGGAAAATTTGTGATGTTGATCAGTATCTTAAAGGGACTTCCGTTGTAAATCAGGCTCGCAAAGTAATCCACAGGGTCGACGTCCCTTTGCAAATAATAAGAGATCAATCTGCCGTAGTAAGGATATCTCTGATCAAGAGTTTTTCTATTGAGAGTTTCGAGTTTGTTTTTTAGTGATTTACTAAAAGATTTCGATCCGCTGTGAAAAACAAATGACCAGTTGCTCATGACGGAGGAGAATCCGAGATTGCCAATCCTCATGCAAAAGTCATTTTCTTCGTTGTACCCTTTTCCGTAAATTTCATCGAAAAGACCGAAGTTTTTGATGAGAACCCGCTTGATCAACATGCAAAAGCCAACAGTCACAGGGACCACCGAGTACCTCGGCAGAGCAGCTTTAATGGAGAGGTAGCCCCGGTACGCTTTGTGGCGATTTTCAAACAGATCCTCTTCCTCTTTGAGCGTTGGAACTATTGGAATCGAAGCGATGCTGGCGTTATTGCTCCGAGGCATAACGACGCCATGCCGCTCGGAAGCGTAGAGAACAAACAACATTTCCTCAATCGCGTTTTCTGTTAATTCCGTATCGCTGTTGAGCAAAAGAATATCATTGTCTGTTTGATCCAATTCAAAAACAGCCCGGTTGGCGGTTTTAACAAAACCTACGTTTCTCTCATTGAGGAAGAGTTTGAAGTTCGGTTTTTGACGGATCTTTTCTTCGATTTCTTCATGAATTTTAGCAAATTGAGGACCTCTATCATTGACAAAGATCACCTGATGGTGGTCGTTTACGTATTTGAGTAATGAATCAATACAAGAGGAAAGAGAGGTCCAGTCCGAGTAAACTGGAACGATCACAGTGATCTTTCTACAATCCAAGTTAGGTTCAAGAGTTGTACTTTTGTTTGATGGCGCGGAGGGCGTGTTCGATGGTTTTCCGTTCTTTAGGATCCATCCGATCGATTGTTAGGACACCGTTGAGGTGGTCGTTTTCATGCATGAACATCCGAGCTCGGAAATCCTCGAGATTCTCCTCGATAAACTCCCCCTTGATGTTCTGGTAGCGGACGTGAATCGATTTGGGTCGGACAACCTCCACGTGAAGTCGGGGAATCGACATGCAACCTTCAGCCATAGAAACAAGCTCTTTGGAGGGGGAAGAGAGGACCGGATTGATGATCACTTCCGGCTCGCCAAAATAGTATTTATTGTCGGGTAAAAATTTCTCCTCCCTCATGACAAAAATACGGTGAAAAATCCCCAGTTGCGGCCCCGAAAATCCAATCGCATTGTCGAGCGAGAGCAACGTCTCGAGCATGTCTTCGCAAATTTTGACAATCTCGGGAGTGATCTTCTCGACAGGCTTCGCCTTGACGCGCAGATCGGGATGGCCGTAATAGCGGAGTTGTAGCTTAGCCATTAGATTGTGTTTGGGTAGGAATCATTGCAGACTGGTGGCTGCGCCCTAAAGATCCACTCCAAAGAGAAAGGACAAGACAGGCGATCAAAAAGGCTCCAGCGAGATAGGCGGTAAAGCGCTTCAAAACTTCAGCAGTCGAAGTGCCAAAAAGCGAATCGCTATTGTCTCCGCCGAAAGAGGCGCCAAGGCCCAGGCTTTTTGCTTCTTGGATCAAGATCACCAGGCAGAGAAGCACCGAGGCCAGTAAGAACACAAAAAGGAACAGATAAAACAGGATGGTCATTTTTTAACTCTCTTCGTACGAGGTTTCTTGGGGGCAGGTTTGCCCGAAATGTTGTGGATGATTTCAGCCAGTGTCTCTGGATCGAGCGACGCACCTCCAACAAGGAGTCCATCTACGTCTTTTTCACTTGCGATTTCGGCAGCATTTTCTGGCTTGACAGATCCGCCATACAGGATCGGGATCGAGCCCGCCTTCTTCTTGCCGACGACATCTTCCAGACACTTGCGGCAAAAGGCGTGGGCCTGCTGGATATGTTTCGGAGTGGGGGTCTTCCCAGTGCCGATGGCCCAGACAGGCTCATAGGCGATCATCAAACTCTGAGCGTCCTCTTTAGGCACGCCGTCTAACGCAGAGAGGAGTTGTCTCTCGATGACTTCTTCAGTCTTCCCCGCATCTCTCTCCTTGGCCGTCTCGCCAATGCACAAAACGGGCTGAAGGTCATCCTGCAGCGCGCGAAGCACCTTCCGGTGGATCAGGGCATCGGTCTCTCCGAAAACATGCCGCCTCTCCGAGTGGCCGAGGAGGACAAATGCCGCTCCCGCTTCCTTGAGCATGAGTCCGGCAATTTCCCCCGTGAAAGCCCCCTCTCGGGCGTCATTCATGTTCTGCGCGCCAATGACTAGATTCGTATCCTTCGCATACTTGGCAGCAGCAGCAATCGAGGTAAAGGGAACCGATAGGTAGATATTGACTGAAGAATCTTCCACGACAGGAACCAGCGCTTCGATGTAATCGGTCGCCTCGCGGGCCGTCTTATACATCTTCCAATTCCCAATGACAAAGAGCTTTTTCGCCATGCACAACTCAATTTTAAACCATCAGGATAGCCGATCTGCCACTATTAAGGCCAGAAAATTAGGTGGCCATTCAATTCCTTTTTTGGCAAAATTCCCTCCTATGAAGATTTTTACCGTCTCTGAGCTCACCTCCGCGATCAAAGCTGTTCTCGAACCGAACTTCCGCTCCCTCTCCGTGCAGGGGGAAATCAGCAACTTCAAACTCCAGACCTCGGGACACCTCTACTTCAGCCTAAAAGATGCCGGCTCGCAGATCTCCTCGGTGCTCTTTAAGGGCAACGCCGCCTCCCTCGCGCGGATGCCGAAGGATGGAGATCAGGTGGTGGCGAAGGGGGAGATCAGCCTCTATGCGCCGCGGGGTCAATATCAAATCGTCATCCGCGAGTTGCAATTTTTAGGCGTTGGAGAACTCCTCCTCAAACTCCACCAACTGAAAGAGCAGCTCCAGATGCGGGGCTGGTTCGATCCGGCGCATAAAAAAGCGCTCCCCAAGCTACCGCGCCGCATCGGAGTCGTCACAAGCCCAACGGGAGCTGTCATTCAAGATATCTTGCACATCTTGACGCGCCGCTTTGCCGGTTTCCACGTCGTCCTCAATCCGGTCAAAGTGCAGGGCGAGGGGGCCGCTCAGGAGATCGCTCAGGCCATAGCCGATTTCAACAAATACAACCTCGCCGACGTCCTCATCGTGGGCAGAGGCGGAGGGAGCATTGAGGATCTGTGGGCCTTCAATGAGGAGATCGTCGCAAAGGCGATTTTTGAGTCCAAAATCCCGATCATCTCGGCCGTCGGGCACGAGACCGATTTCACAATCGCCGACTGGGTCGCCGACGTGCGGGCGCCCACCCCTTCCGCCGCCGCCGAGATCGTCATCGCCGAAAAGGCGGGCCTCATCCAGTACCTCGACAGAGCGAGTCAGCAGTGCAGACAGAGGATGGCCCAACAATTGAGCCAACACAAACAGCGCATCGCCGGCCTACAGAGGCATCCCCTCTTGAGCTCTCCCTACGGGATTTTGGCCCCCACGATCCAGAAGCTCGACGACTTTAGCCGCCAGCTCGAGCTCCTCAACCCCAAGATCAAGATCTCTCAGTATAAAGAGCGGCTCAAGCGACTCCAAGAACATCTCCGCTCCCTCAATCCCCAGAATCTACTCAAGAAAGGCTACGCGATCCTCTTCTCTGAAAAGGAGCGTTCCGTTATCCTCTCAGCAAAAGATCTCCAGCCAGAGCAGAAATTCACAGCTCTTTTGTGCGACGGACAAGTGGCTGCCACCGTTAACCAGGTAAAGGAAAATGGCTCAGGAAACTCTCTCATTTGAAAAGGCGTTCGAGCGCCTCGAACAGATCCTCGAGAAAATGAACAGCGGGAAAACACCCCTCGAAGAGTCGCTCAATCTCTTCGAAGAGGCTGAAAAATTGATCCGCACCTGCAGTACCCGTTTGACATCTGCCGAGCAAAAGATCGAGCAGCTGATGAAACAAAAAGGGGAAGTTGTCCTCGATAGCGAAGGGCAACCCAAAAAGGCTCCATGCTAAAGACCCACCTTTTCCCGGTGAAGCGGTCGGAATGGGCCCTCTTTGGGTTCATGTTTTTGATCGTCTCCCTCATCAATGTCAACTTCAGCGTCTTGAGAAGCATGCGCAATGCCCTCGTCGTGGCAGACGCAGGAGGGAGCGCCGCCTACATCCCCTATTTCGAGCTCTTCGGTACCTTTCCCGCCTCGATCTTGCTCACGTGGGCACTCTCCAGGCTGATGAGGATCTTCTCCTTCCGGTTCATTTTTTCAGCGACGATGTTTTTCTTCCTCACCTTTTTCATCCTATTTGCCTTTTGGATCTATCCGCACAAGGAGGAGATTCACACTCTCCTCGAAGCCAAATTGGGGCTCCTTTTCGGCTTCACGCGGTTTAAAGTCGTTTTCACCCATTGGCCCGACATGGTTTTCTACATCATGGCCGAGCTTTGGAAAGTGGCCCTCCTCTCGGTCGTCTTCTGGGGCTTTCTCAATCAAAACCTCTCCCTGGGCGAGGCAAAGCGATTTTACCCTCCCCTTCTCCTCGGGACCAGCTTCGGCACCATCCTCTCGGGACCCATCACCGTTTTTTGCACCTCCCTCTTCAGCTGGAATTTTTTCCCCCTCTCCCCATTGAGATGGCAACACTCCCTCTACATGCTCACCTTCTTTCTCGTCCTCTGTGGACTCGCCACTCACCTCCTCTTTACCCTCCTCTGTAAAACGTTCCGTTCCCGCCTGCCCACCCAGCCGCAAAAAAAAGAGGAGAAGCCCTTTTCGGAGAAACTCTCCCTCTCCACAAGCCTTCGCTATCTGATGGAGTCCCCCTATCTCCGCTCCCTCTTTCTCATCGTGATCGCCGAGTATGTCTGTTATACGCTGGGAGAGCTGATTTTCCTCGAGACGCTGAAGGAGAGATACCCCTCCCCAGCCGAATATTGCCAATACATGGGCAGCCTCTCTCTCTGGATGGGGATTTTGACCGCCGTCAGCGCCATCTTCATCACCCCCTATCTCCTCCAAACCTATAGCTGGGGAAAGACCGCCCTCATGACCCCCATCCTGATGGTCGGCGCCACAGTCGCCTTCTTCTCGGTAAACTCGATGGCCCGCTATGGGATGCTTCCCGGCCTCTCTGCGATCCATGTCGCTATTGTTTTAGGGAGCATCCACTTCTGCGTGGGAAGGGCCGCTAAATACACCCTTTTCGACGCCATCAAAGAACTCGCCTTCATCCCGCTCAATCAAGAGGGGCAAGTGAAGGGGAAACTCATCATCGATGGGATTGGATCGCGCCTTGGACGAGGAGGCTCGTCTCTGGTCAATATCCTCCTCTTCCTCATCGCGGGAGGCCCTGGCGAGAGCGTCCTCTTCGCTGGAGTGATCGCCACCTCCATGGCCCTGATGATGATCCCAGCCGGGCGGATCGTCGGCCAAGAACTTGAAAAAACATCTCTACCCGCCACCCACTAAAGGCCAGCATGCAAGACAAAGCCCTTCTTCTCATCGCCACCGAATCGACCCGCCAAACTGCCGACAAAGTGGGGAAGATCCTTTGCTCTAAAGGGATTACAACGACGATCATCACTCCCCACCTGACCGATCCCAATGACTTCAACCTCTTTACGCAGCTCCTCTCAACCAATCGATTTGTTGCGACCTTTGTGGGCGGCTCTATGGGGATGATGATCAATAACTTCATGATCCAAAAATCGATCCGCGAGGCCCAGAGTTTGCATTTTACTGTTCCCGATATGTGGGTTCAATTTGGCAGCAATACCGAACTTATGAGAGAATTAGGTCTGGACGCCGAATCGATTGCTCGGCGCATTTTGCAGGAGTTCTTCGTCGATGATTATCGCTCTGTTCCCAAACGAAAAGAAAAAGCAGTCGTTTGAGCTCGCTATCCATATCCGCGAATTTCTTGAGGATCAAGGCGTTACCGTCGTAGCTGAAGATGAAAAGGCCTCTGCCATCGGCGCCAAGCCCCTCTCCTCTGTCGACCCCTCGAAGATCAAGTTCCTCATCTCGATGGGTGGTGACGGCACCATCCTCCGCCTCTCCCATCGCTACGGCCACCTCGACGCCGCCATCCTCGGCGTCAACCTGGGCCACCTCGGCTTTATGGCCGACATCCCGGTCGCCGACGTCTACCCCAGCCTGACCGACCTTCTCAACGGCGCCTACACCATCGACAACCGCCTCACGCTCCAAGCGGGAGAGCTGCGCGCCGTCAACGACATCGTCATTCACCGGGCCCACAACTATAGCCTCATTGAGCTCGCCCTCCTGATCGACGGCGTCTACGTCAACACCTTCACAGCTGACGGCATCATCATCGCCACCCCCAACGGCTCCACCGCCTATTCGCTCGCAGCTGGCGGCCCCATCCTCAGCCCCTCTCTTGAAGCCATCGTCATCACCCCCATCTGTCCCCACACCATCTCCAATCGCCCCATCGTCCTCACCGCCGACCGCAAGATCGAGATCCAATACGTCAGCGAGTATGGCCCCATCGAAGTGCGCGCCGACGGCCTCGACGCCTTTCCCATGAAGAGCGGCGAAACGCTCCTCGTCAAGAAATCGGAGCGCCCCTTCAAGCGCGTCAGCCTCAACCGGCACGAATACTTCTCGACGCTCCGCACTAAGCTCGGCTGGTCTGGCAAATTGCGCTAGCTTATTTTTTCAATAATAGTCTATACTCCTCCCTCGCAACAAGGAGGCGATGTGCACCTAACAAAAATCGTATTTAATAAGCGGGAAAACTCGTGGCATCTCATACCAGCTGAAGAACACAACTATCAGGTGTCCCTTCCCAAAGTGCCAACTCCCCCTGTCGTTCTCCCAAGAAGAATCGAGCGGAACGTCATGGTTTATCCAGGATCCTTAGAGCCAGAAGTGCCTAGCTTGGAGCCTGAGCCCCTCCCTAGTTTGGAACCCAGTCGATTGCCCAGTTTGGAACCCGATCCATTGCCAAGCTTAGAACCAGCTCTACCCATGGTGGTCTCTAGAATCGCTCTTGTGAATATTGGAGGACTTAGATTCTACATGCCAGTCTTTTAACGAGAGCACACTGGGATGAGACAAATGGATAGTTTCATATTTCTTTGGTAGGCGAGTCTAGCTGTCTCGACTTTTTTCTCCACTTCTTTCAGAGGCACAGTTGCAGCTGCCGCCTCTTCTGGAAAGAAGAGAAGGTCCCCTTTCCCCTGCTCTCTCACGTGTTGATCGCGGTGCCACATCAAGATACTGGCGAAGAGATACTCGATCCGTCTGTTGACGCGCACTGGATCGTCCTCTTTTCCCTCTTCAACCATCTCTTCCAGCTTGTTCAACTGCAGCGAGAGCTCGGGATAGGAAGGGTTCTTAGCCAGAATGGCAAAGAGCATTTTCCTCTGTTCATCGATTTCGGGATGTTCGGCCAATTCGAAGGCTCTGCCCGCCGATCCATGCCCCAGTTTAGCGAAACGCCCAGCCAAGCCCCGCGCCTCTAACAGAGACCGGATCGTCTCCTCAGCCAGTGGTTGGAAATGGAGGACCCTGCACCTAGACAAGATGGTGAGGAGCATTTCATTTGGCGCGCTGGTCAACAGGATGAATGTGGTATCGGGTCTTGGCTCCTCAAGCGTCTTCAACAGAGCATTGGCGCTCGCCACCTGCATCCGCTCGGCATCTTCAAGGATAAAGACTTTACCGGGCGCCTCGAATGGCGCGCCATGTTCTTTATCGATCATTTCGCGCAGTGTGTCGATGGCATAAAGGCCACTCTTTCCCTCAGGCGCCAGCACATGCAAATCGGGAGACGACTCTTTGCCCAGCAAGCGGGCAGCTAGGGCCTTGGCAAAGAGGTTTTTCCCGATGCCATCGGGGCCTGCGAAGAGGAGCGTCTGCGGCAGACGATTCTCCGCCACTGCTCTCTCTAAATAAGCTTTAATCGGTTCATTGCCGAGTACATTTGCAAACATAATCCCTACCCCTCTTCCTTCAACAGGTCGCTCAGCAATCTCATCGCCTCTCTGAAGACGCGATCGGGGGCCAGTGTGGCATCGATCAATCGAAAACGGTGGGGCTCCTCTTTGTGGATCGATAAAAATGCCTCGCGGATCCGCCGGTGGAAAAGGAGCGTTTCTGACTCGATCCGGTCCTGCGTGCGCACCTTGGCCGCTCTGCTGAGCCCCACCTCAGGGTCGAGGTCGAGGTAGATGGTGAGGTTGGGCTTGAGCCCTTGGGAAACAAACTCGCAAAACTGGCCCACTTTCTCCATGCCGAG
>DATIIR010000008.1:0-4858 GCA_035479435.1 Chlamydiales bacterium
CACCAAGAGATCGCTGTCCAACATGTCGAAGGGCCCCTGCTTGTCCTGGCAGGCGCAGGATCGGGCAAAACGCGCGTCGTGACGCACCGCATTGCGCGACTGATCGACCTCGGCGTCCCTCCGTCTGACATCCTCGCCGTCACCTTCACTAACAAAGCGGCAGATGAGATGCGCACCCGCATCCGCACGCTGAAAAACGCACAGGTGTTGGCCTGCACATTCCACAGCCTGGGCGCCCGCATCCTGCGTGAATGCATAGGCGAGCTGGGCTACAAAAATGACTTTGCGATCTACGATGAAGAAGATAGCGAAAAGTTACTCAAAAGTTGCCTCGAGCAGCTCCATATTCACGAGGAGAAGGGTTTCTTGCGCAAGGTGCGCCATCAGATTTCCTCCGCCAAGAACGATTTGATCGATCCGGAGGGAGCAGATAAGGAATTCGCCGAAATTTACCAGCTCTATCAACAGCAATTGAAGAAATGCAACGCGCTCGACTTCGACGATCTTCTCTACCTCACCGTCAAGTTACTGACCGGCAATGAGCAGGTGCGCCAGATGTTCCAAAAGCGGTGGACATTTGTTCTCATCGACGAATACCAAGACACCAATTTGGCGCAATACACGATCGCCAAAACACTCGTCGAGGGACACAAAAATATTTTCGCCGTGGGAGATCCCGACCAATCGATCTACTCTTGGCGCGGCGCCCGCTACCAGAATATTTTGAATTTCGAAAACGATTTTCCCGGCGCTAAAGTGGTCACCCTCGACCAAAATTACCGAAGCACAAATCACATTTTACAGGGCGCCAATGCCCTCATTACGCACAATGAAGACCGCTACGAAAAAAAACTGTGGAGCGCGCTCGGCGATGGGGAAAAAATCGGCGTCTATGTCGGGCAAAACGAGAGGCAAGAGGCGGAATTCGTCGCCCACAAGATCTTGAAATATGGCTCCACTATTCCGCTCAACGAGATCGCGATCTTCTACCGCACCAACGCCCAGTCGCGGATCTTTGAGGATGCGCTCCTCTCTCGCAAAATCGCCTACCAGATCATCGGCGGCCTCTCCTTCTACCAACGGCGCGAAATCAAGGATCTCCTCGCCTATCTGAAAATGGTCATCTCCAACACCGATCTCATCTCCTTCTTGCGCACGATCAACCTCCCGAAGCGGGGCCTCGGCATGGCCACGCTGGACAAGATCGTTGAGGCCGCGGCGGGCCACAACATGCCCATCTTCACTTTCTGCGAAGAGGCGTTAAACCGCCCCGATCTCTTCAAACTGGGCCCCAAACAGCGCGATGGGCTGCGCGATTACTTGAGTACGATCCACTCGCTGCGAGGGAAGCGCTCCAGCCTCGCGATCCACGAGCTGATCAGCGAAGCGATTTCGGCGTCGCGCTATCTCAGTTACCTGCAAGAAGATCCCGAAACCTACCAAGACCGGAAGGAAAACGTCGATGAACTCATCGGCAAGGCCGCTGAGTGGCAAGAGGAGACCCCCGACGCCAGTTTGTCTAAATTTCTCGAGGAGCTCTCGCTCCGGACCAGCGCCGAAGAGCAGCCTTACGTGCCTTCGGTCAAACTCATGACGCTGCACAATAGCAAGGGGTTGGAATTTGAGCTAGTCTTCCTCGTTGGCCTCGAAGAGGATCTCTTTCCCCACATCAACTCCAAGGATGATCCGAAGGCGATCGAAGAGGAGCGGCGCCTCTGCTACGTGGGCATGACGCGGGCCAAAAGACATCTCTACCTCTGCTCCACCACTTACCGCTTCATGTGGGGTACGGCCCGCATCATGCGCCCGTCGCGCTTCCTCAAAGAGATCCCCGCTCAATACCTGGAGAACCTCTCTTCGCCCTCACTGCATCAAGAAGAACACATAGACGAACACACCGAGGGCTTTGGCCCCGGCGATCAAGTATTGCACAGAGAATTTGGCGTAGGGATTGTGAAAAAGGCCTACCAGGGCACCTTTGGCCCCACGTACGAAGTCTACTTCCCCGACGCCGGCACAACGAGAACCCTCGCTGCCAAATACGCCAAATTGCAGCCCTATATCAGTTGATCTCAAACCAGAAATGTGGTTTATGGGGGTTTTAGTAGGAGTCAATCATGTTGATGTGGGCACTTATCTTCTTCATCGTAGCCATCGCTGCGGGTCTTTTGGGATTCAGAGGCGTTCAAAACGCTGCGACGTCGATCGCCAAAATCTTGTTTTTCATCTTCGTCGTGATGTTTGTGATCGCCCTGGTCTTAAACTTCACCCGCACTTGAAGCGCCGGCAATAAAGCCGCTGGTCCAGGCATTTTGAAAGTTGAAGCCGCCTGTTACGCCGTCGATGTCGAGAATCTCACCGGCAAAATAGAGGCCGGGGCAGATCTTGCTCTCCATCGTCTTGAAGTTCACCTCTTTGAGGGTCACTCCTCCACAGGTGACAAATTCCTCTTTGTGGGTCGTCTTTCCATTCACGACATAGATATCGGCGTGCAACTTCTGAGCGAGGGCCTGGAGCTCTTTGGTCGAGAAATCGTTGAGTCGCCTCTCGTCGTTGAGAAGCGCTTTCCATAGATTCTTGGGCAGGTGGAAGATGTTTTGAAGGGGATGCTGAGGAGCGCTTTTTTTGGAGTAAGCGAGTTGCTCAAGTATCTGGTTTAGAGTGAGTTGCGGAAGCCAATTGAGAGCGAGTTCCACCTGGTATTGCTTTTCGTTGAAGTGGCGGGCGCCCCAGGCGGAGAGTTTGAGGGCGGCGGGGCCGCTAAAGCCAAAATGGGTGATGAGGAGGGGCCCTTTTTGTTTGAGCGCAGTGCCCACAATCTGCATCTCCACCTCTTCAACCGAGATGCCGCTGAGATCTTTGAGAGGCGAGGTGGGGACGTTGAAGGTGAAGAGGGAGGGGACCGGTTTTTGGATCGTGTGGCCGAGCGACTCGGCCCAAGCGTGGCCCTCTACGCTGCTGCCGGTGGCTAAAATCAGCCGCCTGCAAGTAAAGGGTCCCACGGTAAAGCCACCTTCGGTCTTGGCAATGGTGGCGATCCGCTGCCGCATGTGGATCTCAACGCCCAATTTTTGCGCCTCGGAAAGGAGACAGTCGATGATCGATTGGGAGTTGTCGGAGATGGGGAAAACGCGGCCATCTTTCTCAGCTTTTAGGGGGACGCCGCGCGATTCAAACCACTGGATGGTGTCGCTGGGTTGGAAGCGGTGAAGAGGCCCCCTCAATTCATTGAAGCCACGGGGGTAATTTTGGGTGAGCTGGGCCGGGTCAAAGCAGGCGTGCGTGACATTGCATCTACCGCCGCCAGAGACGCGCACCTTGGCGAGGAGAACGGCGCTCTTCTCAAGAAGGGCGACGTTTGCAGAAGGATTGGCACTCTTGGCCGATAGGGCGGCAAAAAGACCCGCAGCGCCCCCGCCAATTACAATTAAGTCATACATAGTAAGGATTATAGCACAAAAGAGGCGAAGAATCTCTATTCAAATATTTCCCAATGAACTAATAGGGAGAAAAGAACATCCTTAAGGGGGATCTATGGAATTTTTACAGGATTTGTTTGTCCTCATAGGCCGCATTTGCATCGGCGGCATGTTTCTATGGGGCGCGTACATAAAAATCAAAAATTGGCATGTCACAGTCAACCACATGAGAGCGAAGGGCGTACCGCAATTGTCAATCGTCATGCCAGCGGCTATGGTACTGAAAGTGCTCGGCGGTATCTCGGTCTTATTGGGATGGCACTCTCATCTCGGCGCATTGCTTCTCTTGATCGCAGTCATCCCTTTCACCTACTGGTCCCACCCATTTTGGAAAATGCAAGGGAATGAGATGTTGATAGAGAGAGCCTCCTTTATGAAGGAAATTGGAATCATCGGCGGACTATTCTTGCTGCTCGCCATGGGCGCAGGGCACTTTGCTCTAGGTGGCGGCTAGTCTTTCAAAAGCCCTTCGGACCATTCCGACGGAGATGAATTTTTTCCAATGTTGATCCCTTAAGCGCAGCCCCCGGATATTGGGAATCCAAGAACTGGGGGTCACTGCGACGCCCTTATGGAAACTCGGCGCCCACATGTTGGCCCAAGTTTTCCGTCTACAGAGAGTCACGGTGGGTATCCCAATTGCCGATGCCAGATGCCCCAGCCCCGAATCATTGCCGATCAAATATCCCGACTCATAGAGAAAGCGGGCCAACGCATCGAGCGTCGGGAAGACGGGCACCTCAAAGCCCAGCCCCTCCCAGTCCCCCTTCTCTTTAGCTCCTGGGATGAACACGGGATCGTACCCTTTGCCCTGCAAAATAGCGGCTAGCTTGAGGAACTTTTCTCTCGGCCAGTTTCTCGTCGCCCGCGCGCTCGTCGGGTGGATGGCGATCCGCTGAGGGAATTTCCTCGAGAGGAGCCCCGCCGGAGGGATAAATCCATTGCTGCGCGTGATCTTGGGGAGATGGAGGATCCGCTCGCAAAAGAGGCGCATATTCCCCGCAATCGACAGACCCGGATCGGTCAGGCAGTCGGCGTAGTAGGGCTCATTGACGATATTTTTGGATGGATAAAGGTAGATCACCTTCAACTTTTCGGGAAAGCGCCTCTTTCCCTCTTGGATGAGCTTAATGACGAACTCGTCCGTGTCGTTGTGCACGACAAAAAACCAATCGAAGGAGTTGAGGATGCGAGGCAATTCCTCCACGCTGCAATACGGCTTTACATCCAAATGGGGGAACCAGTTGTTCATGGAGCCGATCGTATTTTGGTACGTCTCCACTTTCCATCCATTGAGATGGAGATTATTTGAGAGGACGAGGCAGTTGACCCCATCGCCCAATCCATTATGACAAAAAACACCCGCCCGAGGGCCCATA
>DATIIR010000009.1:0-7249 GCA_035479435.1 Chlamydiales bacterium
CCACCAATCTCATTGATGCGCACTTGGTCGGGATGATCGACTAGATTCTTCACAATGTACTCTACAAATTCCTTCATATGGCGGCCCTCTCTTGCGATGTGGAAGTTCGATTTTTAAAAAAAATATATCATTTGAGAATAAGTTTTACAATCTTTAAATGGAAGTGTCAAGTGAGAGCGGGGGCACAAAGAGAGGGGCCGCAGAGTTTCTGCATCCACTGGAGCATGTCGTGGGGAATGGGGGCGATGAGGCGGAGGGGAGCGCCCGTGATGGGATGGTCGAGGGTGAGGCGGTAGGCGTGGAGAAGGGGGCGGGTGTGGAGATCTTTGTGGCCGTAGATGGGGTCGCCGATGATGGGGCACCCAATGTGCTTGAGGTGGACGCGGATCTGGTGCGTGCGGCCGGTGCGGGGCTTGGCCAGGACAAGGCTGGTCTTGTCATTGAAGGCGGCGACTTGGATCTCGGTAATGGCTTCGCGTCCGTCAGGAAGGACGGTCATCTCTTTGCGGTGGACGGGATGACGGCCAATGGGGAGATTGACCAGGTTGGTGGTGGGGCGCCCCTGGCAGATGGCGAGATAGAGCTTTTCTACTTGGCGATTGGAGAAGAGCTCGATGAGTTTCTGGTGGGCAGGGAGCGTTTTGGCGGCGATGAGGACTCCCGTGGTGTCCTTGTCGAGCCGGTGGACGATGCCGGGACGGAGGGGGTCAGAGCCAGGAACGATGTCTTGGCAATGGTGCAGGAGGGCGTTGACAAAGGTCCCCGACCAATGGCCCGGGGCAGGATGGACAACGAGGCCAGCCGGTTTGTTGATGGCGAGAAGATACTCGTCCTCATAGAGGATTTCGAGGGGGATGGCCTCGGGTTGCAGGGAAGCTTCAGGGGTCGCTTGAAAACAGATCTCAATCTCGTCCCCCTCTTCGGGGATCGTTCGCTTTTTGATGGGCTCGCCATTGAGTAAAACACACCCAATGTCGATGAGATGCTGGAAATAGGTGCGCGAATGAGTGGGAAAGCGAGAGGCAAGGAGCTTGTCGATCCGAATGCCCTCTTCCTCAGCAGTGATAAAGAGGAACTCGGGCTCCTCAATTTGCAATGTAGTCCGATCCATAAAAAACCGGACTAATGGTACCCTAAAAAAAGATTGGCTACAAGATATTTTAAGTCTCTTAGAGTAAGTGACTTATGACCCGTTATCCTCTTTATACTTCTGGTCGAGTTTCTTTTGGGCGGCGAGGGCTTTTTGGAGGACGGAATTGCAGTCGTTCCACACCTGATTGATGAACTGATCGGTCATCTTGGACATCTGCTCGTCAGTGGGGACAGTGCCCGAGGCTTTAAACATCTCGGTCCACATCTTCCTGAAGCCGGGAGGGACGACGAACTCGCCCTTATGATGATGGGGACCTGTAGGGGGGACGCTGCCGACCATGAGAGATACTCCGCTTGTGTCTATCTTTATTGTAACAGACTTCCCTGCTAAGATCAAACCATGGATCCAAAATCGGCCCGAAAGATCGCTTTCCGCTTGCTCTCCATGCGGAGTTACCATAGCACTAAGTTGCTTAAGAAATTGGAAGAGAAGGGTTTCCCAAAAGAGGTGTGCGAAGAGGTCATTGCGGAGTGCAAGCGGCTGGGGTTTCTGCAAGATGATGAGTGGGAACGGAGTGCGATCTTGCGCGAGTTTAGGAAGGGGTATGGTCCGAGATACATCGAAATGAAACTGCGCCTGAGCCGGGAAAAAGTGAGGGGGTTGATTTCGCGGGAGATGCAGCGGGAGCGGATCGGCCAGTTGGTGAGGCGATTGGGTTCGAGAGAAAAGGCGATGCGCGCAGTGCAGCGGCGCGGATTTGATTTCGATATCGCAATTGAATTTTTTGCTTGATGCAGAGTAGATTGGGGGAATGCTGAATGTGGGCGTCCTCGGAATCAATTTCAAGACAGCAGATTTGCAATTGCGCGAGGCCATCGCTCGGGGCGCACAGAGCTTAAGCGGGGAAAGGTCCATTTTCTTTCGCCATCCAATCGTGGTGCTCTCGACGTGCAATCGGACCGAAATCTACTTTAGCGCAGATGATCTGGCAGAGGCGCATAGCGATTTATTGGCGCATTTGCGAACGCAAGTAGAGAGTGGTTTTGAGCACCGCTTGTACTCCTATTTTGGAATCGACTGCTTTGCCCACTTGTGCAGGGTGGCATCGGGGCTCGATAGCGCCATTTTGTCCGAGACGGAAATCCAGAGGCAGGTGAAGGTGGCCTATGCGCATGCGAGAAATCTGCCGTCGTGTTTGCACTACGTATTTCAAAAGGCGCTGCGGGTGGGCAAAGCGATCCGCAATCAGCCAGGCCTGCGGCACGAGTCGCCTACTCTCTATGGGACGCTTTGGCAGCTCGCCGAGTGGAGGAAGCGGCGGATTTTATTGGTCGGCTACTCAGAGATCAATCGGGGCTTTGCCTCTTTCTTGATGCACAAGGGGGTGAGGCGATTCTCCCTTTGCACGCGCTATCCGGCGTCTGTGCGGCTCGAAGAGGTGCATGTATACGACCGGAGCGTGTTAGACCGGTGGCAAGAGTTCGATTTGATCGTCTGTGCGAGTCAAAGCGAACGGTTTTTGATTGTGGGTGAGGGAGAGCCGCGCCACTCCATCTTCGATCTGAGCGTGCCGCGCAATGTCGATCCAGAGGTGGGGAAAAGCTCCACCCTTTACAACATCGACCAACTGGTTGGGCACAATGGGTCGATGCACGATCTGGAACGGCGCGAGGACCTACTCTGGGAACATGTGGTGAGATTGACGCGGATCTTCCGGATCAAAACTCGGCATGCCCAGGGAATCGAGGAAACGGGATTACATCTCGTATATTCTCCATCCCGGTAGTGAAGAGAACAAGTCGCTCGAAGCCGAGGCCGAAGCCCGCGTGAGGGACGGATCCATATTCGCGCAGTTCGAGATACCACCAGTAGTCCTCTTTTTTGAGTCCAAAGGTTTCGATTTTTTTCTCGAGGACGTCGAGTCGCTCTTCGCGCTGCGATCCACCGATGATTTCGCCGATTTTGGGGACGAGGACGTCCATAGCGGCAACGGTTTTTCCGTCGGTGTTAGCGCGCATGTAGAACGCCTTGATGGCGGCCGGGTAGTCGGTGAGGATGACGGGCTTTTTGCTGTATTCTTCAGCGAGGTAGCGCTCGTGTTCCGATTGGAGGTCGGCGCCCCACTCGACGGGGAACTCAAAGGTCTTGGGCGCTTTTTTAAGGATGTCGATGGCTTGGGTATAGGTGAAGTGTGCGAAGGGGGTGGCTACGACGTTTTGGAGCCGCTCGATGAGCCCTTTTTCGATGAATTGATCGAAGAATTGGAGGTCCTCTTTGCAGTGTTCAAGGACGTAGTGGACGCAGAACTTGAGGTAGGCCTCGGCGCACTCCATATCGGCCTTCAAGTCGGCGAAGGCGAGTTCAGGCTCGATCATCCAAAACTCAGCGAGGTGGCGCGAGGTGTTGGAGTTCTCGGCGCGGAAGGTGGGGCCAAAAGTGTAGATGTCGGAGAGGGCGCACGCCATGATTTCGCCTTCGAGTTGGCCCGAGACGGTGAGGTAGGTTTTCTTGCCGAAGAAGTCTTTGGAGGGATCGTCGGTGGGTTTTTCGAGCGTGGTGACGCGGAACATCTCGCCGCCCCCTTCGGCATCGGAGCCGGTGATGATCGGGGTTTGGATGTAGAGGAAGCCGCGCTGTTGGAAAAAGAGGTGGGTGGCGAAGGCGAGGGCGTTTCGAACCCGCATCACGGCGCCTTGTGTATTGGTGCGAGGGCGAAGGTGGGCGATGGTGCGGAGGAATTCGAACGAGTGGCGCTTCTTTTGGAGAGGGTATTTGGCCGGATCGCACGAGCCGATGACGCGCACTTCGGAGGCGCGCAGTTCGAGGGCCTGGTTTTTGCCTGGGCTTGCGACGAGATGGCCCGTGGCGATGATCGATGCGCCGGTGGAGAGGCCTTCGACCGAGCCATCGACAACCACTTGGAGGTTGCCCAATGTGGAGCCGTCGTTCACCTCGATGAACATAAAGGTCTTTTGATCGCGGACGGTGCGAACCCAGCCGTGGACGGTGACTTTATCGTCGATTTTGCCTTGCAAAATCTCTTTAATTTTTTTCTTCTGCATATTTCCAAAGGGTAGCGATTTCTGTTTTCCAACCAGGAGGTCCATCGGGTGTCTCCAAATATTTGGGTAGGTCGTTATTTTTCATGAGGAAGCGGAACGATTCGGAACCGATTTTTCCCATGCCGATCGGCGCATGGCGATCGACGCGGGAGCCGAAGTCTTTGAGCGAATCGTTGAGGTGAAAGGCACGGAGATGTTTGAGGCCGATCTCTCTGTCGAATTCCGCAAAGGTGTTTTTCCATCCCTCTTCCGTGCGGATGTCGTAGCCCGCGACGAAGATGTGGCATGTGTCGATGCAGACGCCGAGCGGGATGCGCGGCTCCACAGCCCGTAGGATCGCGCCGATGTGCTCAAAGCGGTGGCCGACGCTCGTCCCTTGCCCCGCAGTCGTCTCCAAGACAATCCGAGTTTTCCCCTTGAGGATTAGATCTTCCATTCCGAGGAGACTCTCTGCGATGGTTTCGAGACATTCTTCTACCGTGCCGCTCGTCGCTGCGCCCGGATGGAAGTTGAGCAGCGGGATGTTGAGGAGGTGGCACCTTTCGAGTTCATCGCGGAATGCCTGGCGACTTTTCCGGAGGATTTCGGGATCGGGCGAGCCCAAGTTGATGAGGTAGCTGTCGTGGCTCATCACCTGTTGGATGCCCGTCTCTTCGAGAGCCCGTTCCCACAGCTCCACTTCTTCTGGACTGATGCGGCGCCCTTGCCACTGCTTTTGATTGCTAGTGAAGAGCTGGATCGTGGTCGCGCCGATCGCTTTGCCCTCATAGAGGGCCTCGGGCGCGCCACCTGCGGCAGAAGTGTGTGCTCCAATTAAGATTTTTTTCATAACTCTTGAATTTTATCGTAAACCTTTGGATTCTTTCAAGGATGGATACGACCCATTCGATTCTTAGGTCAGCTAAAGCGTTCTTTGCCGGCACTCTCTTGAGTCGCCTCAGCGGCTTTTTGCGGGAAATTGTTGTCGCCGCCATCTTCGGCAGTTCGCCCGAGATCGCCGCCTTCATGGTCTCCTACCGCCTCGCCAACGTCTTTCGGCGCCTCCTCGGAGAGGGGAACCTCCAAGCTGGCTTCGTCCCCCATTTTTCCGCACTGAAGGAGGAGGGGGGCCACTATTTCCGCGACGTCGCTTTCTCGATGGCCCTGGTGCTCCTCGCGGTCGTGGCCCTCCTCGAGATGGTGCTTTGGGGGAGTCTTCACCTCGTCGCCTCCGACTGGACAGAGATCGTCGAGCTCACCATGTGGATGGTCCCCGGCCTATTTTTCGTCTGCCTCTACGCTCTCAACAGTTCCCTTTTGCAGTGTCGCAAGAAATATTTCCTACCTGCCGCGGCCCCCGTGATGTTCAACTTCATCTGGATCGCCGCCGTCCTCCTATTGCCTGGCGTGCGGTGGCTGGCCATCGCTGTCACCGCGGCTTTTGCTGGCCAATGGCTGATGACCGTCTCGGAAGGGTGGCGTCTTCTTTCTCCCAAAGAGTGGTTGAAGCCGAAACTCTTCTCGCCCGACTTCAGAACGCTCTTAAAGCCCCTTGCGTTGGGGATCGTCGGCATTGGTGCCGTCCAATTCAACAGCGCACTCGACGCGATTTTTGCCCGTCTAGCGGACGTCCAAGGCCCCGCCTACCTTTGGTATGCGATCCGGATCCAGCAATTGCCCCTCGCCCTCTTCGGTATCGCCCTCTCCGGCGCGCTCTTGCCGCCCCTCTCGCGTTCGCAAGATCCGGAGCACAGGAAGCATCTCCTGCAAGGGGCCTTGAAACACAGTGCAGCCCTCATGATCGCCTGCACCTTTGGCCTATTCGCTCTAGGCAAGCCCGGAGTGAATTTGCTCTTTGGCCACGGCCATTTTTCGCTCGCCGACGTCGAGGAGACTGTCGGATGCCTGTGGGGCTATGGCCTCGGCTTGATTCCCTCGGTCTTTGTCCTTCTCCTTGCGGCGAAGTACTACGCGGAGAAGCACTATCGGCTGCCCACGATGGCTTCGCTTTTCGCTGTCCTTGCCAACATTGTCCTCAATGCTTTTTTTGTCTTTGGGCTTGGCTGGGGCGCCATCAGCATTGCGATAGCCACCTCCCTGAGCGCGTTCCTGAATGTGGCGATCTTGGGGAGAGGAGTATTTACCCTCACCTTTTGGCGCTTTGCGACCAAGATGGGCGTGGCGTGTGCGGTGCCTGCAGCGGCGGTGCTTGGGATGCAAGTCTATTTGGAACCATCGCGCCAACTGCTTACGCAGCTTGCGCATTTCGGGGTGCTGAGCGGGGTCTATCTCACAGGCCTTATCGCCCTGGCGTGGGCGCTTGGGCTCAGCGAACTCATGGACCTGGTGAAGAGGAAGCGCCCCGAGATAATTTAATCAACCTAAGAAATAAATCACAGAGTTGCACAGAGAAGAAAAAGAGTTACACGGAGGAAAAATAGTTATTGATAATCCTCTTTTATTTTCTCTCTGTGTAACTTCCTTGCGGCTCTGTGTAACTCTGTGATTAATTTTTGGCAGGACGGAGGTTTAGATACACCATGGGCTCTGTTTCAGACTCGCGGCGTCTTCGGAAGACACCGCCCCACGATACGAATGGATCTTGTCGAGCATCGAAGGATGCGAGAGCCTCTTTCCCACATGCGAGGGGAGCGAAAGGGCTATGATGAGGCCGCGGTTGTGGAACCCCTCCGAGATACAGGAAAACCAGGGAAGCGGTATTTCGCCGGTAGGTAAGAAAATGCTCGGCAGCCCAGCTCCCAAATCAATCGAATAGACTCCAAAATTCGTCCAACTCGAGATGATGAGGTTTTTATAGCGGGGCAATAAGTCGTTGGGGATCACGCGATTCGACTTTCTAATCCCACCCTGTTCCTCCACAAAATTCCAAATGATCGATGGATTGTATACATAGCCTTTTACAGCGGCTTGGATGGCGCTGGCGAGGGTGTGCGGCGAATGGGGCCGGTCAAATTGCAACATGACCGCATCGACGCAGTTGCCGAGCGTATTTTGGGGGATGCCCGCATGGCGGCGAAAATCGATCGGGATGGTCGCGTAATGAGTTTCGCTCTGGTCGGTGCGGCATTGAGCGAGAAGGTGAAGCAGGTGCGCG
>DATIIR010000010.1:0-8276 GCA_035479435.1 Chlamydiales bacterium
TCATGGGGGTTCGAGTCCCCCCTTTCGCATCCTACTCGAGAGAAGGCTTCCCCTGTCTCTATGCACCGATAGCTCAATGGATAGAGCACTTGGCTTCGGACCAAGGGGTTAGGGGTTCGAGTCCCTTTCGGTGCACATTTCAAATCTTTCCTTGGAGCTTCTCATGTCTTCAGTAGCCGGGCGCCTTACAAGAACTGCGTGTTATCTCGCTATAGCCTCTGCACGTAGCGAATGCAAGATTCTGAATCCGATTGTCAATAGAGCTTTGGGCGCAGCCGCTCGAGAAGTGGGCGGCACAGCCATACCTCAGCATGTGAGAGAAAAAATATTCACAACTGTGGGCCCGCCCCTCAAATCACTCTTAGAAGAGCGATACGATAACAACGTGCTTAACGCCTATAGATGGGCCTACTCTAGTTTGACAGAAGAACAATTGAATGAAGTTGCGGCGTCCCCATTAGCTGGTCGCACGTTTTCCGCAGCTCACAGAGCTTTCCATAAACAAGAAGATGATTCCGTTTTAGCGAAACAACGTGAGGCAGTCGAAGAGTGTATTCAACTGGCGACCGAACGAATTAACCAGGCTGAGGTCAAGGCACAGATCATTCAAATCGTGACAGATCAGCTGTAACCGCCCCTCATAAAGTTTTCCCTTGTTGAAATTTTCCCTCCAGGGTATAACTGTGCCTCTTTTTTTTAAATTCGCTGCGGTCCTACGCGAGTAGGGCTCGGTTTAATGAATCATAATGAGGTGCAAAATGAGTCTAGGTGTATCAACAGTAGCTCCAAAAAATGCTTTCGAACTTCGCTTTGATAACGTTGTGAAATGGACCGCCGATCACACAACACGTCACGTAGAAAAGTTGTCTCTTGGTAACAAACAATCCCTCTGCACAAAAATCGCAACTCTCATTGTTGCTGTCGCAGCGGCCTTCCTCTTAATTCCGTGCGCACTCGCCGTTGCAACGACCTCTTGCCTCTGGCAATTCGTCACCTGCCGAGAAGCCCCAACCGCGGCCGCACAAGTTACAGCGCCACAACTCCCCGCACCAACACCCGCCGCTCCAACAGCTCAGCCAGCTGCAGCCGCAGTGCCAGCGCCTGCACCCGCCGCCCCAGCCCCAGCGCCCGCTGTTCCAGCAGCGCAGCCAGTTGTAGACGCACCGCCACCACCGGTTCCTCCAGTCGTGCCCGCTGCGCCAGCAGCACCGCCCGCAGCTGCAGCCCCAGTGCCAGCACCCGCTGCTCCAGCAGCGCAGCCGCTCGCAGCTGCAGACCCAGTTGCTCAAGTCGCAGCGCAGCAACCTCCCGCTCCAGCAGCACCGCTCGCTGCTGCAGTCCTGGTAGCGCCGCCCGCCGCTGCAGTTCCAGCACCCGTTGATTTGGCAGAGGCCGCTCCGATAGTAGAACGCACGGTCGCCGCGATCAGAGCTCTTGAACGTGAATATGAGTTGAGTGAGGCAGACCTAGGAGCGGTCCCTGCGGGTGGGGCGGATGTTCAAGCCAATATCAGAGATATGGCGGCTATGCGCGCCAACTATGTGGCAATTCGCGTAGCCATGGAAAATGAGTTCTCTGAAGGTGGGGCGAGGAGGGCAGCAAGACTCGCAGAGCTTCCACAGCTTGAGGATCAAGCAAAAGCCTTGGCAGGTGTGGTGAAGGCTCAGCGGGAGCGGCGTCAGGCGGCTAGAGACGCTGAATTCTTTGCTCTTGTTGGCGAAGAACCAGCAGCTGCTCGAGCTCGTGCTAGAGCCTCTGCAGATGGTAGCGCCGCGGCTGCGGCCCAAGTGCAAGACCTTGTAGTTATGGCCGATGATGATGATGACGCGTTCGGACTTCGAGCTGGCTATAAACCCCTCACATTGCCCTTACCAGGAGCAGGGCGACCGCCAGCACTCCCCGCTTCAACAGCTGATTTCGAACATCTCGCTGCTGCCCTCGCGGAGGCTAATCGACGGCTAGCAAATGTGGGTGAGCGGGCTGACGAAGCTGTGGCAAAAGAGGTAGCGGTCCCTAAAGCAAATGGCGGATCTTCGACAGGTGAGGCTGCGGCACCCCCAGTTGAGCCATCTAAGAGAGCGCAAAAAAGAGCTGCTGCAGCTGCTAGGGCTGCCCAAAGAGCAGCGGAGAAGGCATTTCCAACCGCAACGCGGGGCGCAGGCTTAGCAAATGCAGCAGCAGGTTTTAAGGAGCCCTTGAGAGAGGTTAGAAGAGCCTTGTCGCCTGTTCGGAGTGGGAGTGCCGGCTCATCATCTAGTGGGGATCACGCCTAATTGTGGAGTAATCGCTCTTCGAAGAGAAGAGCGATTTTTTCAAGAGGGAGGGATGTTAATTCGAAGAGCGATGAGAGCTGACGCGCGGAGGCGAGAGCGATGACTTGTGTCCACTCGGTTGTGGTAAAGGAGGGTTCGCGGTCGGGAGAGAGAAGCCCTTCGTGAAGGAGAAGCTTGAGCCTGAAACTCGCGACGAGAGTGGCGGGGGCGGCGGGGAGCTTTCTAAAATAGAGGCTGGCGAGCTGGTAGAGGGCAGGTGCCTTCTTGCCGGGTAGCTGGGAACGAAGAAGGTCTTTGGCCATGGCGCCCGCAGCGGAGATGACAGAGTAGTTTTGTCGGAGTTCTGAGAGCGGATCGAGTAGCGTGGTGTCGAGCAAGGGATGCATTTCGGTGTCCGTTTTTCGATAGACCCATTCGGCAAGACAAAAGGGGGTGAGGGGAGTCGATTTGGCAAAAAGAGAGACGAGCCCTTCAGGAGTAAATACCTTGAGGATTTTTTTCTGACCCAAATAGGGAATTACCTGGAGCAGCAGGCCGGGAACTTTTTCTTCCATGTGAATAGAATAGCACGAAGTGGATAAAATTCGCTTGGCAGGTGAGTGTAGGAGTGATAAAATGGATTGTTATTGAGAGGGATTATGCCAAAAACAAATAAGTTTGCGAATGAGGGTTATACGCTCTACATCGTCGGCAAACACATCGAAATCACCGACGCCATTAGGAGTTATGTCTGGGAAAAATTGTCCCGGATCGAGCGGATCGCCGAACAGATCATCGATGTCCATGTCGTCCTAGATGCGCAAAAATTGGAAAAAAGCTGCTCGATTTTGATGAACTTCATCCGTTTCCAAATCAAAGTCCAGGTGGGCAAAGACAATATGTACGAGGCGATCGATAAGGCAATCGACCGAGTGACCAAACTGATCCGCCGCTACAAAACAAAGTTGCAGTCCTACCGAAATAAACACCTGAGTACGGTCGATATCCACGTCAATGTGATCCAGGCGCTAAAAGACGATTTAAGCGCGATCAACGATGAGATCGAGGCTGAGTCGATCAAGAAAGAAGAGGAGAGATACAAACTCCACCAGGTGGTCGCCAAAGAAACCATGCCGCTCAGGACTCTGACTCAAGACGAGGCAATCATGAAAATGGAAATCACCGATGATCCCTTCCTCATCTTTAGATCGGAAGAGGATCAGAAAGTCAAAGTGATCTACCGCCGCGAGGATAGAAACTACGGACTCGTCCAAATACAGTAGGTGCTTGATCAGGAAGAGGTGGGTGGCGGCGACTCCTGAGGAGGTTGTCCGTCAGACGCTGGTGCGAAGGATGATCGCCGAATGGGGTTACCCCAAGGGGCTCATCGCCGTTGAGAAAAAAATCGGAAGCAGGCGCTTCGACCTGGTCTGCTACACGAAGGAGAGCGAGCCGCTCCTCCTCGTCGAGTGCAAGGCGGGAGAGATCGATGAAGCTGCTGAAAATCAGGCCGTTGGTTACAATGCCATCGTGAAGGCGCCCTTCATCTGCCTGGCGTGCCCGAGTGGACTCAAGACCTTTTGGCAAGAACGGGGAGGCATCGCCTCAGTTCCCTTTTTGCCCAGCTATATTGAATTATATGAATTTTCCCGAAGAATCTGAATTTATTTGCGTCTACGGCTGGGATGAAGCGCTCTACAGAGAGGCCTTATCGTGGGTCGAAGGGGATCGGCGCGTCGTTTTTGTCTCCGAAGAGGAGAAGAAGTCTGACGATCTGCGCGTGAAGATTTATCCTCTCGAGTCGGAGCTCCAAATCGAGCCGCTGGCAAAAAAAATCGCCTGGTCGGCTGTTTTGCGGAAAATGACCGTCGTGATGGCGAAAGAGGGGGCGCGGTTTCGGGAGGAATTGGAGAAATGCCACTTGGCGGCAGGGCTCATCCTCTCCGAAGCGGCCGATTGGGGGGTGGCGGTTTTGAAGAACGGCAGGGCGAATGCGTCGCCGAGTAGACGGGGGATGGCTCTCAAGGGGGCGTTTGCGGGTGTGCCCGCGATCGTGGTTGGCGCGGGCCCTTCGCTGGCAAAAAATGGGCACCTGCTGAGGGCATTTGAGGATCGGGCGCTGATTTTGGCGGGTGGAAGCGCGCTCAATGCGATCGACGTGGAGCCCCACTTCGCCGCCGCAGTAGATCCAGCGGCGCCTTACCGGCAATTTAAAATGCAGCCGTTTTCGGAGACGCCCTTTTGCTATCAAAGCCGCATGAGCGCCGAGAACTTCTCTTTGGTTCACGGCCCTAAAATTTTGTTCCCGGATAGCTCTTCCGCTGCGCTCAATTGGATTTATGGCGAAGAGGCGTTTGAGAGTGGCTGGACGGTGGGGAATTTCCTCACTAAAGTGGCGCTCCACATGGGATGCGATCCGGTGGTGCTGGTGGGGATGGACTTTTGCTACACGGATGACCGGAAGTATGCGGAGGTTGAGACGGCGCACGCGGAGGGGCTTGTGAGATGGGGCGATGTGTGGACGCAGCGCGATTGGCTCATGGCGGCGCGCTGGACCGAGGCGCAAAAGGGGCCGCTCATCAATGCGACCGAAGGGGGCATCCTCTCGCTGCCGAAGAGCCGTTTGGAGACCGTTTTGGAGCAGTGTGTTAAAAAATGGGACCTGCGCCAAAAAGTGCACGAAACGATCCAAAAATTGCCGCTCGTAAGCAGCGGAAGATGGGCCGAATGGGACGCGAGTTTGCATCGGTGTAAAAAAAAGATTTACCAAGTAGAGGAAGAAGTTGTATACCAGATGCTCCTCGATCCTCTTTGGCAAGTTTGGAGGCCGATTTTTGAAAGAGAGGCTGAGGTCGATCCGCAACAAGACATGGAGATGCACAAAATCTCTTTTTACAGCCAGGTTTTAGAGGAGCATATGCATGGATAATCAACTGGTTTACCCCAATGGAAAAGTCTACTGCGCCGTGTATGAAGATCGGAGAGAGTATTCTTACGAAGATGGGACTCCCAAGACGGTGGAGCGGTTTCGCGATGGGAAATTGGATGGGGAATCGCTCCTCTACTGGCCCAATGGAAAACTGAAGCGGAGATGTTCCTTCCTAAACGGTGTGCGCCACGGCCTCGATCAGATGTGGAGCGAAGAGGGGCATTTGGCCGATGAGGGGCGCTATGAGAAGGGAAAGCCGGTTGGCGTCCATCGCAGATACGGGAAAAAGGGGAATCTCATCGAGGAGATCACCTATCTCGACGGGCCGCGCTTCAACATCCACAGCTGGGACGAAAATGGAGAGCTTAGGTTAGAGGCCCGCTGGATCGATGGAGAAACGTACCAGGAAAGGGCGTGGGATCGCTTCCAAAATATCTGGATCGAAAAGGAGGGGCACTGGGATGGGAAAAAACTCGTCTATGTATAGAGAGGCGTGCTCGCTTCTGATGGAGAGATTCCCCATGCTCGGCTTGCTCGCTCCCACTTGGAGTGAAAAAAAAGGGGGCGATGAGGAGGTGGCGAAGCTCTCGATCGATAAGGCGGAAGTAGTTTACTTTTACGGACTTGGGAATGGGGCTGCCTATTTTCAATGCAAGGGGTGGCTCCAAGGTAATGAGGAGAGGAAGCTCATTTTCCTCGAAGATGATCCTGGCTTCATCGCCTCCTTTCTCCATCTTCCCGAAGCGGTGGAGATCCTCTCCAATCCGCAGGTCTATCTGGAGCTGTTTTCTAGGAAAAACAGCGAGATCGATCTGCTCGCCGAGCGCTTTCCCGTAAGACGCGTAGAAGTGGCCGGCTTGCCCTCAAAAAAGCGAAGTTTGCAGCGGTTGCGGCTCAAACTGCTGCGCAAAACGGCCCTCTCTCACGCGCTCTATCTCGATCGCCTCCACGGCTATCAGCCGTTTGATAATTTTGTGCGCAATGTGCGTCATCTTCCCTCCTCTTTCTATGCAAATGGGCTCAAAGACGCTTTCAAGAATGTGCCGGCCATTGTTTGCGGTGCGGGGCCGTCGCTGCAACAGTCGATGAAGGTGCTCTCTCAAATGGAAAATAGGGCGCTCCTCATCGCTGGGGGATCGACGCTTGCGGCGCTGAGTTCGCGGGGGATTTCGCCCCATTTTGGCATGGCGGTCGACCCTAATTTGGAAGAGTATCGGCGGATGAAAAACAGCTTTGCCTTTGAGGTGCCTCTCCTCTATTCGACGCGCGTCCATCCAGCCGTTTTTCAAACGTGCAACGGCCCCTTCGGGTACATGCGGAGTGGGATCGGCGGCGTTCCCGAGCTCTGGATCGAAGAGGAGATGGGGCTCTTCGATTCGCTCATCGGCGACTTCCTCTCGCCTGAGGCGATCTCGGTGACGAGCATCTGCATCGCCTGGGCCCAGTTTCTGGGATGCAATCCGATCCTCCTCAACGGAGTCGATCTCGCCTACACGGGCAATAGGCGCTACGCCGCAGGCGTCGATGGGGAAGAGGAGCTCGCCTTTCAAGCCATCGATGCGGAAAAATCGGCCGCAGATCGGATTATCAGACGAAAGGATCGGCAGGGCAAGCCGATTTATACGGCGGTCCGTTGGGTCATGGAGTCGGCGAGCATCTCCCATTTTGCAAAAAAACACCCCGAGATTCGCCTGATCAACACGACGGAAGGGGGGATTGGGTTCAAAGGGATCGAATACGTGCCGCTTGCGCAGGCGGTTCGATCGTTTAAGAAACGGGAACTCAGAAAGGATGTTTTTGCCAAGATCGGGGCCGCGCCGATGCCCGCTTGTGCTGCGAAAGTGATCCCAAAAAGGATGGCAGAGCTGCGGGCGAGCCTTTTGAGAGTGATCGATGGTCTTAAGATCATTTCGGGGGAGAAGAGGGGATCTGCTGCACTGGCCGAAATGGACATCAAAGAAGAGATCGCCTTTCTCTATCTGTTTTACGACATCTATCAGATCATCAAAGGGGATGATCATTTTTGGAAGAACTGGCTAAAACTCGCTGAGAAGTATGAGATCATCATGAGGGATCCATGACAGGGGCGCTTAGTCCTCTTCACAGGTCTGTGGCCCCCGGAACCGGGGTCCAAGTTTTTGCAAATGATCGAAACTCTCTCTACATTGAAATGTATAACCCTACACCTATTAATTCCCCCCCAAGCGTGGATCCACGAGAGGCAATGGAGAAGTTTAAGCCCTCTCCAGAACCGGAGGAGGCCTCACCCACGGTGGGGCGGTTTGGTCCAGTCAGTTCAAAAACTGCATTTGTCCTTTTTGATGCATCTGGCAGGAGTGAGGAAGTAGATGTGAAAGTAGCTCCAGAGGATGAGTTAGAGACTTTCGTCGAATTCGTTAGGCCCATGCACGACATCCATCAATTTTGCTTTAAAGGTCAAACTATGAAGATCTTGCATGTCGACGATATCCCGCCGGTCGAAGATTTTGAGACATCTTATGATGGACTCCTGTTTGTGCCCATCATCGATGTCGTCGAGCTGAAGAGGGTCATCGATCTGTTTTTGGAAAGTCAATTTGGCGATGCGGAGAGATTTCGTCCGATCGTCGAGAAACAGCATGCATATAAGAGACTCCTGAAGGATGTGCCGAAGATACCTCAGGAGCAAGCTCCTGCTCTATTTGCACGGATTGGGAGAGAGGAGAAAGGGTTTAAACAACTCCTTGCGGCTTTGCCCGAACGAGCGCGAAAACAGGCTGACGGTTACTTGGCCAGTCTCGAGAGAAGAGAGAACTTGGATACCTTTGAGGAGGAATTTATACTTCTTGAGAGGGTCAAAACTGTGCTTGGGGAAACGCTATACAAACAGATTTGCAGTCAGATTCCCATTCGATGGAAACTCCCCGAAGCCAATGTCTCTCGATTTCTCGAGATGTTAGATACCACTTCTGAGCCCGGCGCCTCTTTTCTCGAATTGTTTGCGGAGGAGAAAGACCATATCGTAGGTATCAATCATGCTCCTCTTCTGATCTCTGTAATGAAGAGCGAAAAACGGATTCAAAATTGGCTCTGTATAGAAGAGGTAAAACGGGCAT
>DATIIR010000011.1:0-11647 GCA_035479435.1 Chlamydiales bacterium
CAGATAGACATCGCCAGTCACGTAGAGCAGATAATCGCTTTGGCAGTGGTAGATCGCAGAGAGCGGCGCGAGGGCATTGTAATATTGCCACTCGTTGAAATCGGAGCGTTTGAGGTTGAAGAAAGAGAGGACGTCTTCGGCGACGACATAGCGCGTCAATACGCCCGCATCGATCTGAGCCTGGGCGGCGGCCTTGACGGCCTCGAGATCTTTTACGTTGTTGATGATGAGGAGCTTTTCCCTAAACGGGAACTGGTGATTGCCGATCTGGCGCACGGCCAGATAGTCGGGATCGAGCAGAATCAGCCGCCAATCCCTTTCCCAGCACGCAGTCGCAAACGTAACCGATCGATCCATGGAAGGGAGTGTAGCACAATTTGTGGTTGTTGTGCTACCGTAGATCCATGCGGAATCTTTTGTTTTTCCTCCTCTTGGGTATGAGCGCCTTTGCTTCCGTGCAAGAGGAACGATCCAAATCAAACCACCAGTTCCACCAGAAATTATACGACTACTACAACGTGCAGCCCGGGCTCAAGCCGCCGACGCTACAGACGATGACAGGAGACTGGAACGGCGCGCGCACCTACCTGGAAAACCACGGCGTAGAGATCAACTCCTCCTTCGTCTCCGATAACGTGGGCAACCCGGTGGGAGGCGAGGCGAGAGGATTCACCTACACGGGATCGTTTGGCGTAGGACTCGGCATCGATTTTGGAAAAGCAGCCGGGTGGACCGGCACTAAATTCTACGGCTCCGCCGTTTGGCGCACAGGTACGAATCTCTCCAGAACAAAGATCCACAACCAATTTACCGTCCAGCAGGTCTATGGATCCCAAACCGTCAAGCTCAATGAACTCTACCTCCAACAGGCGCTTTGGAGTGGGACGATGATCGCAAAAGCGGGGCGGCTCGATGCGGGCAACGACTTCCTCGCCTCGCCGCTCTATGGCCAGTTTGTCAACAACGCGTTCGATGGGAACCCGGTCGCCGTATTCAACAACTTCGCCTCATTTACCGCCTATCCGAACGCTAGCTGGGGGGCCTATTTAGCCATCTATCCGATCAGTCAGCTCATCTTTAAATTCGCCGTCTATAACGCCAATTCCCACATCTTCTTAAATAAATATCACGGCATCAATTTCACATTGGAGAGCACGAACGGAGTGATTTGGATCACCGAATGGGCCTGGGTGCCCAACCAAAATCGGGGCGATACGGGGCTGCCGGGCAACTACAAGGTGGGTTTTTTCTACCAGACGGGAGCAGCGACAGTTTTTAGCACCAACACTCCGACCAACGGCGACTATTGCGGCTACATTCTTTTCGACCAGATGATCTACCGCCCCAACGGCCCCGGAACGGAAGAGGGATTGACCCCCTTTATCGCACTCCTTTTTGCGCCTGAGAACCGGAATCTCTTCCCCTTTTTCTGCACGGCGGGGCTCGTCTACAGAGGCCTCATTCAGGGACGACCTCGCGATACGACCAACTTTGGTGTCGCCTACGGCCACTACAGCTCCGAGCGAGAGGCGGTTCAACGGAGCGCTCGGAAGAGCGGGTTAATCGGTCCGTTTGGAAACCGGCCCCAGAGCGCCGAGACGGTCCTTGAGTTCAACCATTGGTTTCAGATCAACGACTGGTTTACATTTACGCCCGACGTGCAATACGTGATCAATCCGAAAGGTTACGGCACCATTCCAAATGCGCTTGTCGTCGGCGCCCAAATCGGGATGACTCTATGACTATGACTCCTATGATGTCTCAATGGCAAGCGTGTAAGGCACAGGCAAAAGACGCTCTCCTTTTCTTTCGCCTCGGCGATTTTTACGAGGCGTTCTACGACGACGCGCAAGTCATCTCGAAGGCCATCGGCCTCACCCTCACCGCGCGCCAAGGCACTCCGATGTGTGGCGTCCCCTTCCACACCGCCGAAAGCTACATCGACAAATTGATCGCAAAGGGATTTAAAATTGCCGTCGCCGAACAGACAGAAGATCCCAAGGCCGTCAAAGGACTCGTCAAACGGGAAATCGTCCGGATCGTCACGCCCGGCACGATCGTCAACTCGCAACTCTTATCCGATAAGAAGAATAACTTCTTTGTCTCCGTCGTACAGGTGGGAACCAGTTTTGGCCTCTCAGTCCTCGATTTGACGACGACCGAATTCCGCGCGACGGAACTGGCGAAAGAGCCGGAGCTCATCGACGAGCTGTGTCGTCTTCGCCCCGCCGAATTCCTCGTCTCCAAGCAGTTCGATTTCTTAAGGGAGCTCTCCTATGCGTTCCCCTTCGTCTCGAATGTGAAGGAGGCGCTCGATCCAAAACTGAGCTTCGACGTATTGACCGCCCATTTCGATGTGCAAAACCTCGATGGATTTGGGCTGAGAGGGCAGCCAGCTGCCGTGGTCGCCGCCGGATCGCTCCTTTTGTACCTAAAAGAGGAGCTCAACCTCTCGTTAGAACACATCCAATCAATCCGCTCCGACTCCCTTTCCCAATTTATGGCGCTCGACCGCTCCACGATGCGCAATCTCGAGCTCTCCGACTCCCTTGTCGACCTGCTCGATGAAACATGCACTCCGATGGGAGGACGCCTGTTGAGGAACTGGATGCAATACCCCCTTCTCTCCTGCGCGCAAATCACCCAGCGTCAAGAGGCGCTCCTCTCTTTCATCGAGCGCCCCGCAGTGAGCAAGAAGGCGCGCGAACTCCTCTCTCAGGTGCGCGATCTGGAGCGGCTCATGATGAAGATTTCGGCCAGCTACGCCACTCCGCGCGATCTGTTCGCTTTGGGAATGTCTCTCTCCAAAATCCCCGCCATCAAAGAGACGCTCTCCGAAGAATCGCTCTTCGAAGCTGGCCCACTCGCAGACAAAATCCTCACCGCCCTCAATGAAACGCCCCCCTTGCGCATCGGCGAAGGAGAAATTTTTAAGGACGGCTACCACCCCGAACTCGACCACTTACGCCAGCTCAGCAAAGACTCGATGAGCTGGATGGCCCGCTACCAAACGCGCTTACGCGAAGAGACGGGCATTAAGACGTTGAAAGTGGGATACACGAGGGCCTTCGGCTACTACATCGAAGTGAGCAAAGCCCAGAGCGAAAAAATTCCCGCCCTATTCCAGAGGCGCCAAACCCTCATCAACGCCGAGAGATTCATCACCGAAGAGCTCAAGCAATTTGAACACCAAGTGCTCACCGCCGAAGAGCGCTCCAAAGCCATCGAATCTGAACTCTATGAGCAGCTCCGCGCCGCAGTCGCCTCGCAAGCTGCCGCCGTCAACAGCGCCGCCAAAATCCTCGCCCGCATCGACGTTCTCCTCGCTCTCGCCCTCGTCGCAGAGACCCATCGGTGGGTCCGTCCCGTCGTCGATGAATCGGACACCCTCGAAATCATCCAAGGGCGCCATCCGATCATTGAGAAAGCCATCGGCAGGGCCTCCTTCATTCCCAATGACACGCACCTCAATCCTGCGCAGCAACTCATGCTCATCACCGGCCCCAACATGGCCGGCAAATCGACCTACATCCGGCAAGTCGCCATCATCGCGATCCTCGCCCAAATCGGCTCTTATGTCCCCGCCACCTCAGCCCATATCGGCCTCATCGACAAAGTCTTTTCCCGCATCGGCGCCAGCGACGATCTCGCCCGCGGCCAATCGACCTTTATGGTTGAGATGTCTGAGACCGCCAACATCCTCAACAACGCCACCTCCCGCTCCCTCGTCCTCCTCGACGAAATTGGCCGTGGCACCAGCACCTATGACGGCATCTCGATCGCCTGGGCCGTCGCCGAATACCTCCTCACCGCGCCCCGCAAGCAAGCCAAGACCCTCTTTGCCACCCACTATTGGGAGCTCACCAAACTCGAAAGCGAATACCCCCACGCCGCCAATTTCCAGACCGCTGTCCAAGAGATCCCCTCAGGCATTGTCTTCCTCCGCAAGATCATCAAAGGGGGCACCGACAAGAGCTACGGCATCCACGTCGCCAAACTCGCCGGCCTCCCCTCCAAAGTGATCAAGAGAGCTCAAGAAATGTTGAAAGAGCTCGAGAAGAAACCCGATGGGCAGATCCCCCTCTTCATCTCCACACCCCAAGAACACCCCGCCCTAACCGAACTCAAAAAACTCGACCTCCCCAACATCACCCCCATCCAAGCGCATCATAAACTCTGTGAGCTATGTCGTTTGATCCCAAATCGTTGACCCTCTATCCCGACCAGCCCGGCGTCTATCTCATGAAAGACGAGAAAGGGCTTGTCCTCTACATCGGCAAAGCCAAGAATCTGCGCGCCCGCCTCAAGCAATATTTCGCTGAGTATGGCGACCAGCGCGACATGGTCCCCTATCTCGTCTCGCAGATCGACGCCATCGACACCATCATCGCCCTTACGGAAAAAGATGCCCTCATTCTCGAGAACAACCTCATCAAACTCCACAAGCCGAAATACAATGTCCTCCTCAAGGACGACAAAACCTTTGTCAGCCTCGTCGTCACGCGCCACAAATGGCCCATGATCCAACTCGTCCGCTACAAAGGGAAACCGAGAAACGACGCCGACTCCTTTGGCCCCTACACCAACGCCCTGGCCGCGCGCCAAACCTTCGACCTCATCTCCCGCCTCTTTCCTTTGCGCCAATGTTCCGACGCCGAACTCGCCTCGCGGGACCGTCCCTGCCTCCTCTACGACATCAAGCGATGCATCGCCCCCTGCGTTAACAAATGCACACCCGACGAATACCAAAACCACGTTGAGGCCGCCAAGCGCCTTCTCAAAGGGCACGATAAAGAGGTTCTCAAGGAGCTCAAACGAGCCATGGAAGCCGCCTCTGATGCCCTCGAATTTGAGAAAGCCAATTCGCTCCTCCAGATGATCCACCAGATCGAGCACGTGACCCAGATCCAACACGTCGACAATCCCGCAGCCATCCACTGCGACGTCGTCGGTCTCTACCGCGAAGCCGATGCTGTCATGATCGCCCTCCTCTTTTTCCGAGAGGGGAAACTCATTGGCTCTGAGCACTTTTCATTCCACCTCATCGCCTCCAATGACGCTGAGATCATCGAGTCCTTTCTCCTGCAGCACTACAAAAACCTCCCCAAGCTCCCCGCTGAGATCTTCATTCCCATGGAACTGCCCCAGCAAGGAGCCCTTGAAGAGCTCCTCTCTGTCTCCATCCACGCTCCTCAAAAAGGGAAGAAAAAAGACCTGGTCGAGATGGCCTTCCGCAATGCGCAGGCCCTCTTTGTCCGCGAGCAAGACGCCCGTTCTCTCAAGGAGAAGATGCTCCTCGACCTCGCCGAGACCCTCCAGCTCACCCGTTTTCCCCGTCGCATCGAGTGTTTTGACACCTCGAATATTTCGGGCACCGATCCGGTCGCCAGCCTCGCCTGTTTTGTCAATGGCGAGAAGGACAAATCGCGCACCCGCCTATTCAAAATCAAAGGGCTCGACAAAGCAGACGATTATACTGCCATGCGCCAAGTTCTCCAGCGCCATTTCATCAAGGAAAAGGAGAAAAACGACTTTTGCGATCTTCTCATTGTCGATGGGGGCAAGGGTCAGCTCAATATCGCCCTTGAAGTCTTTCAAGATCTGCAAATTGCGACCATCGACGTCATTGGCCTAACGAAAGAAGACGCGCGCCACGACAAAGGGCTTACGCAAGAGAAGATCTACGTCCCCCACCGCAAGGACCCTCTTCTCATCGATCCCCGTTCTCCCCTTCTCTTCCTTCTCCAAAAGATCCGCGACGAAGCGCACCGGCAAGCTATTGAATTCCACCGCAAGCGCAGATCCAAGAGGACCCTTTCGAGTTCCCTCGACGACATCCCCGGCATTGGCCCCACCAAAAGAAAGAAGCTCCTCAAGCATTTTGGCAGTGTCAAGGCCATCAAAGCCGCAACAGCCGAAGAACTCCGCTCCATCCTCAACCAAAAAGACGTCGAAACCATCCTCAAGTGGCGCGCTTGACTTTGCCGACAGAGAGATTATAAAATGTGTATACCGGGAGTGATTCAAAAATCGGGGGATGCCAAGGAGGCGCCCTGATTTTGGGTCAGGCGAAGCCGGCGCTGAAGCAGCTCAACCTGGAAGGTTGGGCCCCGGGGTCCCCAAAGATGCATCATCTTTGGGGTGGGGTGGAAGCGGATCCCAAAAGCAGTGGCTGCCCGACGCCGGCAGAACCGATTTTTGAATCACGAGCGGTATACCATTATGAGAAAGATTCCGATTCCGTTACACAAACACAAGATTGAGGGTTTTTGTCGAAAGAATCACATCGTCTACCTTGCTCTTTTTGGGTCTGTCTTGACTACGAAGTTCAATGAGGAGAGTGACATTGACGTCTTGGTAAAATTTGATAAAAAACATATCCCACATATTTTTGGCATGGTGAATATGGAGTCAGAACTCAGTGACATTGTGGGCCGGACTGTCGATCTAAGAACGCCGAACGACCTCAGCCCGTATTTCCGCGATGAAGTGCTAGCCAAGGCCAAGGTCATCTATGGAAAGTAAGGACTTGACCCGTTTCAAGCATATGCTAGATTGCACGCAGGCTATCCTGTCCTTCTCGTACGGTAGGAAAAGAATTGATTTGGACAAAGATCGCCAGTTTCTCTCTGCGATTCTCAGGGAATTCGAAGTGTTAGGGGAAGCTGCAAATAACGTATCAGAAAAAGCAAGAAAGGACTTCCCCGAATTCCCATGGAAACAGATGATCGGTATGAGAAACCGACTTATCCACGCATATTTCGATGTCGATCACGACGTCATCTGGAAAACAATACGGGACTATCTGCCAAACTTACACGAACTGCTCCAGCAGATAGTCCATTCTCTCGAATGAATCACAAACGGCATTAACAGAAATCATGGCTTTTGGGCTACGACAAAGTGGTCATTTCCTCTCTGTGTAACTCTCGCCTGCGTCTCCGTGTAACTCTGTGATTAAACCTTGACGATCAGGTAGAAGGGCTTGGAGTAGCCGAAGCGTTCGCGAAGGAGAAGCGTCAGTTGCTTTTCCGCCTCAATAAATAGATCTTCCCGCGCCTCTTCACTGAGCGGAGCGAGAGAAACCGTGATATTCAAACGGTAACGGCGGCCAATCTCCACTTCGTTGAGGTGGATTCTCTTGGAAAATTGATGCTGAAAACACTCCTCAAGGGTCTGACGAACGATGTTGATATCAGCCGAAAGCCCCATCCGAATAACGAGATACCGCCCCCGGTCGAGTGCGTAAAATCCAAGGAGAAAGAGGACTGAAGTGAGAAAAAAGGCGAGGCCGATGAGAGTGCACCTCTCAAAATCATGAGAGAAAAAGTCTATGATCTGGATGCGGGTTTCCGGCAAGTAGGGAAGACAGACAAAGAAGAGCCCCGCAACGAAAAAGGCGAAGACTACGAAGAGGTGAAGAGCAGAAGCAAGGGCTTGGCGCGGGGACATCAAAATGCCTCTTCAAATGCAGCGCCGGGGGCTGCGGCAGACGGCGCTTGGGGTGGAATGAGGTCCTTGAAGATGACGTGGACGGAAGAGACGTGCAGACCGGTCCACTTGCTGATCTCTTCAACCATCTTCTCCTGCACCTCTTCGGCCTTAGCCGGAATGTTGACGCCGTAGAGAACGTTGATCTCGACGCGCACATCGACCGAGTGCTGCTTCTGATCTTGCACAACGTGGATCCCCTTCACCCTCTCCACTTCTCTCCCTAAGAGGCTGTCAAAGAGGTTCCCCTCGAGAAGACCGATCCCCTCAATCTTCGCCAAACATTGCAAAGCAATCGCTTGAAATACGCGCGTATCAATATCGCGAATGAACGCCGTCTCCGGGAGTTCAATCTCTCGTGTGTCCATATTTTTTAATTGATCGTACATGGCTCTACCCCACCAAACCTCATTATAGCAAAAGAACCGATCTATGGAAACTTTTTCTGAAATCGGCTATCATCAGGGGCAATACATAGGATTCAAAAAATGAATATACCTCTCAGTCCTCTCATGCTTGTCAGCGCCGCTGCGATCGGGGGGATCTCCTCCTATCTCGCGCATAAACGGGGCCGCAACCCTTACGCGTGGTTTGCCATCGGGTTCCTCTTCGGTATTTTTGGCATCTTCGCCATTTTCTTTGCCGCTCCTAAAAAGGCAGCCGTCTTGCCTCCTAAACCCGAGCCGGTTTTGAAGATCCAGGGGCCGAGCGACAAATTCTGGTACTATCTCGACCCTGAGAACCGACAGCAGGGTCCCATGAGCCTCGACGCCATAACGATCGCCTGGAGGCAGGGCAAAGTGGACCTCTCCACGTATGTGTGGCACGAGGAAATGACAGACTGGAAACAACTCAAAGAAACCCTCACAACCGAGGGCTAAAAAAAAGATAGAGACGGGCTGAACCCGTCTCTGTATCAAAGATTTACCAGCTGGCTTTGACTACGCCAGGAATGAGGCCTTGGTTGGCCATTTCGCGGAAGCAGAGGCGCGACAGCTTGAACTTGCGCAAGAATCCACGGGAACGACCCGTAAACTGGCAACGGTTGCGCAGGCGGATCGGCGAAGAGTTCTTTGGCATCTTGTTCAGCGAATCAACCGCTTCGAGCCGCTCTTCGACCGACTTATTCATGTCGAGGATCGCCTCTTTCAGCGACTTGCGTCTCTCCCAGTTATTTTTTACCATTCTCTCGCGCTTCTTCTGTCTTGCAACTTGAGATTTCTTTGCCATTTCCTTCCTCTACTTCTTACGGGCAGGCCCTTTCTGGCGCTGCTTCCGGTTGGGGTCTTTCTTGTTGATCACGTATAAACGGCCCTTGCGGCGAACGATCTTGTCACCTTTCGAAGGGTCGGCTTTAATCGAAGCTCCGACTTTCATGAACTTTCCTCACTTTCAAAGCACATTGTTATACACCGCCCGCCAATTTGTTTTCAAGCTTGAAGATTAAGACCCCATTGGCTATCATCCTAGTGAAAATCATTTTTTAAACCGGACAAAGAACCATGAAACGCACCTACCAACCGAGTAAAATCCGCCGTAAAAAGACCATCGGGTTCCGCGCCCGCATGAAGACCTCTAGTGGCCGGAAGATCATCAATCGCCGCCGCCGCCAGGGTCGCAAAAAACTCGCCGCATGAAATTTTCCAAATCCGTAAGACTCAGATCGCGGGGAGAGTTCCAGCGCGTAGTCAGGGATGGAAAAAGGCAGGTGGGGAGGTTCCTCTGTGTCGATTGTAGGCCCGCTGGTAAATCAAAACTTGGAATCAGCGCCTCCAGCCGCTACGGTTCAGCTCCCGAGCGGAACCGCTTTAAGCGGCTCGTTCGGGAAGCGTTCCGCAAGAACTACGGATCCCTGCCCCCTTTTGAGCTCAACGTCGTCCCGCGCCAATGCGCGAAAAAGGCGAAGTGCTCCGAGATCACAGACGAATTAATCAGACTCCTCAGATGAAGCTAAATGAGCCTCAGCAGAAAGCGGTCCGCACGGTCAAAGGGCGGGTCCTCATTCTCGCAGGGGCGGGCAGCGGGAAAACGCGGGTCATCGTCCATCGGATCGCCCACCTCATCGAACTCGGCGTAAGTCCCCAATCGATCCTCGGGCTCACCTTCACCAATAAGGCGGCCCAAGAAATGCGTCACCGGGTCAGCAGCCTGATCGGCGAGGCGGGCAAGCTCGTCACCCTCTCCACCTTTCACAGCTTCTGCATGCAGGTTCTGCGCAAAGAGATCGAAAAGCTCGGCTATACGCGCGAATTTAGCCTCTATGACGAACGGGATATCCACCGGCTGATTCAGCAACTGACGCGCGACATGTTGGGCCACGAAGGGGAGCTTCCCTCGCTCGCTCCGACGAAAGCGGCTCTCGCCGAGGCGGCCAACTCGGGCCTCTCCGCCGAAGAAGGGACGTGGCACGACTCCTTTTCCAAGGATCTCTACCTGCGCCTCAACTCATCTTTGCGCGCCTACAATGCCGTCAGCTTCGACAGCCTCATCACATTGACGATTCAGCTCTTTGAGGAGCACCCTTCGGTTCTCGAGCGGTATCAAAATCGCTACCAATACCTGATGATTGACGAATACCAAGACACCAATCCGGCTCAATTCCGCCTTGCTGAGCTGCTCTCTGCCAAATACCAAAATCTCTGTGTTGTCGGCGACGACGACCAGTCGATCTACGGCTGGCGCGGCGCGGAGGTGAAAAACATCCTCCATTTCAAGTCGGACCATATCATCAAACTCGAACAAAATTACCGTTCCACTTCGGTCATTCTAGAAGCGGCCAATGCGGTGATCCGCCACAATCAAAACCGGCATGAGAAAAAGCTCTGGAGCGCCAATACGCACGACGAACCGATCGAAGTTTTCAACGCCCCTACCGATGCGGATGAAGCGCTAGCCGTCGTCAACCGCCTCATTCGCCTTCACGATCAAGGCCTCAAGTGGCGTGACATGGCCATCCTCTACCGCTCCAATGCCCTTTCGAGACAGTTTGAAGTGGCCCTTCTGCAAGCTTCGTGGCAAAAAGAGGGCAAATGGATGCGGGGCATTCCCTACGAAATATTTGGCGGCCTCGAGTTCTCCGAGCGGAGCGAGATCAAAGACCTCCTCGCCTACCTGCGCGCCATCGCCAATCCGCTCGATCAAGAGGCGCTCCTCCGCATCATCAACGTCCCAAGGCGCGGGATCTCAGACACCTATTTGGACCAGCTCACGCAGGCCAATCGCTCGGACAACGTCCCTCTTTGGAGTCTCCTTCTCAAAGATGAAAAAAAGGCCGTCCGCGCCTTCGTCGATCTGATGCGAGAGGCAGCCGACCGTTTTAAGACGCCTCCCCTTGCCGACACCCTCACTTGGCTCATCGACAAGATCAACTATCGGAAAGCGATCGAAGAGGAAGTCAAATCGGAGAAGATGCGCGAATTCAAGTGGGAAAACGTGCAAGAGTGCGTCAATGCTCTTGCGCAAGCCGAAGGGGGCAGTCTACAAGACTTCATCGCCAACACGACGCTCAATCGGCAAGCCATGCAAAACCACTCGAAGCAGACGCATGAGGACAAAGTCCACCTCATGACGTTCCACAGCGCTAAAGGGCTTGAATTTCCCGCCTGTTTCCTCGCCTGTCTTGAGGACGGCATTTTGCCTCATGAAAAGAGCATGGCCCAAACCGGCCTCGAGGAGGAGCGGCGCCTCTTTTACGTCGGCATTACCCGCGCGCAAAAGCATCTCACGATGAGCATGGCCCGCGCCCGCATGCGCATGGGGAAAACGCACCCCACCAACCCCTCTCGCTTTCTCTATGAGATTCCAAAGACGCTCATCAAAGCCACCGACCACAAGATATTTGCATGATATGTGGTATAACGGCCATCCTTCGCCATCGGCGCGAAAACCTCCGGAAATGTTCTCTCCGCGGCCTTGAAGGGCGCCCCGACCTCATCTTTTTCACCTATCCCGTCGACCCGCTTCCCGACCTCTCCTCCTACCTTCTCCTCAAAGTGGGCGCCCCGCCCCTCACTCTCGCAGACTCCAGCCGAGGCCTCCTCCTCATCGACGGCACCTGGCGCCTCGCACAAATTATGGAGAAGCAACTTCCCTGGAAGCTCGAAGCGCGCAGCCTTCCCGGCCACTACCGAACCGCCTATCCTCGCCGCCAAACCGA
>DATIIR010000012.1:0-15059 GCA_035479435.1 Chlamydiales bacterium
AATCCCTCCATGCACAATCCCCTTCCATCCTTGGTATCTCTGATCTGCAATAAATTCTGCGCATGTCGTCATCCCTTCTATTTTCCATTCAATACGCAAACCATCTGGATTTTCCATGCCACACGCAAAACACCGGTGATCGTCAACCACTTGCAATTTCTTCACAGCTCTTGTACCTCGTCTGAAACAGAGAACTCTAATTTCAAAGGAAAATTGTAGTGGAGCACACTCATTAGAGACAAGCATCATGAGAAAAATTGGTGCAGCGGGATGTTTTCATGCTGTTTAGCAAAATGGCAGGCGTCGATTCTGGAGATTATCGGATTGTCCCATCGTCGGATCGGAGTCCATCGGACATCAAGTTTTCGGATGTTTAGCTTTTCTCTCTTGGCAATCGTCGTCGAAGCCTTGAAGAAGGGACGCTATATGCCCATGCCCTTTTTCTTGGGCCTTCAGAAACGCCATTGTTTTACAGTGGTCGTGAACTTGATCGAACCTGCTGGAGTTGATGATCGCTTGAAGAGTCTCTAAATCCCCATTTCCAGCGGCTAATATAAGCGCTGGTGTCAAATAGTCGGGACTGATTTGAGCAAACCTTTCAGATTGTACGATGTCTTTAAGAAGCTCTCTATTCCACTTTTCACTGGCTTTGTAAAACGCTTCTTCCATATAGCTGATGTGAAGTTGATCGAGCCTTCTTGAGTCGATCAGGCTTGAGTCGATCAGGTCTTTAAGAGAAGCCGCTATCTGCTCATGACTGTTTGCTTCGGCTTCCTCAAGCGCTGTTCTCAGATACTTCAGGTCAATTTCATTGAACTTTTTAGAGTTGGTGATGGCTGTAACAGCCCCTCCATCCCCTTCTTTAGCGGTTGCGATAAGGGCCACTCCCAGAGACTCGGAAGTCATTTCATGGACCTTTTCGGATCTGAGGATGGCTTTGACCGCTCTAGAGTTGATGATGGCTTGAAGAATTCTTTCAGCGTTCGGAGCTCCTTTAGCCACGCATTTAATGGCTATATGAAGCGACTCTTCCAGAACAGCGAGAGGGATTTCATTGAACCTGTTAGAGTCAATGATGGCTTGACAAGTTTCGAAATTCCCGCGGTAAAAGGCTCCCGCAAACACCTCCCCCAGCTCGTCGGAAGAGATTTCACGGAACCTGTTAGAGTTGATGATGGTTTTAAGCGGCTCTAAATGCCCTATTTCAGCGGCTTCCATAAGCGTTACTGCCAGAGAGGTGGGACCAATTTCATCGAACCTGTTAGAGTCAATCATGGCTTGAAGAGTTCTTAAATGCCCATTGTGAGCGGCTCCCATAAGCGCATATCCCAGATCGTCGGGAGTAATTTCGTTGTTGGCGGGAGTAGTTTCCTCGTCAGAGGGAGTAGTTTTCTTGAATCTTCTGGATTTGATAATGGTCTGAAGAAGTTCTAAATCCCCATCTCCAGCGGCTCCCTCCTATAAGCATCTGTCCCAGATCCGCGGCAGTGATTTCATCGAACCTGCTAGAGCTGATGATGGCTTGAACAAGCTCTCTTGGTCCCTGATAAGCAGCGCGCCGGAAAACGTCAGTGATATTGACCTTGGGACGCGAGGAGATAATTCCTGACCAGACGTATTGACGGGCGGTGGCAAGGTGGTCAGGCGGCAGCATCCCCTCAGGCAGAAGAAATAGTGCCCCTGGAGCGAAAGAGGCGATCTCCTCCAAGACTGCGAGTTCAAACGACGAGTCTCGCACGTAGCTTTGAAAGGAAGCGGCAGCGCTAGCTCCAGTAGCAGGTGTCATCAAATGCCTATGTTATTAATAAATTGAACAATATTGTAACATATTCGTATTAATATTTGACAAGAAAATCTATCTCGATACTCTTGTCGGAGAAAGTCGTAATTGCCGATTTTTGGCTTTCGGGACGAAAGGCCACCTCGGCCGACCGCTCGAAAGGATTCCAGTTCGGGTGTGTTGCATAACCCCTCTTGAACAAGCCGCCTAACTACCCGAAGGGTTGGGGCGGCGACCTCGGTCGGCTCGAGTCCCGCTACGAAAAGCCACTCAGGTGGCTTTTCTATGGAAAATCCCCCTAAGCAGAAGGGGGAGGATTGTGTAAAAAGAAAAATTTCAAAAACAAGCAAAAGCTACAAGGGATCAGATAAACTTCATCAAGTCTGCTTGCGAGATACGCTCCACCACAAAGCCTTCATTTCACTAGAGATCAACGACTTACGACCTACTAAGTCGGGACGTTAAAAAAAACACTAACAACATTCAAAATATTATCGAAATTATACCTAAAATTTGTTATAATTAATACAAACTATTAAATATAAATTTATATGACATCCAGCATTTCGAGTATTCACTCTCTCGTGGGTATAAAACAGGCGGGAGAAACGCGCCAGCAGCCCCTATTGAGCAGGTATGCTGCGACGACTCTAAAGAATTCTATTAAAAGAATGAAAAATTGTAATCTGCAGGGCAAAAGCATCAAGGTCGACGGTCCTTCCTACCGAAGAATAATAGCGAGTCGCATCAATAGACGCCAAGAAACGAAAAGATTGTGGAGAGCAACATGGATCGACACTTATGAAAGAGAATGGAGAAAGGGTAAAAAGTGGCCCCAATATAAGTACATCGCCAGGCCGGTTTACAAATTCGTAGCTCGTCGAACGAATAACGTAATTGGGACGATAGCTAGTTTTTTTGTTACAGATCTCATTATGCACCAGCTCTTAAATTCGATAATTAATACTTGCATGAAGTCCACTCCCTGGAGTTTTTCTTGGAGTCCTGCCCTCTCCGTGGCATGGGTATTTTTATCCATACCTGTCTTGTATGCTAAGTATACCGCGCCTAAGAGCGTTGATTTAATTCGGTGATGCCTTACCAATTTCGCTGCTAACTCCTCCTAGTTTCTCATCCAGAGGTGTGCCACCAGCGTGCCATTTTTGTGTTAGAGAAGCACCCAAATATGGAAAATCTTGGCGCCATTGAGAAATATTTTGAACACATCCATAAAGGGTGAAGAGATGCGTATTAGATGAGGAAGAGGGAAGAATGAGGGATCCCTGTCCATTGACATAGATAATCACATTCCCCTTAAACTCCCTGATGAGAAATGGAGGCGGCATTTTATATTGAATGCTCACTGTGACGCAATGATTAAAAATCAGATTGCTCGGAGCGGGGCCCGCTCGCGCTTGCTTTCGCTAGCGTGAGAAAGATTCGATAAACTCATTAAATTTCATTATGCTAAAGCGCCGTTCCCAAGGAACTCCCCCACAACATGGGTAAAATACGCCAGTCCACCATCCCGAGTCTAATACAAAACAATGATCGTCCTTGCTTCCTTTTGTAAATTCTCGCCAAGTCCATCTTTCTTTTGTTATAGAACAGCCGGGAACCTCTTCATACGGAGCATTCGATCCAGCCCATTCAAATGAAATCCCCTCTTTATGAACATCAAATTCCAATTTTTGTGGAACATACAGAACTGATCTGTCCCTCAAAAAATTTCCTTTTTTGCGAACAGCTGCTTTTAAACGAACAGTCGTATGGATCTTTTCATCAGATTTTGGTGATATTGTAATATCGTCGACGTTATCTGCAACCACAGCACAAAACAACTGTTTTATCCTATAGGCAGTGCCTACATCTTGAACTGTTTCACTTATTACTTTTTCAAGTTGCTTGAGAGCATTGACATCGCGCTTTACTGATACTTGAATCATCATTACCGATTTTTAGGATGCTCGGAGCGGGCCCCCCTCTCGGCGAGCTTCGCTCGTCCTGCCGGGCCGGCGATCTCGGTCGGTTTTTTCGAAACGAAAAAACATCGCCCTCGATTCGAGTCCCGCACGCGATGCACGCAGGTGCATCGCTTCCTGCGCATTTTTTTGCGCAGCAAAAAAATGCTCGGAGCGGGACTCGAACCCGCACCCGCTTGCGCGGAGGGGATTTTAAGTCCCCAGTGTCTACCATTCCACCATCCAAGCAAAAGAAAGCTCACCATTCTAATCGGTGAGAGAGAAAGGATCAAGCCCGAGAGAGTCTCGGGCTAGGGGCTATTCTTCCTCGTCGTCTTCGGGCTCTTTGTCCGTCGGATGCTCAAAGATCGTCTCCTCAAAGCTCTCTTTCTCCTCAGTAAAAGAATCCTGCGGGGGTTCCGAGGGCTTGTAACGGCTTATGGAGTCTTTGATGAGCGTCGGAGGCGGTGGAAAAAGCTTCGAAATAAATGAAGGAGCTTTGGCTTGCGGTTCTCCATTGTCGTGGGGGGCTTCTCCAGAGTCGGGCAGATGGTCCTCCGGGGGTCTGTGTGCCTCTTCGCGCTGGTCCTCCTCCATCTCGCGCTGCTGCTGCTCATGCATCTCCCGCTGCTGCTCGCGTATGTCTGGGCGATAGGAGTCTTGCTGAGAGGGTCCTCGATCGCGACCGCGACGGCCACGGCGACGACGGCCGCCGCCTTCCCGCTTGCCCATGGGGCGCTGGTCGGGCTGAGGCGCTGGACGCGATTCAGCTAGGGTTTCATCTTGGGGGGCCTCGGGACGGGGCTCAGGAGGAGCTTCCCGACGGGGAGGAGGGGTTTCACGGCCGCCGCCGATCTTGATGGAGCGGTCGCTGGTGACGTTCTTAAGCACCATGCGGGTCTCCTTGAGCTCAAGGATCTCATAGTCGCTGACTGGAACAAGGAACGACTTAGGCCGCTCTTGCGAACGGAAAAAGAAAGAGTGCCCAAACGACACTACTTCCACGGCATCGACAAAATAATCTTCTTGGGATACTCCCTTGCTGCTTCGGACTACTAATTTGCATCCTTCGCGGGGAGTGATCACCGTCTCTATGATAGGTTCTCGTGTAAAATTCACTGGATATTCCGGTTTTTAAGGGTTTTGAATGGAGTTGTGGTGTCATTCTTTGGAAGCCATGTACTCCAGCAGGTCGACAACGCGGTGAGAATAGCCCATTTCATTGTCATACCATGCTATTAATTTATAAAAACGGCGACTCAACGCTATTCCGGCTAACTTGTCATAAATGCAGGAATAGTGACTGCCGATAAAATCTGATGAAACCAATTGCTCATCGGTGGTCGCAAGGATCCCTTTGAGGTTGGTCTTAGAGGCCAAATCCATCGCGCTGCCAATCTCCTCATACGTCGTATCCCTTGCCAGTCGCACGGTGAGGTCGACGACAGATACGTCAGGAGTGGGAACGCGAAAGGCCATCCCGGTTAGCTTGCCTTTCAACTGGGGCAAACAGAGGGTGACCGCTTTCGCAGCCCCCGTCGATGCCGGTATAATATTTAAACCTGCCGCCCGGCCGCCGCGCCAATCTTTATGAGATGGCCCGTCAACCGTGGGTTGGCTGGCTGTAAGCGAATGAACTGTTGTCATCAGCCCTTCTTCAATGCCAAACGTATCGAGAAGAACTTTGCAAAGCGGTGCTAAACAATTGGTCGTGCACGAGGCGTTGCAGAGGACAAAATCCTTCTTAGGATCAAAGTGAGTGTGATTGACTCCGACGACATAGGTAGGCATGTCGTCCTTGCCAGGGGCTGTAATAAGAACCCGTTTGGCTCCCGCCACCAGATGCTTTTTGGCATCCTCTAAATGGGTAAAACGACCCGTCGATTCAACAACATAATCGACGGAGAGCTTCTTCCAGGGAAGCTGGGTAGGGTCTTTTTCTGCGGAAACAAAAATCTTCTTCCCATCGACAATCAGATGTTCGCCATCCGAAGCGACACTCTTGGGATAGGTGCCATGAACCGTATCGTGCTTAAAGAGGTAGGCCAAATTGTCGGGAGGGACGAGGTCGTTGATGGCAACGACTTGAATCTGGGGATGCTCCATAGCGATGCGCAAAACGAGGCGGCCAATGCGCCCAAAACCATTGATGGCTATGCGTTTTACCATGGATTGCCCCTGCGATTCGGAAGGCCAATATTAGCGGATTCAAGGCTGAGTGTAAAGGGGAAAAATACCGCCCGAAGGTTTAATCGTCGGGCGGCATTGGGGAAATTAGTTGAGATATTCAATATAGCACATGGGAGCGTTGTCGCCGATCTGGACGCCGCCGCGGGTGATGCGGGTATAGCCGCCGTTGCGTGTCGCATAGCGCTCGCGCAACTCCCCGAAGAGCTTGTCCATCACAAGGCGGTCGCGGCTGTGGGCGCTCTTGTCGCCAGTTTTAGCAGCGCGGGCTTCTTTAGTGGAAAGAGGGTTAAATGCGACTTGAAGAGTGGAGATCGCATTGCGCTTTGACGCAAGGGTGTTCTTCTTGGCCAAAGTGATCATCTTCTCTGCATGGCGGCGCAACTCCTTCGCTTTCACGAGGGTCGTGCAGATTCTCCCATGCTCAATGAGAGATTTCATCATGTTCGCAAGCATGGCTCTACGGTGAGATCCCGTGCGGCCAACTTTAAATGTGTGGTGTCCATGTCTCATACTTCAGCAGCTCCGGCCTTTTCGGCTAGGTAGTTTTGAATGATTTGTTTGATGTTATCGCGGTTGATGCCGTACTTGCTCAAATCCATCCCCAGAGAGAGGCCGAGCTCGTCGAGCTTCTGCTTGATCTCGGTCAGCGACTTCTTGCCGAAGTTTCTGAAGCGGAGCATCTCCGATTCTGGCATGACGACGAGTTCGCCAATGGTGTCGATATTGGCGTTAGCCAGGCAGTTGGTAGAGCGTACAGAGAGCTCAATCTCGTTGATCTTGAGGGCGAGTTTCGCGAGGACTTCATCCCGATCGCGATTGGTCTGCATTTCGCCTTTGTCAAAGAGCACCGAATGGGCCTTGATCGTGTCGAACACTTGGAAGTGCATGATGCCGATCTGGGCAGCAAAGGTGAGCGCTTCAATAGGCGTGATTCTGCCATCTGTCGTCACTTCGAGAATGAGGCGGTCAAAGTCGGTATCTTGCCCGACGCGTGTGTTCTCTACATAGTAGTTAACCAGGCGCACGGGAGAGAAGGCAGAGTCAATGATGATTTCATCGATGCCGCACTCGAAATTGGTGTGTCTTTCAGAGGGAACATAGCCGCGTCCAGAGGCGATGCGGAAATCGACTCTCTTGTTCATCGGCTTCGTAACGGTGAAGATCGCGTGGTCTGGGTTCACGATGTCGTAATCGGTGTGCCCTAACAGCTCTCCGAGGGTCACTTTGTAATTGCCCCCTGCTTTTTCGATCATCTCATCGGTGATCTCAAGAGCCTTTGTGATGACTTTGATATCGCGTGGATGGAGGTCGTCGCCCATTGTGTGACGGCGAAGAAGGGCTCCCTTGAGATTGATCACGACGTGAGTCATATCCTCAATTACGCCGTCGACAGCCATGTACTCATGAGGTACTCCCTCAATCCTCACGGAGAGGATAGCTGGAGCCTCGAGTGAGGCTAACATGATCCTTCTGAGGGAACTGCCAACCGTGTGGCCAAATCCGCGCTCAAAGGGTTCTACGATAAAACGGGCAAACGTCGCGGTCTGACTCGCTTCATCCAACTTAATTTTTTCTGGCATCTCAAATTTGCCATACTTTACGGCCATGTTAGGTCTCCTCAAGTTCTATTCTTATACACGTCTACGTTTGCGAGCTCTGCACCCGTTGTGGGGTACTGGAGTCTTATCGCGAATGATGCTAACGGAAAGTCCAGCGCTCATCAGGCCGCGGACGGCTGATTCTCGACCTGCGCCAGGTCCATTTAGATTCACTTCACATTCTTTCATGCCAAGGGCCATTGCATCTTTGGCTGCGTTCTGGGCAGCTACGGTCGCGGCAAAGGAGGAAGATTTCTTCGATCCAGAAAAATTCGACTTGCCAGCAGACGACCAGGAAATCACGTTTCCTGCCAGGTCGGTAATCGCCACAGTTGTGTTGTTAAATGTCGCTTTCACATGCGCAATGCCAGAAGGTACTGTGCGGGCAATCTTCTTCTTGACTCGGACTGCTGCTTTCTTTGGTGGCGCTTTCTGTTCTTGTTTAGCCAAGGGTCATCCTCACTGTTTAGATTTTCTTGTTAGCAACGGTTTTGCGTTTGCCTTTGCGCGTACGGGCATTGGTACGAGTTCTTTGACCGCGTACTGGGAGGCCAAGGCGATGGCGGATGCCGCGATAACAATGGATCCCGACAAGACGCTTGATGTTGTTCTGAATCTGACGTCGCAAATCCCCCTCAACGACATACTCCGATTGGAGGATAGCGTTCAGGCGTGCGATGGCATCTTCGTTCAACTCTCTCGCGCGCATATCTTTGTTAAGACCCAGTTTCTCAATAATCTGATTCGAAAGCTTCCGCCCTACTCCGTAGATGTAGGTCAAGCTCACTTCTAAGCGCTTATTGTCTGGAATATCTATTCCGATGACTCTAGGCATATCTAAATCCTTCCGTCTAAAATAACATGGTTAACTGTTAAAATACAATGGCTTATCTTCCGCGTAGCCGTCCCTTCGTCATAAAGCCCTCATAGCGCTTCATAAGTAGGTGAGATTCAATCTGTTTCGTCGTATCTAAAATAACTCCTACGAGGATGAGGAGCGATGTTCCGCCAAAAAATTGGCTGATATTTGCGTCGACTCCCATCAGCCTGCCTACGAGTGTGGGTAGGATGGCGATAATGGCCAAAAATACGGCTCCAGCCAGCGTGATGCGGCTCATGGTCGACTCGAGGTAGTCTTGGGTCGGCCTGCCCTGTCTGATGCCTGGAATGAAGGCGCCGTTTTTCTTCATGTCTGAGGCGATCTGTTCGGGTCTAAATTGGGTCGCGGTCCAAAAGTAAGTAAAAAATAGAATGAGCATGACGTAGAACAGCATATAGACCCAGGTCCCTGGTGTGATGTAGCTCGTCAGCTGTCCAACCCATGTGTTGCGGCCCAAAAACTGGCCGATCGTGGCTGGGAACATCAAGAGGGAGGAGGCGAAGATCACGGGGATGACGCCTGCATAGTTTACTTTGAGGGGGATGTGGGAATTGCCGCCCTGTGTTTCATGTCTACCCACAATGCGCCGTGCGTATTGGAGGGGGATCCGTCTTTGTCCCTGGATGACCAAAATCGTCCCTATGGTGATGAAGACGAAGAGGGAGCAGAGGACAATGAGCATCGGGAAGGTGAGGTGTCCTGCTTCTTGAGACTCGAGGTTCAATTGGTTGATGATCGAACCGATCGTGCTTGGGAAAGAGGCGAGAATGCCGAGTGCGATGATCAGGCTGATCCCGTTGCCTACGCCCTTTTCACTGATCTGTTCGCCAACCCACATGAGGAGGAGGGTTCCGGCGGTCATCGTGACCATCACGGTGAGGTAGAAGAGCCAGGAGAATCCGAAGATTTGCACGTCGACGATCTCTGGAACGATGATTCCCGGGCTTGAAATATTGACCCTCATCACATACTTGGCAAAGAGTCCCGATTGAAAGAGGGAAATGATCAATGTTCCCAAGCGGGTCCATTTGGAGAGCTTGCGCCGTCCTTGGTCGGGGCTTTCGCGGATGTCTCTTTGCAGAGAGGGAACGAGTGCGATCAAAAGTTGCATGATGATCGATGCAGTGATGTAGGGCATGACGCCGAGCGCGAGCACAGTCATTTTTGCAAACGCGCCGCCTGAAAAGATGTCGACGAGCTGGAACAGATTCTGTCCGCCGCCGGTCGCAAATTTAAAGAGGCTGATTGCCATATCCGCATTGACGCCCGGTACAGGTACATAGGCGCCTACACGGCAGACTGCAAGCAAAACCAAGGTATAGAATATCTTGACCTTAAGCTCGGGTATGCCGAAAATCCGCTGAATCGCATCGATCATAGTTTTTGGCCTTCTAAACGACTGTGTAAGAGATCCCTTTATCTTTCAGCTTCTGCTCAGCTGCTTCAGAAAAGTGGTTGGCTTCAATCTTCACTTTCTTGGTCAATTCGCCATTCGCGAGGATTTTGAACCCACCAGATAACCGGCGTGGAACAAGTCCTTTGTCGCGCAAGGTGACGAAGCTGACGGTCTCGCCGTCTTTGAAGTATTCCTCCAGCGTAGAGAGAGAAATAGCAACCGAGGGCTTCACAAATTTGCCGCGCGTGAATCCACGGATGGGCAATTTGCGATAGAGAGGAACTTGTCCCCCTTCGTAGCCGTATCGTTTGCAATAGCCTTGACGATGGCTATCCCCTTTTCCGCCTCGCCCAGAAGTGGCTCCTCTTCCAGATCCAATCCCACGGCCGATGCGCTGTACTTTCTTCTTAGGTCGCGATGTGTTTTTGAGTTGCGATAGACTATGCATGAGCTTAGGCTCCTCTTCGTTCAGCGAGGTTTTTCTCGCGATTCTTCAACAGGCCAATCGCCTTAAAAATGCCCTTGACTTGGTTCAACGGGTTGCTAGAACCGAGATTTTTTGCAACGACGTCTTTCACTCCACCGAGCTCAAGCACAGAGCGGACTTTCGATCCAGCAATCACGCCGGTACCAGGTGCAGCAGGCTTCAAGAGAATTTTGGCTCCATCCCACTCGACATACACTTCGTGAGGGATCGTAGCTCCCTCCATCTCGATCGTGATGATATTCTTTCTGGCAGACTCAGATCCTTTGCGGATCGCGTCGGAAACTTCATTGGCTTTGGCAAATCCATAGCCCACGTGCCCTTGCCCGTCTCCTACGAGAATGAGCGCAGAGAAGCTGAACTTGCGTCCCCCTTTTACTACTTTCGAGCATCGGTTGATATAAAGAACCTTTTCTTCAAATTCGGTTCCGAAGTCTTCCTGCCGTCTTTTCTCAGGTTGTTTTGCCATGTGTCAATTTTCCTACTTTAGAACTGCAATCCGGCTTCGCGAGCGCTATTTGCCAGCTCAGCGACAATGCCGTGAAACTTATAACGACCTCGATCGAAAATGACCGAGTTGATATTTCTTTTTTTGGCGAGCTCAGCGATCTGCTTCCCGATTTCACGGGCCGACTCTTTTGACTTTCTCTTCTCTTTGCACTCTTTTGAGAGCGTTCCAAAGCCAGCGATGGTCAGAGACTTCTCATCGTCAATCAACTGCGCATAAATATGGCAATTGGTCTTAGAGACAGAGAGTCTAGGTCTCTCCGCGTTGCCAATCAAGGTTTTGCGCACGCGCATAACGCGCGATCTTCTCGCCTTACTTCTATCTTTTTTTGCTTTATCCATTATGCCGTCTTCCCTTTAGCTGCTTTGCCGTCTTTCTTACGGACAAACTCATTCTCGTAGCGGATCCCCTTCCCTTTGTAGGGCTCTGGGGGTTTCATTCCGCGAACAGCTGCCGCAAACTGACCGACTTCTTTCTTGTCTGGTCCCGTAATACTGATCGATGTTCCCTTGTCCACGGTGACCTTGATCGTCTTCGGAATCTCTATCGCTGTAGGATGGGAAAATCCGAGCTGTAGGTCGAGCTTATTTCCCGCTACGTTAGCGCGATAACCGACGCCGATGAGGGTCAACTTCACTTCAAATCCTTCCAGCACGCCTTGCACATTGTTCTTAATCAGCGAGCGGAAAAGGCCGTGAAGGGCTTTCTCCGGAACGATTTTCTCATCGCGCTCGAGCAACAGCACTTGTCCATCGTGTTTCAAATGGAGCCCGGCTGGGAGTTTCAATTCTAAATTGCCCTTAGGCCCTTTGAATGAGATGACTCCCTCTTTAGAGGACTTCACTTCGACCCCTTTAGGGATGACAACGGGTGTCTTTCCAAGTCTTGACATGTTCTTCTCTTCCTTTTACCAAACTGTACAGAGTAGTTCGCCGCCAACCTTCAGGTTGCGCGCTGTTTCTCCGTCAATGACTCCCTTCGGAGTAGACATAATGGCGATTCCCATCCCGTTAAAAACGCGTGGAATACGATCGTACCCAATGTAGCGTCGGAGTCCACTTCTGGAAATCCGATCCAATCCGTGGATAATCGACTCTCGGGCTTTGTTATAGCGCAAGAATACGCGGATCTTGTGTTGCTCTTCATTGACTAAGAAATTCTCAATGAATCCATGACTCTTCAGAATTTCAAGAATCTTGACCTTCATTTTGCTAAAGCTCAGATCGACGTGTCGATGCTGGGCCCCTTTCGCATTGCGTATCTTGGTCAACAATTCAGCAATGGGATCATTAAATGCCATAATTCTCTCTCTTACTTAAATGGAAAGCCCAATAGGCTTAGTAATTCTATGCAATCATCATCGTTTTGCGCAGTGGTAACAAAAGTTACGTTCATCCCCTGCGTTCTCTTCACTTTGTCGAGGTTGATTTCGGGGAAAATCTGTTGGTCATTAATCCCGAAACTATAGTTCCCTCTTCCGTCGCACTTTTTGCCGAATCCGCGAAAGTCGCGAATCCGAGGTGCTACGATGTTACAGAAACGGTCTAAAAAGTCATACATCCTTTTTCCGCGCAGCGTGACCATGATGCCGACGGGCTGATCTTCGCGCAGCTTAAAATTGGAGATCGCTTTTTTGGAGCGGGTCACCACGGGGCGCTGGCTAGAGAGGAGCGCGAGTTCTTCGCTGTGTTCAGAGAGGGCGTTTTTATCTTTGAGCGCTTCTCCCAGTCCCATGCTAATGACAACTTTCTTTAGAACGGGAAGCTCCATCGCACATCGCTCAGGATGGCGCGACTTCATTTCTGGAACGATTTCATCTTTAAATTTCTTATATAGCCTAGACATTCTTCACCTTTGCCTTCGCCTTCGTTGCGGGGCCTGCTTTCTCTTTGGTCCGCTTTCCCTCTTTATCGCAGAGACATACGTTCGAGATGTGAATCGGTACCTCCATCTCCACGATACGCCCTTTTCCTTGCGTCTGCTGGGTCGGCTTCAAATGTTTTTTTCGGACATTAATGCCTTGCACCAGGATCCGCTCTTCGCCGCGCGAGAGTACTTCTCCCGACTTACCTCTATCATTTCCTGCGATCACTAATACGCGGTCGCCTTTCTTAATCCATTTGCCCATATTAAATCACCTCAGGTGCTAGGGAACTAATCTTCACAAACCCGCCGTCGCGCACTTCGCGGGCAATGGGTCCAAAAATACGGGTTCCACGAGGGTTGTTCTTATCGTCGATGATCACACAGCTGTTGTCGTAAAAGCGGAGCAGCGATCCATCGGGTCTGCGAATGTAGCTCTTGGTTCTAACAACCACAGCCTTAACGACTTCCCCTTTCTTAACTGTCCCTTTCGAGTCGGCTTCTTTAATCGAGCAGACGATGATGTCGCCAACGTGCGCATATCTCTTCCGGGAGCCGCCGAGGACTTTAAAGCATCGGACTCGCTTCGCACCGGTATTATCTGCAACTTCTAGATCGGTTTCTTGTTGAATCATACTACCTCAACTACGCGCCATCGTTTCAATTTAGAAAGAGGCCGGGTTTCCATGATACGAACCTTCTGACCCAGCTGCAGAGCATTGCTGTCGTCGTGGGCATAATATTTCTTTGAGCGCTCGATGACTTTTCCATACTTTTCGTGTCTCATCTTGCGCGTTACTTTTACAGTGACTGTCTTGTCCATTTTATTGGAGATGACAACACCTACGTTTTCCTTACGTCTGCCGCGAGTCTCAGTCATACTGCCTCTTTTTGTTTCTGTGTCATGATCGTGAGAAGGCGCGCTACATTCTTACGCTTTTCTTTAATCTGGTGGGGCTTTTCCAACTTCCGTTGTGTTGCGAGCTCGTTGCGCAACTGAAAAATCTCCCGATTTAGATCATGGACTTGGGCCTGCATCTCAGGGATCGATAGATCTCTCAAGTCTTTCTTTTTCTTCTTAGCCATAGTTATACTCTCTCCAAGCGGTCGACAAATTTGGTGCGGATGGGCAATTTCGCAGCAGCCAGGCGAAGGGCCTCTTGAGCCTCTTCCCGAGAAACTCCACCCACTTCAAAGAGGATGCGGCCGGGTCGTACGACTGCTACATAGTGGTCAGGGGCCCCTTTACCGGTACCCATTCGTGTCTCTGCGGGTTTCTTAGAAACCGGCTTATCAGGGAACACGCGGATCCACACTTGCCCTTTTCGGGCGAAAGTGCGCGATATCGTCACGCGAACAGCTTCGATCTGTTGCGCGGTCAGCCAGCAGCGATCCAACGACTGCATGCCAAAATCACCGAATTCGACAAAGGCTCCGCCTTTGGTAAGGCCGGTCATTTTGCCTTTCTGCTGCTTTCTATGTTTTGTTCGTTTCGGCATCAAAGCCATAATTATGCTCCTATCGCCTGCTGTGGTTTCGGTGCGACGATGACTTCATCGCCTTTATTGATCCACACCTTAACACCAATCGATCCATAAGTCGTTTCTGCGCGCCCTTGCGCATAGTCAATGTCTGCGCGGAGGGTATGGAGAGGGATACGCCCCTCTTTGTACCACTCTACGCGGGCGATCTCAGCTCCGCCGATTCGGCCTGATACCTGGACTTTAATCCCGGCAGCGCCAGCATCCATCGATGTCTGCATCGCTTTCTTCAAAATCCGGCGGAAAGGGATACGTCTTTCAAGTTGTTTTGCAATCCCGTCAGCGACGAGCTTCGCGTCTAGATCAGGTCTCTTGATCTCTTCGACTTCGATCCACACTTCTTTTCCAGTCAGATTGCGAAGTTCGGTTTTGAGCACATCGATCTCAGCGCCTTTCTTCCCGATGACAAGACCTGGTCTTGAGGTGAAAATGGTCACTTCAATTTTGCCGCTCATCCGCTTGATCTGGAATTTGGATGCGCCTTGGCAGGCTGCCTTAGTCGCCAGGAAGAACCGAATTTTTCGGTCTTCGCCGATCTGATTTCCAAATTCTTGTTTATTTGCGAACCAATTCGATGTCCAACGCTTGCGGGTTACGAGGCGGAATCCAATCGGCGATACTTTTTGTCCCATTTAACTCTCCACCTTTGCTTCAGTTGATAGGACGATGGTAAAATGGCTCGTCCGCTTATTCACAGGAACTGATGACCCACGGCTGCGGGGTTTTGCCCGCCGTAAAATTGGACCTGGATCGACGCGCACTTCGTGCACTTTCAATGTTTCTCGGCGTGCGTCCATCTGCGTGACCGCGTTGGCGACAGCGCTATCGAGCGTCTTCTTAATCAGGCGTCCCCCCTTC
>DATIIR010000013.1:0-2584 GCA_035479435.1 Chlamydiales bacterium
GCGTGTAGGATCGTCATAACGACTTCGAGCGCCGTTACATCGCGCCCCTGTTTGGCCGATTCTTTTTCGTGGACTTCGATGGGGATGCCTCGCCCATCGTCCTCAACGGTGACACCGCCATCGGGATGGAGAGTGACGACGATCAGCGAGCAGTAGCCGGCCATCGCTTCGTCGATGCTATTGTCGACCACCTCATAGACGAGCTGATGGAGCCCATTTGTGTGGGTATCGCCGATGTACATACCCGGGCGTTCGCGCACCGCCTGGAGCCCCTCCAGAACAGTGATCGAACTTGCGTCGTACTTTTTATCTTCAGCCATTGTCGTCATGCACCTTACTCTTGTTACCCCACCCGAAAGACTAGATTTCGGATTGAGAATTTCTCTTGGAGCCGCCCCAGAAGTCGCGGCCGTTCATGTGTCACAAGTAAACTGTAGAGAGTAGAACTTTTTACTTTCACCGTCAAGACCCCATCTGCGAATGAGACTGGTTCGGTGAGCGAGGCCATCTTTTCCCCCATGAGTTCGTTCCAAAAACGGAACATCTCCTCTCTCGGATCTTTTACTTTTCGACCCAGGTCATTCAGCAAATCGGGCAACAGATCACCCATTTTTCTCGCCGGATTTATAGTGCCTGAATAGTTCCTGGGAGTACGCGATTTCATACCAAATCCTGAAACCTCAAGAATAGACAATTTGGCGCAAATTTTCAATCAAAATCCCACCTATTAAAAATTCATTTTAACATGGCCAAATATAGGAAATCCTATTAGAATTCGTTGCTATGATTCGCCTCGTCTCCCTTTTTCTTCTCTTGTTTGGCTCTCTGTGTGCCTGGGAATCCTCCGAATGGATTTGGGACCTCGCCCTCATCCAAGCGTGCGACAAGGGGCTCCATCAAACTGCTGAAGAATATTTTAAGCAAGACGCGTTTGATGAGAAGGCCTATGCCCACATCGCCAAAAACGATGTCGTTTGGGTGAAAAGCCAGTTTGTCAAAAAGTTCTACAAAAAGGTTCTTCCGAACGTAAAAAACCCTTTTACTCTCGTGATCTCTGACGGAGACGAATCGTTCCCCTCCAATTCGGGCCTAGGCAAGCACGTCGATGAGTTCATTAACCATCCCCTCATCACCCATATTTTCGCCCAAAACTGCGACTATCGGGGTTCCAGTCCCAAAATAAGTCACCTCCCCATTGGACTCGACTTCCACACCCTCGCCTACAAGCCTCCGGGCCACCGTTGGGGCAAAAGCGCCTCCCCTGCCGAGCAAGAAGCCTCCCTCCGCGCCCTTCTCCAGACCCTCAAGCCCACCCATCTGCGCAAAAAGCGCGCCTTTGTCGACTTTCAGCACAGCAATACGATGAGCGCCTCCTTCCATCGGGAGCGAGAATTTGGGGAAAACCGCACCACCATCTTCAATCGCCTCAAACCGACTGGCCTGATCGACTATACCGACAATCGCATCCCCCGCGCCGAGCTTTGGAAGACCAAGGGGGAATACGCCTTTTCGATCAGTCCCCCTGGCAACGGCCTCGATTGCCACCGCACCTGGGAAGACCTCGTCCTTGGCTGCATCGTGATTGTCAAAACCTCTCCCCTCGATCCCCTCTATGAAGGGCTCCCCGTCGTGATCGTCAAAGACTGGTCAGAGGTAACCGAAGCCAACCTCACCAAATGGCTTGAGCAGTACAAAGACGCCTTCACGAACCCCACCTATCGCACCAAGCTAACCAACGCCTACTGGCTAGGCAAAATCCGCTCAGCTTCCATGTAGTTGCGAAGAAACCCTTTGTCATCAGAGAAAAATCCCAATACGGGACCCCAAAAGGCGTTGACGCCCACATGGTGTCCGATTGAAGCTAAGAGGGAGACTTTTTCTGCGAGAATCCCCAGGACAATGCCTCCGACCAGTGAGTTGACCACTTGACTCGGGACGCGTGGACCGGCATGAACTGCTGAGAAAGCAAGCGCGCTGAGGGCAATGCCAGGAATAGGGCCTAGAGCAGCAACGGAAGCGCTCTGGATCGCTCCGCGGAAGATCACTTCTTCGATGACAGGCCCAATGACGGTCGAAGTCAGATCCGATTCTGGGAGTATTCTGCGTGAAAATGCAGCAATTTTGTTTGGAAGATTGGGAATCGGGAGCTTAGATAAAACTCTTTGACCAAGAGCAGAACCCGCAGCCAAGGTCACGACCAGCGAAGAACCTATCCCAATAGGAGACGTGTAAAGCCCATACCGAAAAGAGGAACTTAAAGCAGCCCCAGCAGCAACGGTGCCTAAGATAATGGCATTCGATCGGTTGGAAAGCGTTTTCTCGCAAGCGATATAAAGTTTTGACGCAACGGAAAGCCGAGCACGAGGGGCGGCAGATGCTAATACGGTCATGGTATTCTCCAAATAAACGCGCGAAATTCTATGAAATCAGGAGATATGAGTCAATGAACCTATCCAAATAAATATTTGATATAGTACAATGCCCTCTCTTTGTTGAAGCAGAGGTAGTTATGACCGTGAATTTTAAACCATTGTCGGACGAACAATGGGCGTTGATTGTTAGCCTAATGAATACGACGTTTCCC
>DATIIR010000014.1:0-9006 GCA_035479435.1 Chlamydiales bacterium
AATACCTGATCCCATCCCGAACTCAGAAGTCAAGACCCTCGTCGCCGATGGTACTAGTCACAAGAGACTGGGAGAGTAGGTAGCCGCCAGATTTTATCTTCCCCTGACTGGAGCAATCCAGTCAGGGTTTTTTTTTGCCAAAAATATGTATAAACTGATCCTTTGTCTTTTCCTATTTACCTTCCTCCACGGTGGGCAGATCCCCGATAAGGTTCTCATTTGCGGCATCGGACGCAATATTGAAAAAGCTGTCCCCAACACAATCCAATCAGCGACCGAACTCGGCTCCCGATTCGCCGATTATCGCGTCATTTTTTACGAAAATAACTCGACAGATCAGACGAAAAAACTCCTCCAAGCCTGGGCAGATAAAAACCCTAAAGTGCTTTTTCAGTCTGAAAAGATCTCTAAACGACGCATCGCTAAACAACTGGAAATGAAGGTGATGAATCGCACGGAAGCGATCGCCCGAGCGCGGAATGTGGTTCTGGATATCGCGATGAAGCGGAAATTCGATGATTACAAATACGTGGTTTGGGCCGACCTCGATTTTTTAGAACCTTGGGATGTCGACGCAATCGTTGAAACGATCCTCCATCCGCAGCAGGAATGGGACGCAGTCTTCGCTTACGGCGGCTACGACCTCTTTGCCCTCCGCACCCCCGAATGGCCCATCGGTTTTGAACTGATAGGACCTCCCTATTTCGAAAAAATCGAGCAGCTCCGGAAGAAATTTGTCCTCGATAGGCAAGGCCCCTGGAAGAAAGTCTACTCGGCTTTTGGGGGGATAGGGATTTATAAGCGCGAGGCTTTAAAGGGATGCCGCTACTCAGGAGTCGTGACAAAAGATCTAGAAGCTGTGACCCTCCAATGGCTGGGGGAATGCAAAGAGGGCATTCTCTTCTATCAAGACTACCAAGAGCTCCTCGCCAAAGTGAAGCCGATCGATCTCACCGGCAAGCGGCTCGAGAATCGGGGCGATCTACCAGACCAGATCGGTGTTCGCATAGGAAAAGTAGTCTGGTTTTCCTGCACGCCCAACACGACAATCCCCTGGACTTGCGAACACGTTCCTCTCCACGCATCGATGATCCTGCGCGGCCACGATAAACTCTTCATCAATCCAAAAATTCGGTGCGGTTTCTAAAAACGGAATTCGAAATTCCAGTCGACCGCGTTTTGATTGAAGGCGCGCCACTCGACGGCCAGCGTCGCCAATCCTTTGTCGATGAGCGTAAGGCCGAGGGCCATCCCCCACCGCTCTTGAACGATGAGCCGTTTGAGGGGGACGTCGGCTAACTCATCGGCATCGGGAAGACGCACGAGCAGAACCTGCGGATTCGGGATCACCCGATTCACGAAATTGTTCTCGGCTAAATAGGTCAGATTGATGTAAGGGGCACAAATCGAAATCCGATAAGCCATCCCCACCGATACCAAAAGCTCCCGATAGATCAGGCGGAAATCGCTCATGATATTATAGGGGAGGCCCTCTACGATGAGATATCTCGGCTTCTGATTTGTTTGGAAATACTTAAAGTCGGTGCCGATAAAAAAATTCCCCTCTTCGAAAATAATCAACTTCCCCCCAACGCCCCAACTGAGCGCCGGCTTTGTGAAAATCTCATTTTCAATTTGGATCCGCGAACTGCCCACAATGCCGTAGAAATCAATGCGGTCTTTGAAATTCAATGTGGCCACACCCGCGTAAGTCGAGAGCTGTATCCCCGTGAGCGCAACTGTGGTCCCTTCAACGGTCACTTCATCTCGGAATTTCTGATGATAGACCCAGTCGTCGATATAGCCAGTCCGAAAAGAGACCCACGTGGGACGCATCTTCAAAAGACTCTGCGTCTGCAGGGCCGGTTGCGCGGGATTCCCGCTCAACATCGCGTAGATTTTTGAAAACGACAAGAGCCAGCAGCAGCAGAAAAAAAGGGGACGCATAGTACTTCTATACACACTAAAAAATTCTTGCGCAATAAATTCCAAACTACTTATTGAGTCGATTAAACGAGGGTAAGAGGTTGACAATGTCGTTACACGAGACGATGGGAAAACTCGAGCACATCTTGATCGGTGTCTCCAAAGATCTGCAAAAAGTGAGCCGCGGCAACCGCGCTGCCGCACAACGCGTGCGCGTCGGTACCATCAACCTGGAAAAAATAGGTAAGTTGTTCCGCAAAGAATCGGTCGCCGCCGAAAAGAGCGGCAAGGCGCGCAAGAAAAAAGCGAAGAAAAGAAAGCGCTCCGTCTGTTAGAATGGCTTCCCAATGGAAGCATCTGTTCAAAATTTTTCTGCAAAAGGGTACGGCCTAGCTGGCGACGTCGAAATCGCCCACGTCATCCCCGGCGACCGGATCCTCTTTGAGCTCACCCGCAAAAAACGGCTCCCCCAAAAAGGGAGACTCCTCGAAGTCCTCACCCCTTCCGCTGATCGGGTCGAGCCCCGCTGCATCCATGCGCGCACATGTGGCGGATGTTGTTGGCAGCAAATGGCTTACGACGCACAGCTCAAGCAAAAAGAGGCGCGCGTCCGCAAAGCCTTCAACCGCAACCCTGACCCCATCATCCCGTGCGACACCCCCTTCCACTACCGGAACAAGATGGAGTTTACCTTTTCCGAGAACCGCGCTGGACAAAAGTTCCTCGGCCTCATGATCGCCCAGGCTGAGCCCTACGTCTTCAACCTCACCGAGTGCCACCTCACCAACCCCTGGTTTGCCTCCGCCCTTGCCTCTGTCCGCACCTGGTGGGAGACCTCTGGCGTCAAAGCCTACAACCCCCCATCCGATACCGGCAGTCTCCGCTACCTCACCCTCCGCGAGGGGATGCGCACGGGCCAGCGGATGGCTATCCTCAACGTCTCGGGCAACCCCGACTTTGCCCTCACCCGCGCCCACCTCGACGGCTACGCCGCCGCCCTCCCCGCCGGCACCTCGGTCTTCCTTCGCATTCACCAAGCCAAAAAAGGGCGCCCCACCAACTTCTACGAGATGCACCTCGCCGGCCCCGATCACATTGTCGAAGAGCTCCGCCTTCAGCACAAGACCTTTGCTTTCAAGATCAGCCCCATTTCTTTCTTTCAGCCCAACACCCTCGCCGCTGAAAAGCTCTACGACACCGCCATCTCTATGCTTCCCTCCTCCTCGGTTGTCTATGACCTCTACTGTGGCACGGGCACCCTCGGCATGGCCGCCTCCGCTCGCGCCCGCCAAGTCGTCGGCATCGAGCTCAGCCCCGAATCGGTCATCGACGCACAGGAAAACCTCCACCGCAACGGCATCTCCAACATGACCATCCACCAGGGCGACGTCGGCCAGGTGATCACCCAGCTCATGGCCTCTCCCGACTTCCTCCGTCCCGACGCCATCATCGTCGATCCTCCCCGCGCAGGGCTCGACCCCCTCGCCCTCCATCACCTCAAAACCCTCCTCCCCAAAACCATCATCTACATCTCCTGCAACCCTCTCACTCAAGCCGAAAACGTCCAAGAGCTCCTCAAAGTGGGCTATCAACTCAAACGGCTCCAACCGCTCGATCAATTTCCCCACACCTACCACATTGAAAACATCGCTCTTCTTGAAAGATAAATCCTTTTTAGGGCAAAATAGTCGGAATTAACACGGGAATTTCTATGCTCAAAAAATCGTTTCTCTTCCTCCTTCCATCTGCAGCTATCTTCGCGCAAGAGGGAGCTCCTAATCCAGGTGGCGGCATTACGCAAACGCTCATCATGATCGGCATCGCGCTCGTCTTCTTCTACTTTATCCTCTGGCGCCCCGAGCAGAAACGGCGCAAAGCGGCAGATCAGATGCGCAGCTCGCTGAAAAAGGGAGATCGCGTCACAGCCATGGGCATTTTGGGACGAGTCGATACGATCAAGGAACACACTGTGATTTTAAAGATGGTGGATGGAGCGAAAATTGAAGTGTTGAAAGCCGCCATCACCGAAGTGCAACCCTCTAGCGAGGAATCGCACACCGAATCTTAAATGGCCGCGTACCACTCAGCTAAGTGCCTGATCTTCATCTGTCGGGCCTTAGTTTTCCAGTGATTGCTTGCCTGGCCGATCAGATCCTCGAGTCCCGAGGTATCGCCCCTCTTCCATGCCACAAGGGCGCCTTTAGCCTCTCGTGTCAGGTCGGGGAGTGTTTCCTCGAGGTTTCCTAATTTATGCACTTTTCGGGCGATGCGAATCGAGGCGTCTCTCAATGCCGCTTCCGCTTCTAATCTCTTTTGATTCCTGTGAGCCTGAGCCAAGAAATCACCGATCCCTTCCTGGGTCCCATACACGTGGGGATCCAGACGGGAAGTCCCTCTGCGACGTCCGAGCGCTTGGAGAAGATCGTTTTCACTCAAGGTCTCAGATCGACCCTTTGTATTGAAGAAAACGAACTGATCGATCTCATGCTCGCCAGCAAAGCTTAAAGGGCCGAAGTCGCCCCCCTGCATGTTGGTCTCGTCATAGAGCATCACCACTTTCTGGTTTGCAGCCCTATCGCCCTCGCTGCCCTGGTAGACAAAGTGAACCGGAGCGTCCCTTCCCAGTATCCTTCTAAACCGCCCGAAATCGATCGCATCAAAACGGACGCCCGGGAAAATCAATTGGACATACTCCTCTTGCGATTTCGCTAATTGATCTGCCGCTGCTGCTGCGATCTCGTCTAGATCCGTGAGATTTCTCATCTGTTCGTAACGGACCGCCTCAACAAACCTTTTCTTTTCGCTTTCCACCCGTTCATATTCTCTCGCTTCAATATCGGACAATCCGCTCCATTTTTCGATTTTTCCCCGGATCTCACGATCGAGTTGTCGCAAATCGTCTCTCCGTGTGACCAAGTCTTGTAGACCTCCTCCGGTGGCAAATGGAAGCAAGACCTCTTCTGCGGGTCTTCTCTCAAGCGCGTTGATCAGTGTAGAGAGATCATCAATCATCGATTGCAACAAGCGTGCATTCAACTCTACATATTTCTTAAACATGCTGTAGTACGGCCCTCTCCGATCACAATCTCTTACCCATGAGGAGAGTTGTTCTCTGAGAGCCTCAACCGCATTCGTGGATTCATAGGCAAAAGGGTCTGTAAGAAAATCTTGCGCTTCCTTAACGATGTGCGTATAGCGCTCCGAGCGCGCATTCGGCATGTTGGCCGAGCATGCGGGGATCTGATCCTTGATTTTTTTCGCGCAGGACGCAATATAATTCTTATGCAATGCATCCATTTCCCTCTCGACACTCTCCTCGATTTCAACAAGCTGCCCTTGAATCAAAGGGATTTCTTCTCTGAGCGCGTCAGTGAGTGGCCCCTGTTTGAAAGCGACGGTATCCTTTTTCGGGATGGTTGGTGTGGCCGTCATGATGAGAGGTGTTTTTTCCACCTCTATGCCGCCGCTCTTAATCACGATTCTTGCATCGGGGAGAAGGAGGTGCCCCTCATCCACAATGACGGCGTGGCGACTATTTACATCGTCGACTGGAATTACAATGAGTCCCGCATTTCTAGCGATTTTGGAAGGACCGAGGAGGTGGACTGTCGTGTCTCGGCACTCAGGAAGATGCTTTTCACAGAAATCGACTGCTAATTTTACGATCGATGTTTTTCCTCTGCCGGCATCGGCATAGATCGGGTCAGCGCCTCCGCCCCGGAGGTGCTTATAGAGTTTATGTGCCCAATCGGCCTGGGCCTCTGTAATCGGGTAAGCAAAGTCGCCCTCTTCTCTCTGGAATTCGGGTCTATTTTGCCACTTTTTCATGAGTCCAAAAAGCAACTCAGTGGCCTCTTTAGGTTCTTTTCCTTCGATCAGCCAGTCCCAATCGCTATGGACAGCAATCTTTTCATGACCACCTTTCGGCGCATCATGCAGAGCCATGTAGTCGTAGAACAACTGCGCAGTTACGAGCAGTTCCTGAGGACTCAAGATTTTGCGAAATAGGGGGGGGATGCCGCCCGTTTCAGCAATACCTCTGGCCAACACGTCGCAAGTCTCCTCACTGCCATACAGTCCGCTGTTTGTTTTAAATCTCTCCAATAGAGCGCGTCTTACGCCCGAAAAGGAAATGTCCCGATGTTGTCCTCTTGCGTCAATCCCTTGAACAGTTCTGAGCCAACGCTCGTCTACCGGGGCATCGTTTCGATCCAGTTTCTGATCTTCTTTGATGGCAAATGCCTCGACCCTTTTGTGCAATGATTCTGGCGTTAGCAATTCGTCTATCAATCCAGAAATCACTCTTTCGCGCGCCTGGTATTTCTCTACCCAGGTGTCTTTGTGAGAAGATTGCGCCCTACTATGGCTGTCCAAGTAGAGACTTGGATCACCTATATTGCTAGTCAATTGGCCTTCGAGAGTGAATTGAGGAAGATTTCGCGGAAGTGCCTCTACCCCGTCATCGCTCCGGAATTTGTCGGTCAATTGCGCTATAAAGTGCCTTTCCGACTCGGTGGGGTTTTCCTTTAACAATAGATTCTTTGCCCATTGACGGTGCCCTTCGCGGCCAGCAGAAGCCACCATTTCGGAGAAGATTTGTCCCTCTCTTAACGAAAGATGGAGCGGTTCGCAATATGAGCCAGGTTTGCTCAGTGCGCGAGAAAGGGTTGAGAATTTTTTAAGCTCTCCCTCGTCCAAACCGCCCGAAGCCTTTACAGAGGCCCATTTCAAAAGTTCTGGGAATAATTCGCTCTCTCGGAAACCTATGGGATCGGCGCTCGCTAGATAAATCGCGAGGTGCAATGCGTCAGCATCTTCCCGCTGTCCGCTCAAAATCTCCCCAAGGGTTCCCTCGACGTCTGCAAAATAATCTGGCTCCTGCGCTAAAACCTCGAGCCTTCCCTCTATAATCTCGCGAGGCAAATCTGCGAGCTGTTGCCGTGGTAGGGCCACCCTGACGTGTGCTATAGCTGCTGCCGCCGCTCTCTCTGGCACCATTACGGGCTGTTGGGAGCAAGCAGCGTGTACGGCCTGGAGAGCTGCTAATTCTCTCCGAACTGCATCTCTTTCTGCCGCTGTTTTTGCGATCTGTGCATCCAATGTTTCTTTAGCTTGCTCGGTCCTCTGTAATCTTTCCCCCAAGTCCACTTTGATCCGTAGCTGGTTCTCAAGCGCTCTCTCTTTATGTCCCAATGTGATTGTCAATCTCTCAACGTTAGCGAGCGCACTATCTCGCTCTCTGATCAGATTGGCGCTTTCTGCTCTTTGTTTTCCGACAAGCTCCTCTAATGTGGAGGTTCTCGCTGCTGCTCCCCTCAACTGCTCACTCAGCGCCCGCTGTTCAGTCGCATGTCTAGCTGCAGCTTCTTCAAACTTTCGAGCAGCTTCTCTCAACGGCTCGCTGATTCGTCCCTGAAGGTCTCGAAATCCTTGATCTACATTCTCTCTATTTGCCAGAACAGCGTGTCTAAGTTCTCTAAGTTGTGGCTGTAGATCATCGTCCAATTGCCGCTTTAACTCTCTATATCTCGCTTCCACTTCCTCAGCGGTTCTGGCTGCTTGTTCAGATTGATCCCTCAGCGCAGCATTTGCCGCTTCTAGGTCTCCAACTTGAGCGTTAGCTGCCTCAAAGGCTGCTACCGATTGCGCTAACTGGCCTCTAACTTGTTCAAGTTCGACTGTTTGAATTCGAAGAGCCCGCCGAGCTTCGGCTGTCAACTCCATTTGTTCTGCAATACGTCGTCGGAGGGTCTCCCTCAATTGATCCAAGTTTCCTTCAAGCACCCCTCTTTGCTCATCGAAAATTCCCGCTTGGCGTGCTAACGCGTCGTCCCTATCTCTTGCCGCAGCTACACCTTCGGCCCTCAATCTATCGCATTCGCCCGCAAGCTCTGCTACCTGACCGGCCAATCTGCCGTTCTCTGCACGTAGGGGCGCCATTTCTCTCTGTGCTTGTTCCAGCGCCTGTCGCAGTCTCTCTAATTCAGGGTTAGCAGGAGGCGCCGCATCTGCTAGTGGAGCCGCTGCGCGAGCTGCAGGTTCTGGTTGAGGCGCTGGGCGCGGAGCCGGAGCGGGCGCAGCAGCAGGTGCTGGTGCTGGTGCGGGTGCTGCTGGACGGCGCGCGAGGTCGCGCATGAGCTCCTCTATCCTTACGCTCAGGTCTCGATAGGCCGCGAAACCGTCTCTTACGAGGTGGTTAAATCGTGCGTCTGCTTGAGCTTGAAGTTGGTCTGAACGGTAGAGTAAGTAGTCGGATCTTTCGTTGTGTCGTTCATCTCTTTCTGCCAGGCGTTCGTCCGAGCGCCCTCTTTCCTCTGCGAGAAGTTCGTCTCCACGGGCAATTAAATCGGCGATGTTTTGCATACGGCCCGCTCTCTCTTCTGCAGAGCGCGTCCTCTCCTCCGCCAATTCCTCTCTCAATACGTCAATTTGCTCTAGGAGTGCTGCTAATAGCGCCTGCTCGGTTTGGGAGCGGTCGTTATTTGCTGGTGGAGCCGGTGGAGCTGGCGGGGGTGGCGCGTCCTGGCGGGGGGCTGCGCCAACGGGTCGGTCTTGTTCCTGTCTCGGGGCTGGTGGCTGCGCCTGCGGATTCAGTTGGGGGGGGGCGCCGTCAGCGCAATAATACTGTACGTATCCAAGCATGAAATCATCGTTGCAATAGACATCTTCTTCAATGGTGAAAGATTCGTGGTTAGCTGGATAAATGCGGATGACGGGGGAGTCTTGATCATTTCCAGAATATTCGACTGCGATGACGATCCGATTGGGGTCTATATTTCCATAACCGTAACTGCTCAAAATCGTCTGAAAGGCCTGATTTTTACAAAAATCTCGACGCAGTGTTTCATTGATGCGCTCTTGATTTGAATCAAAAGCCATCGCCCGGTAACAAGGGGCCCCTTCAGGGGTATTGAAAATGCTTGATGTCATAATTATAGCTATTGTTGTAAATTAGTAACTATTATATATAATATAATATTAAATAACAATAACTTAAATTATTTATTTACTTGATTAAAAGAAATTATATCTAGTTGGTTGTTGAGGAGATCGAGGGCCTGAATAGAGGCTTCGGAGCTG
>DATIIR010000015.1:0-17355 GCA_035479435.1 Chlamydiales bacterium
ACAGTATTTGTGATTCGCCAACGCTTTGCAGGCGTGCACTCGGATTGGATGGGGGAATCCCCAGATAATTGCATAGAGAGCACCTATGTAAGGGAACACAACGAGGCTGTTCATGAAGGACGGGAACCTGATCAGTATTGCGCTACCTGTCCATTCCCTGCCACAGCACGACTCAATCGTTGCTTCCTCCCGGTCTCGGTGCTAGGACCCATTGGGCGCAACGTGAACTTTGAGGCGGTCCTCCGCCCACTCTTACGGGGAACAGACCCTCTGTTTAAGTTAGTAGATGGGGTCACTAAGAAAGATTGATAACATAAAGCCCCAACTAGGGAGGACCTCATGGCAGCAGTATCTAGAGTAAGAAATCAAGCGGGAGTCACCCACGAAGACGAGCTTCGAGATCTTCGCGCAGCGGTAGACAGGGATCTGCGGCATATAACAGATCTGCGCTTTATTCTAGGCCTAGCCTTCGAGGCGAGGAGGTTTAAAAAGGCCATCCCGAGCCCGTTTCAGACTTCTCCTCGCGGAGCGGTGGGAAGGGATCTGTCAGATATAACAGATCTGGTATTTGTGCGAACTCTAGCCGAACAGGTAAGGGCTCATAAAGAGGCTGAACCGCGCTGGCTTGAAAGCAACTATCCTCTAGCATTGAGGCAGGTCCTTAAAAACCACGGGATGCCTGTTGACAAGATGCGCTCTTTAGGTCAGCAAGAAGCGGTAACTCTCGAACAAATGCAAGGCATGCGCGCCGTGAAATTTGAGACAAAGCCATCAGGGCTGCAGGCGATCGCGCTGCACCTCCAAAATCGCAAAGGACCCACAGTTGATACAGTATTTGTTATTCACCAACGCTTTGCAGGCCAACCCGACTGTTGGATGGGAAAATCCCCGGATGATCGCGTAGAAAGCGCCTATATAGGGGAGCACAACAAGATTGCTCATGAAGGACGGGAACCTGATCAGTATTGCGCTACCTGTCCATTCCCTGGCACTGCATGGTTCAATCGTTACTTCCTCCCAGTCTCGACGCTAGGATCTCGTGGCCGCGACGTGAATTTTGAGGCGGTCCTCCGTCCACTTTTAGAGGGAACAGACCCACTGTTTAAGTTAGTACACGGGGTTACTAAGAAAGATTGAAAAAATAAAGCCCCAATTTCGGATGAAATTGGGGCCCCGGATGGAGAGCAGTCTTTATGCACCTTTGACGGTGATTTTTAGCGGTTTGGCCGCTTTAGCTTTCGGAAAGGTAATTCTCAGTATCCCGTCCTCAGCTATGGCTTCGGGAGTGGCGGTCTCGTCAATTTGTCCAGGTGGGATGGGTACAAGGTAGGAATAGCTGTAGCCAGATCCTTTCGCCTCAATACAAAGACTCCGTTTCTCCGTAGAGATCTGGATGTCTTTGGGTTTGACCCCCGCCACAAAGGCCTCGAGAATAAAGGCCTCGTCAGTCTCGTTAATAGTGACTCCAGATGGACTTCTTCTAAATGCTTCTTCTACATCTTGAAAGAGTGTTGCTAGTGTCATACTTTTTCTCCTGTTTCATGCGAATGGGTTCACTCGCAATTCAATTAGGATTGTAGTAGATGGGTCGAATTTTGTCTAGCACTCGTTTGAGCTGAGTGCTAAATTTACGATTTTTCATAGGAGCTTCACCCACTGCAGGAGGAAAATAAAGAGGGCAAAACAGCCTGCTAAGAGCAATGCCAGTTTACCACCAGGCGCCCTATACTCTCCAAGAAGTTTTTTATGATAACGACCGACCCAGACCATGGAGATCGGGATAAGGCCCGAGAGAAGGGCATCTCCAAACCCACCGCTGAGATCGAGAAATTGAAGAAGAGCGCGCGGGAATAAGATGGCGAGAATAAGAGTGGGAAAGAGCGAGAGGAATGTAACGAGATTGTGCCTAGCTTGCATTTCTTTTTGGAAGAGCGATTTAAAGAAGTCGCCGATGAAGTCAAAGAGGGCCAATGAAAGGCCGAGATAGGAGGTAACGAGGGCGAAAAAGGCAAAACCGTCGGCGAGGAGAGTGATACAGGGGACGGCGAGATGCGCCTTGAGCGGCTCCGTACTGGCAGTTCCTTTGATGAAGGCCTGTTGAAGGCCATTTGCGCCTTCGAAGGGGACGATGCCATGGACTATGAAAAGCCATAACGTATAGACAAGAAAGGGGATGGTGGTGCCTATAAGGATCGATTTTTTGAGGACCCTTAGATCATAGTTAAGATAGGAACAGACAGATGGGACAAGCATCTGATAGCTATAAGCGGCAAGGATTAGAGGCATCGAGGCGACGCCCTGAGTCCAGGAAACGCGCGCCGAGAACTGGTCGATGTGGATATTGGGGAGTGAAATGCCCACGACGGCAAAATAGGTGATTGCCATGGAAATCATGAGGAGGGCGTTGAGCCTGCCTATAAAGAGCGAGCCGAGATAGACGGCCGACCCGAAGACAAGTGTAAAAAGAATACAGGAACCTCCATAACCAAGGGAGATACCGGTGAGATTGAAAATCCACTGATCGAGAAGAGCTGAACTCCCTGCCGTGTAGGCGACGAGTGAGAGGTAGTTCATCAAGAGATATACGATGAGGCAGAGTCCCCTGCCCCAGGAACCGAGAATTTGAGCCGCCATTGAGGAAAAATGGGTGCTATTCTTCAGCCAAAGGGCGATTTCTACAAGCAGCAGTCCAGTGAAGCTCATAAATCCCCAACAGACAAAGAGAGCAAAAAGAGAGATGAAAAAGCCTGCTTCGGCCGTTTGTACTGGCATGGCGAGCATGCCGCCGCCTATGCAGGCGCCTGAAACGAGCAGCGAAGCGGTCCAATGGGACTGCTTTTTCTGTGGAATAATAGTTGTTGTCATAAAAATACGTCTAATCCTTTAAGTTATTTAATTAAAATGTGTTAGGTAAAAAAAGGATTAGCGACGCCGGAGTCGCAAGACGATATTCTTAGATAGGAAAGGGGCTGATGAGCTCAATCAAGCCCCCTGCATGCCGGGATCTTCCTGGATGACAGGACGGATCTGGGTGGGGACGGGTGGAGGCGGTGGGTTCTTGATCTGAAGTTCGTCGGCGGTTTTGACGCGGGCGCGCTTCTTATCGGTGTTCCAGCTGCCATCCATGATCTCCTTAATGTCGGTTGAGTCGAGAGTCTCAAACTCCATCAACATGTCGGTCATCAATTGGACTTTGTCTTTGTTCGCCGTGAGGATTTCGAGGGCGCGCTTATGGGCGTCGTCGATGAGGGTGCGAACTTCTTTATCAATGCTCTGAGCGGTCTCGTCAGAATAGCTCTTCTCATGGTAGTTGTTCATACCGAGATAGGTGCCTGAGTCGGTCCTCTCGTCGTAAGTGACGGTGCCGAGGTTGTCGGTCATGCCCCATTCGCAAACCATGCTGCGGGCAATTTTGGTCGCCTGGAGGATATCGTGCTGAGCGCCAGAAGACATGTCGAGGACAAAAATCTCCTCAGCAGCTCTTCCGCCCATGAGGACGACGAGCTTGTCGAGCACCTCTTTCTTCCAGTAGCTGAGGCGGTTTTTCGTTGGCATAAAGTGGGTGGCACCCAGGGAAAATCCGCGCGGAATGATGGTGACTTTATCGACAGGGTCGCTGTACTTAACGACGAGTCCCGCAATCGCATGGCCCGATTCGTGGTAGGCGGTCGTGAGCTTCTCGTTCTGATCCATCTCAAGGCTGCGTCTCTCTTTGCCGTAGCGCACCTTATCTGCAGCTTCTCTCACTTCACACGAGGTGACGGCAGAGCGCCCTTTACGAGCGGCGAGAAGGGCCGCTTCATTGAGGATATTCTCCAGGTCAGCGCCAGAGGCTCCCGGCGTGCTGCGGGCAATATCATTGAGGTCGACAGTTACGTCCATCTTGATTTTGCGGGCGTGGACTTTCAAAATTTCGAGGCGCCCTTTGATATCGGGGAGATCGAGGACAACACGGCGGTCGAAGCGGCCGGGTCTGAGGAGGGCTCGATCGAGGATGTCGGGGCGGTTGGTGGCGGCGATTAGGATGACCCCTTCTTTGGTGTCAAAGCCGTCCATCTCAACGAGGAGTTGGTTGAGGGTTTGCTCCCTCTCGTCGTGACCGCCGCCAATGCCTGCGCCGCGGTGGCGTCCCACTGCGTCGATCTCGTCCATGAAAATAATGCAGGGCGCGCTCTTCTTCGCGGTTTCGAACATGTCGCGGATACGGCTGGCGCCGACGCCGACAAACATCTCGACAAAGTCTGATCCAGAGATAGAGAAGAAGGGGCGATCGGCTTCGCCGGCAACTGCTTTAGCAATGAGGGTTTTCCCGGTCCCTGGTGGGCCGACCAAGAGGACCCCTTTGGGAATGCGGGCGCCTAGGGCGGTGAATTTCTGCGGGTCTCTTAAGAAATCGACGATCTCTTTCAATTCTTCTTTGGCTTCATCCGCGCCGGCGACGTCTTTGAACGTGACTTTGTTGGTCTCTTTCGTCATCAGCTTGGCTGGCGATTTGCCAAAATTCATGGCAGAGGATCCAACCCCTTTCATCTGTCTTGAGAAGATGAAGTAGAGAAAGAGAATAACGAGGAGGACCGGAAGGATGGTCAAAATATAGCTGAAGTAGTTGGGCGAGGGCTCTTCGCTCTTAAAGGTCTTCTCGAGGACGACGTTGCGGGGCTGATCGGGGGCGCGGTAGGCGAGTCCTTTGTTGTCGTTGTAGCTCGACCACTCCTCTTTGGCCTGCGCAAACCAGTGGCCAAAGACTTCAGGGTCTTGTTTTTCAAGGGCGCGTGTCGAGAGCTCCTGGTTGTTGAAAAACCAGATCACAGGGGCGACTTTTTGACGCGCTTTGTCGAGGAGGGAGATGTTCTTCTCCAGATCGTGAGAGACTTGCGAATATTGCTTGAGCTCTTCGACGTAGCTGCGGACGCTGCGGAGCGAACCTAGACGGACGCCATCGACTTCCCTGCCGAGGTTGCTGACGAGCGTGGTGAGCTGACTCATCACGTTGTGGAAGGTGCGGAGTTGCTGCTCGGGAGATTGGTCAGGCGCGCTGGAAATCTGCGCTGCAAGGGTCTTGAGTTCAAGCTTCATCGCCTCATTCCCAACCCCTAATAGAGGAGAGCGGAGGAGGGCGACGAGATCGTGTATTTCTTTGCCGGCTGAGTCGATGCTTTCCGCTGTGAGCAATTGGCGGGCGAGCCCGAGGCTGCGCTGGACGGCTGGAAGGCTGACGACATCGCGCTCAGAGAGGGAGCGGACGACAATCGCGCTGTCTCTATCGGGGGTATCATAAAGGGCGCCAACGACGCTGTATCCTGCGCGGGGGAGCGTCTGGCCGCTGATTTTCAAGTAGAGATCGGCGGAGTCTTGTACGTTTTTCTGCAGAGAGTCGAGCTCAGCGGTGAGGCGGCTCGCTTCACTGGTGAGTTCGTGATTGCGATCCAATAACTCGAGGTAGCGGTAGCGCTCCGTGCTCTCATCGTGGAGGCGATCGCGGAAACGGCCCGTGAAAGTGACCAGGTTCTCGTTCTGAGCAATCTTTCTGTTCTCTTCAGGGACAGTGAGGTTCAGGTTGGTTAAGTGCTCGGCCTGGTGGCTGAACGAGACCTTTCCAGAAGTAGTGCCGGTGAAAGTCTGCACTCCGATGACAATCAGGATCGCTGCCAGGAGAAAGAGGAGAAAAGCCCCCGGAAAGCTCTTTTTAGGATCTGGTCTCATTTTGGCCATAAACGCCTTGCTTTGTTTGCGTTATAAATTCTCTCAAACGGGTTAATTAAAACATCTTTTCCCGTTAAAGTAAAGGGCCAGCGGCGTCCCCACGGGACACCCCTGGAAACGCCTGCATAGCAAAAATAAATTAAATTGTCTTCGCCTTATCTGCATCCGACTGAAGGCGAATCTTTTGCGCCCAAAGAAATCAGGCAAACCCTCCCCTGATCGACTAAAAATTTTTTCGTTTTGACGGTTAGGCTCTTCGATTGGGCCCCTGTTTCGATCCAATTTAAGAGCGTATCGATCATCGACCGGGACAAGACGAGCGCTGCGTCGCGGGCGATCTTCTGCAAGAGGTGGCGCTGCTCGATGCGCTCGAGCCCCTCAAATTCGACGAACACTCCCCATGGACCTCTCTGGATTTTAACCTTTGCGATCCGCTTGTCGAGGTACGCTTTGAGTTCAGAGGCCCTTTCGGAGAGGAGGGCGAGGTTTTCCGTCGTCTCTTTGCCGAATCGATCATTGAGGAAAGGGAGGATTTCGAGTCTCATTCTCGAGCGCAAGTAGGCGGGATCGGAGTTGGTGGGATCGAGAAGGGGCTTAAGGGATCGCTCCTGAATGTACTCGAGGATCTCTCTGCGCCTCACGTGGAGAAACGGGCGCCAGATCACGAGACCACTTTGCCGGCTCACCGGTTCCATCCCTCCTAAGAAGGGAAGATGGGCTCCTTCCAGAATGCGCTTCAAAACGGTTTCGGCCAAATCATCTGCCTGGTGAGCGAGAAGGAGGGCCTGAAAACCGGGAAACAGGGAGCGAAAATAGGCGAATCTCTGCTGGCGCGCCTCATCTTCTTTCTTCTCTTTCAGATCGAGTCGCACCGAATAGAAAGGGCAGCCCAAGAGCGCAGCTTCTGCGCGCAGCTCTTCCGCCTCTGCAGTACTCTCTTCTCGCCATCCGTGATCGACATGAGCCAAGTGGGGCACTACGCCGCATTCCAAAAGCGCATAGAGAAGCGCCTTTGAATCGGGGCCGCCCGAATAGCCGAGCAGAAGGGGCATTGACTGATCCCAATGGACGTTCAGAAAGGCTTGTGTTAAACTTTTCACATGCCGATTTTGTGGCGCTATGCCTTGCAAAGTTACCTCCGGGTCTTCTCTCTATCGATCTCCACCTTTATCGCTGTGCTGATCGTCGCCCGCTTTAAGGAGATCGCCCGCTTTACCGCACTGAGTGGCGACTGGCTGAAAACGGGACTCTATATAGTCTACCAAATTCCGGCCATTTTGCCGATTGCAATTCCTATTTCAGCGCTGATTGCCTCACTTCTCCTTTTCCAGCGCCTCAGCCGCACCTTCGAGCTCACTGCCCTCAGAGCCTCTGGTCTGAGTTTCCGCTCCATCCTCTCCCCGATCCTCTTTTGCTCCCTCCTCCTCACCTTTTTCAATTTTTCCATTTGCGCTCACATCTCCCCCTTTTGCCGCCGTGAAGGCAAAACCCTCATCTATCAAGAGACCTCGCAGAATCCGCTCCTTCTTCTCCAGAGGCAAAAACTGGTTAAAATCAAACACGCCTACCTCAACATGAAAGTGAAGGATGAGGAGACGACGAAAGACCTTGTCCTCATCGTCCATAACGACAACAACCAGCGGCTCAATCTCCTCCTCGCCCGAAAACTCCGGATCGTAGGCGACGAACTTCTGGGTGGCGATCTATCGATCGTCTCCTACCTCCATTCCGACAGTGGCTTCGATCCCCTCATCATCGAAAATCAATCCTCGATGTCAACCGCCGCTCCCCTCCTCTCCACCGCCCTCAAGAGGAACCGCCCCCGCCTCGACATCAACGCCCTCGATCTCAAAATGCTTCGGATCAAAGCGAAGGAGAAGACCAAAAAAGCGAGCCCTGCCCGCGTGGAAATCCTGCGGCGCATCTCCCTCTCGATGGCGACCTTCAGCTTCACGCTTCTCGGCTGCGCTTTCGGCATTGAAGAAGGGAGACATCCGTCGAGGAAAAACCTCTTGTTTGCCCTTTTATTGACCCTCACGATCCTCAGCAGCTATTTGCTCGGCAAAGGGCTGAAGGAATATCTCGTTCTGGGTACGCTCGCCTTTCTCCTCCCCCATCCCTTCATTTGGTTTTGCTCCCTTTTCCGCCTCCATAGGATCTCGAGGGGGCGCATATGAAAATCTGGTTTCGCCATATTCTGTGGCAGTTGACAAAGACGTTCCTCTTTCTCCTCGTGTGCCTCTTTGCCATCTACGTCGTCGTCGACCTTTCGGTTCACGGCGTTCGGTTTTTATCTTCGGGGCATACGACATTTGCAGAAGTGTCTCTCTATTATTTCCGCACTTTGGCCGTTCTCCTCGACCTATTTTTAACGCTTACATTTCTTCTGGCCACGATGCGCGTTCTCTTCGATCTCAACGGCCATCGGGAGATCGTCGCGCTGCAGATGGCGGGCCTGTCCAAGAAGAAACTCCTCGTCCCCTTTTTTGTTTTTGCCGCCTTTCTCTCTTCGCTCTGCTACATCAATAGCCAGTGGTTTTCTCCCGATGCGCAAGACGTCGCCGACGCCTTTATGATTGCCCACCGGCCCCAGAAAAAAAGCAAAGCGGACAAGATCCACGTCTATTCGATTTCGCTTGAAGACGACTCTGAACTCGTCTACCAGAGTTTTGATAAAGCCAAAAAAGAGCTCTTCGACGTCTACTGGATCCGCAACCCGAATGACATTTGGCACATGAAGAATCTGAGAGTGGATCCCCTCCAGGGCCAATTTGTCAACCACCTGACCCGCAACAGTAAAAAGCAGCTTGAGAAATCGGAGAGTTTTACCCTCAGAGATTTTCCAGAACTCCCGTGGAATGAGGAGGCGACCCTCCAAAAATTTGTCCCCTTTGAGAATCGCCCCATCGCGACCCTATGCTCACAGGCGATCATCGACTCCGCTGAGCGGCGCAGCATCCTCACGCACCTCTCCTACAAACTCCTCGTCCCTCTGATGCCCTTCCTCGTCCTCTTCGCCATCGGCCCTATCTCCACCCAATTCTCCCGAAACCGCCCCGTTTTTCTCATCGCCGCATTCAGCCTATTTGGATTTATCTCTCTGAAAGTCATCCTCGATGGCATGCTCATCCTCGGGGAGAACCAAGTGCTCCCCGCCATCGTAGCCATTTGGGGACCCATCGCCCTCGTCCTCGCCTTTTCGCTCCCCTCTTTCATAAAAATGAGATGAAAATTGCATATAAACCTAGCGCTTCGGTATGATCCGTCGGAATGAAGCTGCCCCAAGAATTTACCGATCTGCGCGAACTTTCTGTAGAGATTCACACGCTGAATTCCATCCTAGGCCTCTTGCATTGGGACCAGGAAACCTACATGCCGCCCGGAGGCATTTCGCCTCGTAGCCACCAGATCTCGCTCCTCTCTACGCTCATTCACGAGAAAAAAACATCTCGCAAGTTCAAAGAGTGTTTGGGCAAGCTCGCCAACAAGTCCACCTGGAAGCCCAAAGTCAAGGGGCTCTCCAAACCAGATCTCGCCATGCTCCGCGAATGGGAAAAGGACTTTGCCAGAGCCACCAAACTCCCCTCTTCGTTTGTCAAAACTTTTGCGCAAGTCACATCGGAGGCGAGTCAAATCTGGTCAGCTGCCAAGAAGGACAACAATTTTAAGATCTTCGCCCCCTTCCTCGAAAAGATCATTGGCCTTTGCCGTCAAAAAGCGGAAATCCTCGGCTTTGAAGACCACCCTTACGACGCCCTTCTCGAGACCTATGAGCCGTGCATGACGACCCGCAAAGTGGGCGCGATTTTTGACCCTCTCCAAAAAGAGCTCCGGCAGCTGCTCAAGAAGATCAAGTCATCCCCTCAAATCGACAACCGGTTTCTTCAGAAAAAGGTCGATGAGGCCAAGCAGACCGAAATGAGTGGGCTCATCCTCTCCCATCTTCCCATCGACATGGCCTTTACTCGCCTCGATCTCTCGGCCCACCCCTTCTCCATGGCCCTCCATCCCCATGACAGCCGCATCACGACCCGCATCCTTCCTCGCGGATTCATGAGCAACATTTTCTCAGTCCTCCACGAATCGGGCCACTCCATGTACGAAATGGGCCTTCCCCTCAAGACTTGGGGCACTCCCCTCAGTGAGGCCGTCTCGCTCAGCATTCACGAGAGTCAGTCCCGTTGGTGGGAGACTCTGATCGGCCGCAGTCTCCCCTACTGGCGCCACACCTATCCCCTCCTCCAAAAAATTCTCCCCGCCCTTAAAAAGGTGCCACTCGACCGCTTCTACCGCGCCATCAACAAAGTGACTCCCTCTCTCATCCGCGTTGAGGCAGACGAAGTGACCTACTGCCTTCACGTGATCATCCGCTTTGAGATCGAGAAACAACTCATCAGTGGAACGCTCAACGTTTCCGACCTACCCGATGCTTGGAACGCCAAGATGGAGGAGTATCTCGGCATTACGCCCCCTAATGACGCGCAAGGGTGTTTGCAAGATATCCACTGGTCGCTGGGCGATTTCGGCTATTTTCCCACCTATGCCCTCGGCAATCTCTTTGCAGCGCAATTCTTCACTGCCTTTGCCAAGGAATATCCCGATTGGGAAGATGAAGTGGGCAAGGGGAACCTCGGATTCATTCGCGAATGGCTAAAAGAGAACATTCATCAATGGGGCAGGATGTACAATTCGGAGGAGTTGGCGAAGAGGGTCACTGGCAAGCCCCTTAGCGAAGCCGCCTACTGCGCCTACCTCAAGAAGAAGTACAGCGCCCTCTACAAATTCTGACTCCCCTCTGCGACCTCTGCGTTCTCCGCGCCTCTGCGGTGAACTTTGAATCCCTCTACAAGGGACTCGAGGGCACCTGCCGGGTTTGAAAAATTTACCGCAGAGGCGAGAGAGGACGCAGAGTAGCGCAGAGGAAAATTGGGGTCTCTCTTTAGCGGTTTTGGTGGGAGAGACGGAATTGGCGACGGCGCTCCGCGTCTTTAAAACGGACCATCTGATCCGCCGTTTCAGGTATGACGGGTATGATCTCAATCGGCTTTAGCTCATCGTCCATCGCCACAAAAGTAAAATAGGCCGAGAGAATATCCTTGTGCTCAAGAGTGCGGAAATCCTCCGCAATCACCTTGACCCCAACCTCCATCGACGTCTTCCAGGTCTTATTCACCGAAGCCTTGCAAACCAGAATATCTCCATGGTGAGCCGGATTGAGAAAACGGACCGAATCGATACCGAGCGTAACGCAAACTCTGCCTGAATGGCGCTTGGCCACAATCGCAGCTAGATTATCAACGACTTGCATCAGCTTACCGCCAAATAGCGTACCGTGCGCGTTGAGATCATTGGGGAATACCTCAACAACTTGGTCGATAATTGCGGACGCAGATACAGGCTTGCCTTCCATAATTCAAGCCCATACCAAATATTGAATAATAAAAAAAGCCCTTTGCATAACAAAGGGCAGAAAAGATTATCGTTTAGAGAACTGGAAGCGTTTACGGGCGCCTTTCTGGCCGTATTTCTTACGCTCTTTCTTGCGAGGATCGCGAGTGAGGTAACCGAGCTGCTTCAGATCGCCGCGGATGTTCTCATCTTCTTGGACCAGCGCACGGCTGATGCCGAGGCGAGTCGCGACAGCTTGAGCTTCAAGACCGCCACCTTTAACGCGGATAATGAGATCCAACTTCTCTGGATTCGAAAATTTCTGGATAGGAGCGAGAATCAACTCGCGCTGGAGCGGAAGGGGGAAATAGGTCTCAAATTTGCGCCCATTCACGTCGATCTGTCCCGATCCTCTTCGCATGCGAACGGAGGAAACGGAGGTTTTTCTGCGGCCAATTCCGATGATCTCTTCTTGCTTTGCCATTACTCTGATCCTTTAATGTTTACGGGGATGGGCTTTTGAGCATCCATGTCGTGCGATGCGCCTTTGAAAATACGGAGCTTTTTGACTTGCTGGCCGCCGAGACGAGTCTTCGGCATCATGCCCTTGATGGCGTGCATCAAGACATATTCAGGTTTACGCGCAATCAACGTCTCAAAGGGAACTTCTCTCAAGCCGCCGATAAAACCGGTGTAGCTCTTATAGATCTTGCGGGCCTCTTTCATTCCAGTCACTTGAATTTTCTCGGCATTGATGATGACAACGCCATCGCCGCAGTCGACATAGGGGGTGAATTCAGGACGGTGCTTGCCGCGGAGGATCTTCGCCACTTCAGCTGCAAATCTGCCAAGGGTTTTCCCAGAGGCATCAAAGAGATACCACTTGCGGGAACTTTCCGCCTCTTTCTTAGTCAGGAGAGGGGTCTTTTGTTTATGGTTCATGTTCAGAATCCTTCTAGAAATGAAACGATATCATACTTCCTTTGCCCCTTTTTTGCCAACTATCAATTTTTGTTTGCCTGGGAGCCCCCCGATCCTTTACAATTGCTCCCTTATGAAAGAGCCAAAGACTTATTTTATCCGGACCTACGGCTGCCAGATGAATGAGCTCGACACCGAGATCATGGCTGGCCAGCTCCAAAAACGGGGCTTGATCCCCATCGATGACGAGGAGAGCGCCGACCTTCTGATCTTCAATACTTGCTCCATCCGCGACCTGGCCGAACGGAAGGTGATGGGCAAGCTGGGGCGCATGGGGCGAGGGCAAAAGCGGGACGTGATCATCGGGGTCACCGGCTGCATGGCCATGGCTAAGAAGGACTCCCTCTTCCGCAAGTTCCCCCACCTCGACTTCGTCGTGGGAACGAACAATATCACCGACTTAGGGGTAGTCCTCGATGAGGTGCTCTACACGAAGCGGCAGGTATTTAAGACCGATGACCGGTTCGAGGAAAATTTAGACTATCTGGTCGCCAAACGGGACAACAAAATCAAGGCCTTTGTCTCGATCATCCGCGGCTGCGACAAGTTCTGTACCTATTGCGTCGTCCCTTATACCCGTGGCCAAGAGGTTTCCCGCCCCCCAGAGAGCGTCGTCGAAGAGTGCAAAAAACTCGTCGACCAGGGCTATAAGGAAATCACTCTCCTCGGGCAAAACGTCAATAGCTACGGCAAGGACAAACCCGAGTGGAACTGCCTCTTCCACGACCTCCTCCACAAGCTCGATAAAATCGAAGGGATGGAGAGGATCCGCTTTATGACCTCCCACCCGATCGATATCACCGTTGAGCTCATGCAGGCGATCCGCGACCTCCCCTCCCTCTGCGAGTTCGTCCACTTCCCCATCCAGGCAGGTTCCAGCCGCATCCTCAAAAAAATGCACCGGATCTACACGAAGGAACAGTATCTCGAGAAGGTCTCCCTTCTCCGCGATATCGTGCCCAATGTCTCTCTCGGCACCGACATCATCGTCGGCTTCCCGACGGAAACCGAGGCCGAATTCCAGGAGACCTACGATGTCCTGCAGCAAATCCGCTATTCCCTCGCCTTTGTCTTCGCCTACAGCCCCCGTAAAGGGACCCCTGCGATGCGCTGGAAAGACGACATCCCCGAAGAGGTCAAAATGGAGCGCCTACAGCGCCTCATGGATCTGCAAGACCAAATCATGAATGAAGAGCGCGCCCTCATGCTCGGACAGACGTACGAGGTCCTCGTCGAGCGCTTCAACAAAGATGGACGGATGCTCAAAGGGAGAACCCGCTGCTGGAAAAAGGTCATTTTTGAAGGCGATGAGAGCCTGATCGGAACCCTGCAACAGGTCAAAGTCCACAGCTACAGCCACCAAACCCTCATCGGCGACTTAGCTAAACCGGAAGCCCGACTACAAGTAATATAAATTATTTTAACCTTTATTAATAGTTGCAGATAGGTTAAAATATTTCTATTATTTATGGATTCACTACTATTATCTAGACTTACTAAGGATTTCTTGAATCAGGATCCGGAGAGAGTTTCTGGAAGGGAACGCTACCGGTTGGGCTGGGCTGGATCTGTCATGGCTTCCCATCCGAAGGCAACAGGCAGGGAGAAAAAAGTCGCCCATCTGCTCGCATTGAGGGAGAGGCTTTCGGGATTGTTTGAGAGGGGGGGCGAAGAGAGAGCCGTTCCGCTATTTACAGGGCCAAAGCTAACACCGCCCCCTCCCCCACCCCCTGCCACCTACCGGCCTCCTCGCTACTTTTACAGGGGCGATTGGGAGAAGAATAAGCGGAAAAACCCAGAACCGATCGCCTATCTATTGACAGAGACCAATGAAACCTCGCTGGCCAGGCCCGTTCCGGGTAATTCGCTCTTGATCCGATCTCTATGCAAAGGGAAGGGCGTCTTGAGACAAAATGGAGAGGGAATGGTCTATTTGGACATCGATAATCGGTTCATCTCCATGCTGCTGCCCTATTTGAAGGCGCACGACCTAGTCAGGCCCCCCTATTTCAATCTATTCGCCGCACCCACAGGCGCCCACGTACCGGTGATCCCGGCGAGGGAAGTGGCCTTTCAATATCTCGACCAGATCGAGCAGCTAGGGCGAGAATTTTCGTTCGAAATCGAAGGCCTCTACTCCATGAAGCCAACCAGTTGGCCCGAGGTCGAACAGGTTTGGTTCTTTAAGCTGAAATCGGAAGAATTGGAGCAGCTGAGAAGAAAGTACTTTCTGCCGAGTATCCCGGGGGGCCACGCCTTCCATATCGCCGTCGCTGTAAAACCGAGCGTGGCAGTCAAGGGCGCCCCTCATCCCCTACCTCTCATGAGAATCAATATGGCTTTTATCGCTGCTTGATTAATTAAAAAGGCTTAGCGATAATCTCTCCCCATGTTTGTACAGCGGGTTTATGATCGTCCTCTAGATTTCATGGATGTTCCCATTCACACAACCCCCTGTAAACAGATCCAAAAAGTCGCCCTCTCTTGTTTTAGGGAATTGGTTGTCGCGATGACAATCGGGAGCGCCATTGCCATTTTTATTCCCATGCCGATGGGCGTCGCAGTGCTCATCAGTTCCATGGCCATCCAGTGCGCGACCAGTTTTATCTTTCATTCTCTAGGCGCATTTGCTGCCCGTCAGGTCGCCAACGGCAAACCCCAATTTGAGAAGTTGGTATCGGTTTGTGAGTGGTGGACTGGGGAGAATTTCGCCCTACTGACAGGTGTCAATGCGCAAATGTTGGTTCACGAGACGGGGCACAGCTTAGCCGCCTACGCCCTCTACAAGACACCGCGGCCCCGCGTTGAAATTATGCCGTTTGAGGGGGGCTACACGACCTACTACAAAACGCCGGTCGGCTTTCTCGGAAAGAAGATTGGACCTGTGGCGACAACGATGTTGGTCGTTGCCAGCGGCCCCGCATTTACACTCCTCGTCTCCTCCCTCATTTTGGCAGTTGGATTGGTCAATATGGAGAAGCATCCGCGGCTTGCCAAATATCTGATCAGCTGGGGCGTACTCGACTTCGTTAACCACGCCCACTACGCCTATTCCACGCTTAGTTCCGACCCTTCGAATCTCGCCCACGATTTCGTCCATCTCTCCATTTTTGGCCTCAATCCCACCGTGGCGGCGATCAGCCTCCTCGCCATCCCCATTGTCATCACAGCAGGAATCCATTGGTGGAAAAGAAAAGGGCCGGAAGAACCGGCCCTTGCTATTCATCCTCGATGGAGAGTCGAGAATTAGAATTGGATCATGAACTTTAACGTCATACCCTGCGTATACAGATTGCCATTCGACATCGTGCTGTTCGCAGTCATGATATCGTCATTGAAATGGCGGAACATATTTTGATCAAAGAACACTTGGAACTCGTAACCAAGCGCCAGGTCTGTATAGAGGCTATTGCAGAGCCAATACGTTCCCCAACCGAATCCCACTTGGAAATCGACGTGCGTTCTGACCGCATTGTACTTGTTCTGCTTAATGGTAATTCCCGGTAGAGCCGCTGTACTCGGCGCTAAGGAAACAGACGATTCGTGAGAGCGAAGGCTGGTGTATCTTGTGAAAAGAATATCCGCCTCTGTCGTTCCGAATAGTCTCAGACCATATCCAACTAGCCAGTCAGCTTCTAAGCCCGATTCTACCCCAACTCCCCAAGAATGGGAGTTCGAAGAGACATAGGAACTTCTAAATGTACTGCTGCCATCTGGGAATGGGCTGTTAGCCTGGTAGGTGATGTTGTAATTTTGGCGAATGAATGCCGCTCTAGCGCCTAAGCTAGGACGGACAACCAGTTTCGTACCCACATAACACCAACGACCCAAGTCTAAGTCGATGATATCCATATTCATATGCCACTTAGCACGAGCGGAATCATAGACGAAGGCTCCCGTGAAGCCGGGATTTCCCCACATGGGCAAGATCGTTTGGGTAGGAGTGGCGCTGACGCCAACCGAGGTATGCTGGTGGTTGGTCGTATGGAACCAAGTATACTCAGCATGCGTGTCCCAATTGTCGTAGTCAAAGAAGCCGCCTACGCCAAGTCTAAATCCAGGCTTATAGTCACAATCCATAGCCACGACGTGGCCGTTGATCGTTGTAGCTGGGCCAGAAGTGGGTACGTTGTTGACAACGCCTAATTCGAGGTTCTCTTCAAGCGGTTGCCAGAAGATAAAGCTCGCATCGAAGTAGACATTCCAAGGACAGCGGGTCGACACGCGAGCTGGGTAGTTATAAGCTGCGTTCAATACAGGCGTTGGCCAGGGAGGACAGCAAGGATCTGGACAGGCTGTAGGACAAATTTGTGTCGGTGGAACAGGTTGTGGACAAGGGGGGGGGCCGCACTTGGGCTTGCAGACTGGCTTACACTGCGGTTTTGGGCAAGGCTTCGGACAGCAATCCTCTTTCGGGCGAGGGCATGCAGAAGGGGGGCCCCAAGACTCCCGAGCATCAGCTCCTTGCATCAGTAGTAAAGTGGCTCCAGCTAAAATCCAATGTTTCATAGCACTCCTATAAGTAGGCTTTTAAACCCCCCATATCGAATTTAACTAATTAACAAAAGAAAAAAGTGTAACACTAATTTCAAGCAACTAATTTAAAGCATTTTACGAAACTGTTCTTCAGATAGGGTCTTGATCCCAAGTTCTTTGGCTTTGTCGTATTTGGATCCCGGTTCATCGCCGACGAGCACATAGTCGGTATTTTTGCTGACAGAGCCTGAAGTTTTACCGCCCCTTTCTTTGATGAGGGCCATCGCTTCATCTCGCGTAGAGTGCTGCAGTGCGCCCGTGAGGACGAAAACTTTGCCGGCGAAGGGGTGGCCGCTGATCTTCCCCTTCATCTTTTGCGGGTGGACGCCGTGGGCGAGGAGCAGTTTGATCTCTTCTCTATTGTCTTTGTCTTTAAAGAAGGAGACGATAGCGGGCGCCGTTTTATCGCCGATCCCCTCGATTGCGAGGAGATCCTCCTCACTCATCTCCATCAACCGATCGAGAGTTTGCGCCTCTTCAGCGAGCAGTTCCGCTGTCTCCGTGCCCACATACTTAATCCCGAGCGCCATGATGAAACGGGAAAGGGGGCACTTCCTCGATGCATCGATGCTTTCGAGTAGATTCTGGATCGATTTTTCTTTGAACCCATCGAGCTTAGCCAGATCTTTTTCATCGAGCAGGTAGATATCTGAAACTCTGCTCACGAGTCCCCTCTCCACCAGCTGCTCGACCACTTTTTCCCCCATGTGTTCAATATCCATGGCGTGTTTGGAGGCAAAATAGATG
>DATIIR010000016.1:0-1500 GCA_035479435.1 Chlamydiales bacterium
GGGTATGTGATTATGGCGATGAGCATTTATATGAATAGCCTTGTTTGGCTATTCGTCGGCCGTACCGTTACCGGCCTCTGCTCAGGTAATTTTTCCCTGGCCCAGTCCGCAACAGCAGACCTTACCGACGAACAGCATCGGAGTAAGGCTTTTGGAACCTTGTTGAGCGTCGGGGGATTGGGATTTGTGGTAGGCCCCTGGATCGGCGGTAAACTCGCTAACCCCGATTGGTTATCTGGGTCGGGAGCCTTTATTTTTGCCGCCATCGCGGCTCTCATCAACTTACTCGTTGTCTTTTTTTTCTACGTCGATACTTGGCAGCGAAAAGCAGGTCGGGAAAACACTACCTTCTTTAGTACGTTCAAAGACCTTCGGTTGGTTCTCCACCTCAAGCACTTACGCATTATTTTGATCGCCTATTTGCTCTTCTCAATTGGGTGGGCATTTTTTCTCATCTTTTCGCCGACATTCTTGGTGCAGAAATTCGCGCTGGGATCCGATAAAATCGGAGACATTTATGCGTACATGGCTCTCGTTTGGTTCTTCGTAGCGATGTTCTTAAATAAGGAGTTAGTGGGTAAGTTTTCTTTGCGGCAGCTCATTTTGGCTGGTGTTTTGATTGCATCTGTTGGAGTGGCCTTGTTCGTTTGGCCCGCGGAATTGTGGCCCTACTGGCTGGTGATCCCCATTGCGCTGACAGGGGGAGCCCTGGCATGGGTCAATTTGGGTTCGATTTTGTCGTTGAGAGCTTCTGAAGATATGCAGGGAAGAGCTCTGGGCGCAGGAGGGGCAATGTGGTCGATAGGTCAAATCGTGGCTCCTATCGCTGCGGGCCCTCTCGCCGGTTGGAATATCTATTATCCTCTCTTAATCGGATCGATCTTCCTCTTGAGCTCTTTTGCCTATTTTGCGGTCTTCTATCGAGGAAAGGCCGAGTAGTTATTAACCCGAGAGGTCAATAGGTGGCAACAATCGGCGCTAGCGAGACAAAGCCAGATCGAAGCGCCCCGGGGTCCTCAACGATGCATCATCGTTGGGGTGGGGAAGCGCTCCGAACGCCGAAGGGCCATAGCCAAAGGCTAGGCCGAGGAGGAGGATCGATATGGCGAAGTCGCAGCAAGCCGATTGTCACCTATTGACAGCTCGGGTTAATATCTATTCGGTTGGACCTGATTGCGCCAAGAGCCCCAGGAGAGATGGTGGGAACCCTTATCGTGAAAAAAGTGGTGGGGGGTGAAAAAGATACCGAGCTTGTTGAGTTTTTTCCGGTACTTTTTGTCGGTGCGGTATTGCTCGATGATCTTTGAGGCGGGTTTGCCCTTGGATTCGCCGATGTATCTTTTGAGCGCGTTGGAAAAGAGGGTGGGGCCGGTGGCGCCGAGGACGTCGATGGAGCCATCTGCGCAGTGGGTAATACCCCTTTTCTGCCACCGTTTGAGTGCATAGTTGCAGAGGAATTCGAGGGCGGGGTGATGGGGTGTCGCGGCAAAGGTCCATTGG
>DATIIR010000017.1:0-12505 GCA_035479435.1 Chlamydiales bacterium
GTAAATCTTCTTGAATTCTTCCCATTTGAGTCCTCCAAGCTTGGACTTCATCCTCCGCGCTACGCACTACAACGCGTAAGCCTCTTGTCACTGCAATGCGAGCGACCTTTTGCATGTGACCTATCAACCTGCACATTTCTGATACATCAGCTCTTGGGAAAACAAGATTTACAGAAACACCGTCCCTTTTGCCTTGCAATAATGCGCATGCATACCCACGAACGATGGGTACGTTTTCAGATTCAGGCGGAACAAGGATTAGCTCAGGGTCAGCACACCAATCCTTTACCTCTGGCAGTAAACGGATAGCATGAGTCATTGCATTCTTGATCTCTACATCAATATTGGGAGGAGCGGGTCTTTTCAGACTGCTTGTTCTGGCAATGGGCGCCGCTGGCCCAACTTCTCTATCCAGCGAAGGCGATTCATAGAGTAAATTGGGTGGACCGGGGGACCGTGCTACTGCTGACATATTCTCTCCAAAGGTTCATTCATCTGTATTTAGGAGAGGAGAGTTTAACGAACCCTTAAATTTCGTTCCAAGAACATTTTCCGTCATATCCTCTGCTATTCCACAGGTTCGGCAAAAAAATCAGCACATCGTTGAGACCAAAGGGTAAAATTAACCACCGAGCACACCGAGAGCACCGAGAAAGGGTATGAAAATGCGCGTTTCGCGCCTCGGTGTCTCTCGGTGCTCTCGGTGGTTGAAAAAATTAGCGAACAGCAGAGGTATCAAATGCGGGACGTTCCTTACCTCAAAGCTCGTTCTCTTAAATCGCGATTGAGAAGAGCCTCACTGAGAGCCGAAGCAACGCCTATCACAACCCAACCCGCACAAGCAAGAGCTGCCACTGGAGCAAGAGTCAAAGAAAATCCTGCAGCAGCAAGAGCCCACCAACCAGCGATCATACCTCCCAGAAGAGAGGAAGCTAAGAAAACAACTTTTGCAGCAGTTAGCGGTAGACGATCGTGAAAGCAGGGAAATCTAAGTTGCAAACGCACTAAAGAAAATGTAGACAGATAAGCAACTGCGCCAAAAAGTGCGCCTCCACCCACGCCAATCACAGGAATCGAATGCCCTATGACAGCATATACGATTGAGGTGGTTGCAGTATCTCGGGCTATATCACGAGCCATAGCACTAATTGAGTCATTCCTTTCTACTCGAAGTTGTGGCATATTCGCCTCCTTTGTTTGAGACCGAGCAATTTAACGAATCCTTAAATTTCGTTCCAAGAACATTTTCCGTCATATCATCTGCCATTCCACAGGTTCGGTAAAAAATCAGCACAGAGGTAGAAAAATGGAGGACGAGAGTTCGCGGAGGGATCAATCTGCTAGAGATGGGACGGGCCCTTGCCCTGAGTGAGGGAGTTCACTATGCCCCCTCAGGACACCGCCCCTTGCCAACAGCAGGAAAAAAACGACGGAAACGATGAGACCGTTGCGCAACTAGACAAAACAGGATATGTAGGATCGCAAGAGGATATGCAGGATTATTTTTGGGGTGCGGGGCTTCCCTGCATCTTGCGTATCTTACCTGATCCTCCCGCGAAGCGGATCCTGTTTTTCTTTTTATGCAACGGTCTCATCGTTGATCTTGCCGCTCACCCCACAAGCCCACCTCCGGAACTCAGGGCAAGGCCCGTCCCATCTCTAGCAGATTGACCCCTCCGCGAACTCTCGTCCTCCATTTTTCTACCTCTGTGCTGATCTTTTTACCAAACCTGTGGCATGGCAGAGGTATCAAATGCGGACATATCTTAATGGGGGTCGCGGTTCTAAGGCGCAAGCGACACATGCGAAAGCAGTATGTGTCATAAATACAGTCATCACGCCCACACACGAAAGAACCACCACCGAGGCAAGAGTTAAAGAAAATCCCGCAGCAGCAAGCGCCGCCCAACCAGCCATCATACCTCCCAGGGCAGACAAAGCTACTTTAACAACCTCTGCCGCAGAGGGTGTTAGACAAGAGTACAAATGCTGGGAGATTCTATTTTGCACATGCGATAAAGCTGACAAAGACAGATAGGCAACAGCGCCAAAAAGTGCGCCTCCCCCCGCGCCAATCACAGGAATTGTGCTTCCCGCCGACGCATATACTACCGCATAGAATGCAGTATCTATGACCCTATCACCGCTCATGTCTACTCGAAGTTGTGGCATATTCGCCTCCTTTGTTTGAGACCGAGCAATTTAACGAATCCTTAAATTTCGTTCCAAGAGAATTCTCCGCACCTCTTGCGAAATAACGGTCTTCTCTTCATCATTGTGATTATGAAGAAATATTTCATCACAGGGCTCGTCACGCTCCTGCCGCTGGCCGTCACGATCTGGGTGGCCCACTTCATCATCGATTTCCTCACTAAACCCTTCGTCGGTATGATGCGCGCACTCGCAGAAATGGTCCCGATTGGGTCGCTCGGGTTCATCTCCAAAGAGTCCTTCATCCGCGTCATCAGCCCTTTCCTCGTCCTCATCTGGCTCTTCTTTGTGATGCTCTTCCTCGGTTTCGTCGCAAGGCGATTCTTCTTCAAACACATGATCCGCTTCGGAGATCGCCTGTTATACAAAATCCCTCTGGTGAACAAGGTGTATAAAACGTCGAAAGAGATCGTGAAGGCGCTCTTCGGCTCCTCCACAGGTTCCTTTAAACAGGTGGTCATGATCCCCTTCCCCTACCACGGCTGCTACTGCATCGGCCTCATCGCACGCGATGCCCCCGTCACTTGCTCAAACGCCGAACACGATCAGTTGGTCTCCGTCTTCGTCCCCACAACTCCCAATCCGACGACCGGATTTTTAGTCATGTCCCATAAATCAGAGCTGATCCACCTCAATATGAAAAGCGAAGAGGCGATCAAGTACATCGTCTCGTGCGGCGTGATCCAACCCGAAGGAGTGGCGAAATGAAGAAAACTCTCTTTACCGGTTTCGTGATCCTACTGCCCGTGGCGCTGACCCTAATGGTGGTGATTTTCCTCTTCGACGCCTTCACCTCCCCCTTCGTCTCGATCGTCGGCCCTCTGATCAAATTGCTGCAGAGAGAACTCCCCTTCGTTTTGCCCCTGGGAATCACCCTCTTTTTATCGCGGCTCCTCTCGCTGATCTTCCTCTGCGCCTTCATCTTATTGCTAGGCGTCGTAACGCAATGGTTTTTGGTCAGAAATCTCCTCGGCTGGGCAGATAGCCTCATGTTCCGCATCCCATTCATCAGCACGGTGTACCGCGTCAGCCGCGATGTCTTCAACGCCCTCTTCTCCACAGAGGGGAAAAAGGCGTTCAAACGCCCCGTGATGATCCCCTTCCCCGGCCACCCCAATTTCTGCCTCGCCTTCGAAGCAGGAGAAGTCGCCGCCGAATGCCAACAAAAGGTCGAAGTCCCCCTCTGCTCCGTCTTCGCCCCCACCGCCCCCCACCCGATTTCCGGCTTCCTCTTCCTGATTCCAGAAAAAGATGTACAGGGAGTGGATATGACGAATGAAGAGGTGGTCAAATTCCTCGTCTCCTGTGGAATGATCGTCCCTGAATCTGAAATGAAAGAACCCGATGACACACTCCTCTAACACCCGCGTCGTCTTTTTCCAAGTGCGCGACAATGCCTCCAAACTCAAGCGAATCGCCGAGGTGGCCCATACCCACTTCGAAAGAAAAGAGCCCCTCCTGATCCTGGTCGATGATGACCGCTCGGCTCAGTTCGTCGACGAGCTGCTCTGGAAAATGCCCGAAACGAGCTTCCTCCCCCACGTGGCCACCGACGACACCACCACCGACTGGGTCGCCATCGCCAAAGCTAAAAAAAATGTGAATAGCGCCCACATCGCCTTCAACCTCTGCCCCACCCCCCTCCTCATCGAGGGCCCCTTCCGGATCATCTATGAATTCGAAGACCTCACCACCCCTAACAAGAAAAATCTTTCCTCACTCCGCTTCGATGCTTACAAAAGCTCTGGCTACTTAATTGAAGCCCGCTTATAATACCTTCTTTTGTAAACGGAGTACTTTCGATGACTAGAATGAGCAAACAGGGAGAGAAGCGGCACGTCTCCAGACGAGCACCCCGACCACCAGCAGAGAAAACGGGCCCCAAAAAAGACGCTCTCGAATTTGGATTCAAACCTCATGAAAATACAGTCGTTGCGGAAGGCATTCCCAACCGATTCATACCCAAAATTGGATAGTCAAATATGACAAGACACGGCAGTTACGGCAAAAGCATGAAAGGCGCCAAAAAGCGCAACGTTCTGAAGCGATTCGAAAGAGTTGATGTATTGCGCAAATTGGGTAAATGGGTCGACGGCCAGAACACGAAAGTGACAGGTCTGCCTAAAACCCCTTCTGCCTAGTTTGAAAATACACATCTACAATCGCCAGAAAGATCTGAAGATAGACAAGAGCTCCGCAAGGGCTCTTGTCCGTTCCCTTTTGGACTACCTCAAAGTGGCGTGCGAAGAGGTCTCAGTCTACTTCGTCACCGAAAAGAAGATCGCCTCTCTCCACGACCAATTTTTTCAAGATCCCACTCCTACCGATTGCATCTCTTTCCCGCTCGATGAGTCCCACTTAGGCGAGATTTTTGTCTGTCCGTCGGTCGCTAAAACGTACGCCTCCAAGAGGAAACTTGAAGCCTATGACGAGACCGCGCTCTACGTCGTTCATGGCCTCCTCCACCTCCTCGGCCACGACGATTTGGAGGCGAAAGCGAAAAGAACCATGCGTAAAAAAGAGAAAAGTTGTATGCGTCATCTCTATAAGCATAAGTTAACTTTAAGCCCTTGAATGACAACTCTCCTCATCGAAAGCCCCTTTTTCCCCATCCTCTTTCTCCTGGGATCGCTCCTCCTCACAAGCACTGCGAGCGCGCTGCTCCAGCTCGGCAAGTTCAAGTCGAAGGATCTCCTCCGCTCTCCCGAGGGGCCCTACCTCTTTTTCCTCCCCCTCCTCAAAAAATTCTTTCGCCAGAACGAGTGGGAGAACCTCTCTCTCTGCATCTCTATCTCCAAACACATCTGTGAACTGGCCTACGGCACCTCGGCCTTTTTCTATCTCATCGCCATCTTGCCCTCCCTTCACCAGATCCTCGTCGACATCCCCACCGCCCACGACTGGCCTCCCCTCCTCCTCGCTGGCGGCGCCATCATCGCCCTCTCGATCTTCCTCGACTTCCTCCTGCGCCTCCTGGCCAGTCTCTGGAGCCGCCCCCTCCTCAAATTCACCGCCCCCTTCGCCTCGCTCTACCTCCTCATCCTCTTTCCCCTCGTAGGACCCCTCCTCAAACTCACCCGCATCCTCATCCGCAAAGTCCATTTTGAAGACGAAGGAGAGCTCCTCACCGACCGAACGAAACTCCGCGAGATGATCCGCGAATCGGAGCTCCAGCAACACCTCGATCCGAGCGACCAAAAGCTCATCAGCTCGTTTGTCAATTTCAAAGAGCGGGTTGCCAAGGAGATCATGGTCCCCCGCGTCGATGTCTTCAGCCTAGCCGCCGACACCCCCATCCGCGAAGCCGCCCGCCTCTTTGCCACCGAGGGCTATAGCCGCATCCCCATCTTCGACGAGACCCTCGACCAGATCGTCGGCGTCGCCCTCTACAAAGATCTCCTCAAGTGCTTTGCCCATCCAGAGCAAAACCTCGACGCCCCGCTCCAGAGCATCGCCAAACCGGTCCTCTACGCCCCTGAAAACAAAAAAATTGCCCATCTGCTCCAAGAGTTCCGCAGCAAGCAGATCCACATGGCCATCATTGTCGACGAGTATGGCGGCACCGAGGGGATCGTCACGATCGAGGATATCCTCGAAGAGCTCGTTGGGGAAATCGAAGACGAATACGACATCGGCGAGACCAAAGACTTTTGGGAGCTTCCTGAAGGGGGCTGGGTCGTCGACGCCAAGATGACCCTGCTCGACATCGAGAACCAGCTCGGCGTCCGGATCCCCCCCGACCCCGAATACGAGACAATTGGGGGCTACGTATTCCACTGCGCCGGCACCATCCCCACCAAAGGCTGGCGCCTTTCTCATGATGAATTCGATCTCGAAGTACTCTCCTCCAATGAGCGCTCCCTGAAAAAAATCAAGATCCTTCCCCGCCCCCACCCCCCCCAAGAATAAACATTTATTTCTCTGCGATCTCTGCGTTCTCCGCGCCTCTGCGGTGATTTTTTAAACCCTCTGCATACCCTCGAGAGGAAGATATCTCTTCCCAAAGAATGTTTCTTTAGGCAAAATGGCTCTCGTATTTGAGGAGTTTCTTGATGCGCCGATCGATCTGCTTTTGTGAACCCAACGCCGCCTTAGCTGGAGACACTTCCACCTGGAAGTTCGTCTACACAACTGCCGGACACTTGCCCAAAGGGGCAAAATTGCGCTTCGACCTCGAGAGTCGAGGCCGCCCCATCGATTGGCAAATCCCCGAAACAAACACCAAAGAAAAAACAAATGTGATCTGGGCCGAGGCCGCAGGCAAAGCGTTCGGCGCCACCAAAGTTGCGCATCCCCAGTCGATGACCACCTCCTTCGAGTTCACTCTCCCTCTCGAACTCAAACCAGGCGACAACTTCACGATCCATATGAAAGGGAACTCCGCTCAGAAATCGGTCCAACGGAGACGCCCCTTCAACCTGTTCATCGACCCGAAGGGAAAAGGGGACTACAAAGAGAGCGAAACGTTTTTCCTCGATGTGCGCGGCAATACGCTGAAGACCATGCGGATCATCGCCCCCTCTCTCGTGAGCCGCAACAAGCGGTTCGACGTCATCGTCCGCTTCGAAGATATCTTCGGCAACTTGACTTCGAATGCCCCCGAAGGGACCCTCGTCGACCTGACCTACCAACACTTAAGAGAAAATTTAAGCTGGAAATTGTTCGTGCCCGAGACGGGCTTCATCGCACTGCCCAACCTCTACTTCAACGAACCGGGCATCTACAAAATCCAACTGCGCAACCTAAAGACAAAAGAAGAATTTTTCTCCCCGCCGATCAAGTGCCTACCCGAAGGGGCCCTCAACCTCTACTGGGGCGTGCTCCACGGCGAATCGGAGCGGATCGATTCAGCGGAGAATGTCGAATCGTTCTTGCGCCATATGCGCGACGACAAAGCGCTCCAGTTCTTCGCCACCTCGTGCTTTGATAGCGAAGATGAGACCTCAAACGACGTTTGGAAGGGAATCGTACAGCAAGTGGCCGAGTTCAACGAAGACGATCGCTTCGTCGCCATGCTCGGGTTCCAGTGGCTCGGTGAACCGAAAGAGGAGGGGCTCCGCCATTTTCTCTATTCCAAAGATAGCAAGCCGATCATGCGGCGCAAAGACACCAAAAACAACTCGCTGAAAAAGATCTTCAAGACCAACAACCCGAAAGAGCTACTCTCGATGCCCTCCTTTTCGATGGGCAAGAGCACCTGTTACGATTTTGCCGACTTCAATCCCGAGTTTGAACGGGTCGTCGAAATCTACAACGCATGGGGTTCCTCCGAGTGTACGGCGAAAGAGGGAAACCTTCGCCCCATCCAAGGCGGGAAAACCGGCATCGCCGAATCGGCTGAAGGCTCCATCCAAAAAGCGCTCAACAACGGGTGCAGGTTTGGCTTTGTCGCCGGCGGCTACGACGACCGTGGTCCCTATAGCGACCTCTTTGAGACAGACCAATCCCAATACACGCCCGGCCTCACAGCGATCCTCTCCAAAGAGCACAACCGCACTTCCGTTTTTGAGGCGCTTCAGGCCCGCTCCTGCTACGCCACCACAGGTGAACGGATCATCCTCGGGCTCCATGTCGCAGGCCACACGATGGGCTCCGAACTCGAAACGAAATCGCGCCCCGGACTCGAATTCAATCGGCACATCACCGGCTACTGCATCGGCACGCGCCCCCTCGTCGAAGCCACCCTCATCCGCAACGGGAAAGTATTCCGAAAACTCGACATCAAAGACGATCGGGTTGAATTTGAGATCGACGACACCGATCTACTCGGTACCGTCGCCCTCGAACCGAAGAGCGACCGCTCCCCCTTTGCCTACTATTACCTGCGCGTCATCCAAGAAGATGGCCACGTCGCCTGGAGCTCTCCCATTTGGGTCGATCTCACCTCGCGCAGCGCCCCCGTCTCCACAGGGAAGAAGAATAAGAAAAAGGTCAAAGAAGACGATTAGCCATGATTTGGTGAAATCTCTGCGTTAAATGGGGCCAGAGAAGAGAGGCATCTCTCAGGAACATCGCTTTCCCTTTCTGGGTTTTTTTCTCGATGACGTTGCCCCAATTTTCCAAGACTGACAACCCGGCCGCATCTCCCATGCGATAGAAGATCAGGGCCTGCTCCTGGGGACTAAAGTGCTGCTGAAAAAGCAACAGCGTCTCATTCGGGGTGATCTGTCCTGCATTGATCCTCTCTATGACAGCCCCATACTGTTGACGGCGCTGCTCAACCTCTTGGGCGGCCCGTTCGGCTGCCACTTGCTCGGCTGTGGGCGGCGGCGGCACAACCGGCGCTGGCGGCGGCGCAGGGGGCGGCGCTACGGGTTGAGCTGGCGGGGGCGTTTTAATGAAGCAGCCACAGATTTTCCGATAGAGTTTCACGATCAGATTTTTGATCCAGGATAACGCAGTGAGGATCACACTCGGAGGCTGTTGAGGCTGTGCAGTGCGCTCTGGCTGCAGAGTCGTCGGCGCTCTTCCCACGCCAGGAGGCGCCACCGGACGAACCGCTGGAGGCTGTTGAGGCCCCGGAACACCTGGTTGTACTGGAATGACCATAAAAATCCCCTTTTGGGGTACTATGTTACCTTAGGAAGGAATTGAAATGGAACTCATTCTTGGATCGAACTCCCCCCGCCGGAGGGAAATTCTCAACTATTTCTCCATCCCCTTTAAGCAGGTGAGCCCCGGATTCGACGAGACGCAAGTCATCTTTGACAACGACCCTGCCGCCTTTGCTACAGAGGTCGCCAGGAGGAAGGCCCTCTGCCTCACCGAGCGGTTCCCCAACGATGTGATCTTAACAGCCGACACCATTGTCTACCGCCACAAGAAGCTATTTATGAAACCAGAGAGCCTCGAAGAGGCCCATGCCATGCTCCGCGAGCTCTCCGGCAAGGAGCATTCTGTCTTCACCGGCGTCTCTGTAGCCCACAAAAAAGACATTTTTACCGACTCGGAAGAGAGCCGCGTATTTTTCCACGAACTCACTGAGCCTCAGATCCGTACCTATCATGCCCACTTCGAGCCTTTGGACAAAGCGGGAGGCTATGCGATCCAAAAAGGGGGAAGCCTCATTGTCAAAAGAATCGAAGGGTGCTATTACAACATTATGGGGCTGCCCATCCACACGGTGCGCCGGCTCCTGCTCAAGGCAGGGATCGATCTATGGGATTATTTAAAGTCTATTTAGCGCTTCTCATCGCTCCCCTGTTTGCGGCCAGTGAGCTCGATGAAATCAAGCTCCACTCCCTCTATCTCATGCAGCAAGATCAGGTGGAAGAGTCGATTGAGAGATACCGGGAATTTTCCGATCTTACTGGGCGGCACGACTTTGAGATCCTGCAGCAGATGGGACTGATCCTCCTCCAGAAAGGGATCCAGAGCGAAAACCCTCAAACCTTTATGATGACGCTCCTCGGCGCAGGCCTCTCGGGCTCTGCCTCTGCCATTGAAATCCTCGAGCGCGGCATCTCTTCCCCCGACCCGCAGGTGCAGCTCGTCACGCTCCACTTCATCGCGAAATTCGACGACGACCGCGCCAATGAACTCTTCAACCGGGCCATGGGCTCCGATTTTCTCGGCATCCGGATGGAGGCCGCCTTCTATCTCGCCCAGCGTAAACACCCCCATGCCGTCGGCCAGATCGAAGGGCTTATGTACCGCCTTCCCCCCTCCTTTAAGGCCTACTTCCCCTCCCTTTTTGCCCTTCTCGGCACAAGCGACGCCACCCACTCTCTCCGCCGCCTCATTGAAGACACCGATCCGCAGACCCGCGTCGAATCGATCCTCAACGTAGCCCGCCTAGGGCGCGACGACTTTCTCCCCCTCCTCCGCAAGCGGCTCACCCACACCCATATTGCCGAACTCGAAGCCACCGCCTACGCGATGGGAGCCCTTAAAGACAGCAACTCGATTCCGAAGCTAAAAAAGCTCACCCAATCCCCCACCGACACCGTCCGCCTCGCCGCCAGTCTCTCCCTTTTCCATCTCGGCGACCGCACCTACGTCCCCATCATCGAATCGCTTGCCAAAACCTCCAATCTCTTCGCCATCGCCTCTCTTGGAGCCATCTCTGAGACCGAAGAGACCCTCGCCGAGCTCCTCGCCTCCACCGACCTGCAAGTCCGCACCAACGCCGCCGTCGCCCTTCTCCAGCGGCGCGACCCCCGCTGCCTCCCCGTCCTCTCTGAGATCCTCATCGACGATGCCCGCGACCTCGCCTTCCATCCCTTCAATTCCATAGGCCGCACCTTCTCCGCCCTCAAAGCCGTCCCCTCAGCCGAACTCCGCGCTAAAGACAATACCGTCGACCTCAGTTATTCGCTCGCCATCCGCGAACACCTTCTCCGCGAATCGATCCATCTTCCTCCCGAGCACTTTCTCAAGCTCGCCCGCTCCATCCTCAACCGCCAGCAGCACGACCTAGTCCCAACCCTCATCTCTCTTCTCGAGAGCCTTCAAACCGATGAAGCCATCGCCGTCCTGAAAGTGGGCTCTGAGAAAGTCTCAGCTCCCCTCATCCGCGACTATTGCCATCTCGCCCTCTTTCGCCTCAATCAAGAAGGGCCGCACGAAGAGTATGTCTATCATTGGGTGATGAATCAAAAAGGGGCCGACCTCATTCAGATGAAGCAGCTTCTTCCCTGGAAATATCGGCTAGAGCAATCAGATTATACATTGACGGCGGAGGAGACATCGCGCCTCCTCATAGAGGCCTTTATGTCGATCGCCAGCCGCAGAGATGAGAAGAGCATTTCTTTCCTTCTTGAGGCCATCCAGCTCGGCAATCCCCAAAACCGCTACGCCCTCATGGGCCTCCTAATGAAAGCTACCGAATAGAATAACGCATCAGACTTCCTAGATGCGTGCTAGATGCGCGCCGAAGAACAATCCAATCAGAAGTACAGCAAAGTCTCTTAGATCTAAACACCCTCCTATGAGGAGAAGCCCGATAAGTAAGGCAATCGGAGTCCCTACCTCTATGTCATCTGGCGCTTCTGCCACATCCAATAATGGCGCAGCCTCGAGTCTCTCCCGCAACCCAGCAGCCAGGTTTTTAAAATTTATAGAGCGCTCCTGATAGTTCAAAAATCTGTGAATATATTCCCTCACCCCAGCTACACACGAGTTTAAAGCACAATGGTCATCACTACTCATAAATGGCTCTAATTGACGTATTAGTACGTCTATCTCTTCTCCTTCTTCCACGTTATTCGGCTGAACGCGTAGGGCGTTTAACTGCTGTAAAAATGCATCAGGGATCCCAGCAAACGGAGGGAGAATCGCTTTATATGCTATACGAGCCGCGCCAGGCCGGCATTGCTTTTCATACGGCATTAGTCTCCTTTCGGTCTCTTCGGGAGTAATTGGCTCCATCCCCCCTGCGAATGCTCTGATTTTATTGTTCAACTGTAGGAGAGAGGAATTCACCATAGCGCGGGTGTAATAACGGTTTTGATTGGCTACTCTCTTACGGGAAGTGGCTACGTATTTTTTAGGCATGGTCGAAGCGATGGGATCTTCAGGCCCAAATGTTGCCCAGATGCTACAGCCTGGATCCAACGGCATTTCAATCCGATAAGCGTGAGCGAAATCCAAATCTTGTTGTGCGACAGCCCTTTTTATTAATTCTAGAGCACTCTCTACTGTAGGGGTGCCGTACACCGCTAAATGCGCAGTCGTACTGACGCCTTCCGGGATTTTCAGCTTCTCTCGCGTTTGCTTAGAATTCAGGTATGTAGTAGACGGATCTCTCCACGTTCTACAAACCCCACGCAACTTAGCCACCTCGTGAATTTCTAGACAATCCTGAACTATTTGCCAAGGACCTTGTTTTATTGCGATTCCATCCGGGATAGGCGCGGGCGGCGGTTTAGGATAGTGATATCCCAATATGATTTCTCCAGGCATTCCAACAGACATAAGTCCTCAATTTAATTATTTTAATGGCAATATTATAACAAATAATTTACTTATATTAAATACATTAGTTTGTTAATCCATCTCATTATTCAAATAATTCGCAAGTCGCTTACTGTAAACTAGATACGAACTATCATTTTCCAATATGCAATGCAACACAGGGATTGTATATAATACGAAGAACAGGAGAGTCTGATGGCGATGAATCAGATATTAGCTTCTGCGGGTGCCGAGAGATAGAGTCGGCGGAGTCCCCTCTTGGCCGACGTAGACCAATATAAATCTGACCTCTTCCTTCCCATTATTTTCGCCGTAGTGCCAAACATTCACCGTCTCGGTCCAAGCATCTCCTGGACGAAACTTCTTTTCTTTTACCTGT
>DATIIR010000018.1:0-3820 GCA_035479435.1 Chlamydiales bacterium
AGATCGATGCTTATTTGGAAAAAGATCCCGATCTTTATGGACGGGGTAATTTACTCGCTCTTAGAGGGGTTTTCAAAGCGATGGCGAATGATTACGAGGGGGCTATTTCTGATCTGGATCAGACGATAGATCCTTCTTCTCCTTTCTATTCACAGCCAGAACTTGCTGTCAGAGGATTGATCCATTGCCTCAATAACGATCCCGAAAAAGCGAAAGCTGATTTTGGATTGATCCCCTATACCCGAGCTCCGCACGAAAGCATCGCTGGATTTCTGGGAGATTTTAATGAGTTTAAATGGGTAGCCCTGATTATTGAGCAATCTCTGGGTTTATAAGCAATCGCCTGTTTTTTCGGAAATTACAGACAGCAAGAAGTGGTAGACTTCTCTGCCATAAAGGTTTGGGCTAATTTGTAAATAGCCTGAATGTTTTTCTCTACAACGCCTCTCTGCTCGTCTGTTGGGCTGCTATAAATAGGCTTCTTGCATTGGCAACCCGGACAGTGGGCTTCTTTTGGGATATTACTCGGAAGTTCCCTTAAAAGCTTGTTAATTGCTTCATTTAGTCGGGGCTTATAAACCACGATAAAAGCCTCATCCATAGAATCCTCATCCAGGGCATTGATTTTTGCTTCTAAAGGGTTTTTAAAAAAATTTCGACCGAATAAGTCGCAGATAAATCGATAAACGGCTCTATTAGCCGATTGTTCTTTTTTGATGCGGCGCACAGTATCATCCCCTCCATCTACGTTGAGAAAAGGGGTCAGTTGTTGCCAAGTCTTGTTGAAATTTTTGTCAAGCACAGTCCATGTCATGAGTTGCTCCTGCTTTAGTGGGGAAGGATTATAATTGATTAGGTCATTGTCACAAATGATTTTTCGCTGTCAGTGACGAATTTGTCGGTTCGACTGGTGAAGCAAAAAAGTTAGCGAAAAATGAAACGTGGGTGTATGGTACTCGACTTGGAAAAATCAATGTTGCGTTTGAGGGAGGTTGTTTATGGCATCGGGTGTACGGCCAGCTGATCGGCGTGCGAAATTAATAGAGCCTTGGGAAAAGTCGAATGAGCAACTCCGGAAAGCTCATATAGATCTATCGTCTGGTCGAAAGATGGTGGTGACGGACGAACTAAGTCGCCCTTATGACAAAGTGATAGATGTTATATTCGAAGGTAGAAGCGCTTTGGCTACAAGAAGTGAATTTGTAGCGTTGCTGACCGATTATTATCTGGCCAGTGCTCAAGAAATCAAGAGACTGAACAAAGAAGCCAAATTGTTATCAAATGAGGGGCAGGAACCGTCCCTATCTGAGCGGTTTTCGCGCATTTTTAGTTGCTGTCTTTGCCCGTGTACTACCGGTTGCAAAGAGCAGTTCATCTTGTCTGAACTCGAGCTTCCCGCAGGGAAATTGGAGAGCGAGTTAACTATGAACTTAATAGATGATTATGACATTGGTGGCATTACGGGTGTCGAATAGGCGTTGGCCCGCTATTTTGTTTGCATTTATCTTGGGACGCAGCGGCAGAAAAGACTCGAGCTGGAAAGAAGCGAGAGTTCGGGGAGTTGGTCGTTCGTGCCTGTAGCTTGGAAGTTGTGGCGGACGATGCCAGAAAAATTGCTTGGGATCGTCGTCGACTGTGGCGGAATTTCCCAGGTAGATCCCGTGTAGGATTTGAAGAAGTTATTGTAGTCTCCGGTCGGGGGTTGCATATTGACAAAGCCATAGAAACTGTAATTTTGACCAGAAGTCAGGTTGGAGACGGAAGGGGTAAGCCCTATGGGAGCCGCGGGATCGGGCTCGCTGTCGGAAGATGCGCTTAGGTTGATGGGAAGAGATGTTCCGCTGTCGTTGTCGCCATTGAGAATGAGGCCGAAACAGCTGTTGATATTGAGCGAATAGGGTTGATCCGCGCTATCTGCTCCCGAGCGCGTCTGCATAAATTGAGCGAGCGAGATCGTGTAGGTGTGATTGGAGTTGGGAGGAGAGAGGGGTGGGCAGTCGTCAGTATAAAGGCCGTTGTCACTGAATGTGATCATGCAATGCTGAGGATCGTCGGGATTGCCCTCCACATTTAAAAGGGGAACAATATGGTCGTAAGAAGGGTCATCAGCTGAGTCGAGGTGGTCGTTCACAAACACTCCCATCATCACGACGTGTCCCTTGGCCATCTCCGCTTGAGCCTCTTTGATAAAACTGATGGCGTCTTGCCCATCGGGGAGCATATTGGTTGCATCGAGGCCCAATTGATCCGCCACTAGGAGCGCATTCTGATCGGCTCCCACAAGCACTTGCCCATCGAGTGAGCGAATGGTCCCTTGAGATACCCACTGCCCAAAAGCAAGTCCTGCTTCTTGCAAACAGGTCTCTCCACAATAGCCTCCCGCAGGCCCTGCCCCCTTGTCCCATTGAATACGGGGAGAGAGGGGAGATATCGAAATTGATTTCATCCGGATGGAGTGGCGATTGTGTCTCTCCGGGTGGTCGGGATGATGGTGGTGGTGGGGGCCCTCAATACGCACAATATTTACTCCGAGGTATTCTCTATTCCTAACGCATCTCCGGGATTAAGCTCAAGATGAGGTCTAGAAGTTTTAAGCCGTTTCTCTACTTTTTTGATATGTTCTGCGGGAGGGATATTTTCGGGAAGCGTTCCGCCAAACTCCTCAATTAGAGAGCGCACTCCCTTGCCTATCATTTCGTGTGTTTCTATGGCATCTCTTTGGTTTCTGATGTTATCTCGTTTCAATTTGTCTTGTGTTTGAGTCATCCGAAATTGATTGGCTGCCAGTTCCGTTCTGTCCATCCGGTCCATTAGATTGTCTTTAGGTGGGATGTCTTTCCTGGCTTTGATCGCATCCACCCCTAGTCCTCCGTAAAGCCCCCTGTATCCCGCATCGTGAAAAATGCCGAACATGGAACTCTGAACCCCGGCCTTCTTCGCCGCTCCAGAAAGCTCCTGGAAATCTTCCTTTACCTGCTTCCTCATCTCCACTCGTTCCCTATCAGCGGCCATTTGGTCCGAGATCTCCTGGCGTCGTGTCTGGATGGCGAAGTACTTTTGGGCCTCTGCAATTTCGGGCTTTCTCGGGTCTCCGTTTTGGGCGATGAGGTAGCAGGCAAAGCGCGAAAGGTGATAATCCTTAACCATTTGAACGGACCCCTTTCCTCCAGGGATCGGTTTGTCGGCGCCGACAAAGTGATCCTTCGGGTTATTTCCAGATTGTTTACAGGATTCGATAGCCTTCTTGATGGCATTTTCAAACTTTCTCCACTCTGTATATCCCAGGCAAGGCTGGAGATCTCGAACGCTCCAGTATTCCACTCCATGTTGGTTGAACTTTTTCAAAGACTCAAAGGATAGGTCGATGGGTACAGGTAGTGAATGATTAGGTTGATCCATGAGACTTCTCCGACAGCTTGGTTAGGTAAAAATTTTAATGCGTTCTTGAAGTTTTTTCAAGTCAAAAATTCTGCATTTCGGAGCGGAGCTCCATCCAAAGAATCCCCAACATATTCCTGCCAGTGCCGTCGCAGTCATCGCTCCAAAAGGCGTCCCTCCCCTTGACTGGATTGTGTTCCACCAAAAAGGCGTCGCCCGTCGCGGCGAGCCGGCTCGCAATGAGAGGGTTCTGGTCGATTTTCGCCGCCAAAACCTCTTTCATGATGCGAACCCTCACCTCCATCCAGTCGGGCCGAATCTTGGAGGAAAACTCGCGCGCCTTATGGAAGGCCTGGTCTCCCGTAAGCGGCGTAAATTGAGACATCAACTCGGGATCGTGAATGAATTTTTGCGCTTGAAAAGCGGCTTCAGAATTAGAAAA
>DATIIR010000019.1:0-5856 GCA_035479435.1 Chlamydiales bacterium
TTTTTATGGCAAATCCCCTCGACCGATTGGTCGTTGAGACTGCGGAAGAGCACTTTCCAATCGCGCGGCAGTGTCTTCTCATCGATGGCGTAGCCGTGGTTTTGCGAAGTGAGGATGGAGACTTTTCTCTCCAGGTCCATGCACGGATGGTTTTGCCCTCTGTGGCCGAACTTCAGCTTGTAGGTTTTGCCGCCGATGGCAAGCGCCAGGAGCTGCGCGCCCAGGCAAATGCCCATGACGGGTTTGTTCCGTTTGAGGTTTTTGCGCAAGATCGCAATCGTCTCTTTGCACACGGCCGGATCGCCAGGCCCATTCGAGAGGAAAAGGGCGTCGTAGTCGTCGTTGGAGTAATCGTAATCGTAAGGGACGCGGGTGATGTGGAGGGGGAATTTCAGAAGACAGCGGAGGATATTCTCCTTCATACCGCAGTCGACGGCGATGATCCTTTTTGGGCCCACGCCATACGTCTGTTTGCTGGGCAAACTCACCTTCTTCACCAGATGCGTTTGATTCGGATCAAAAAACTTCCGCGGCCGCTTATCTCCCGTGCAAATGGCGCCGAGGGCAACCCCCTTTTTGCGCAGCGATTTGGTCAGTTCGCGCGTGTCGACACCGGTGATGAGGGGAACGCGCTGTTGTTGCAGCCAGTCAAGAAAGGAACATTCTGAGTCCCAGTGACTTGAGATCGGGCTTGTCCAGCCGGTGACGACGCCGCTCGCCTGTATTTTTTCCGATTCCCAGAAGGAGCTGTTGGGGACGCCGTAATTGCCGATGAGTGGGTAGGTGAAGGTGAGGATTTGACCGGCGTAGGAGGGGTCGGTGAGCGATTCGACGTAGCCTGTCATTCCGGTTGAGAAAACGACCTCTCCGAAATAGGCATCATCTTGCCAGTCGGGAGACAATCCTGGGAAGACCTCCCCAGATTCAAGAATGAGTTTCGAAGGGATCATAAGTTTTGGAAAGAATACTTGAGGGGCGCTTTTTAGCGCTAGTCGATTAATGTTATTTTTTGGGATCGGCTCATTTTTTTGATCTCGATTTCCCTCTTAGTGGCCTCGGACCGGTTGGGGTACGATTCGGTGTAGACGACGTAATCGGGAGCTGACGTGTTGAAGAATTGGGCGCCCGATTTTGTTCGATGTTCGTTGAAGCGCCTTTCTAGGTCGGTTGTAATTCCTGTGTACAGCTTCCCCGACTTTGTTCGGATGATGTAGACTTTCCAGCTCATTTGGCTCCACCCTATTCCACATCCCTATTTTCTGACCACTTCTCTGTGATCTCTGCGTCCTCTGCGCCTCTGCGGTAAACTTTAAACCCTTTGTCTAAGCTCGAGGGTACCTACAGGGTTCAAAAAATCACCGCAGAGGCGCAGAGAACGCGGAGGAACGCAGAGGGGAAATATTATTTTCTGACGAGCATTTGCGTGTTGCAGAGGTTGGTTTCGGAAGCGATTTGAGCAAGGGCGAGGACCCAGTAGGGCTCGAGGTTCAGGGCGGGACAGCGGTAGGCAAAGAGGCCCCTGGCGCGGATCGGGGGGAGGTAGAGGTGTTCGATCTCAAAGAGCGTTTCGATGTGGTCCGATGTAAAACTGATCGGCACGATCACGACCTGTTTGCGCCCTTCGTTCCAGGTGAGGATCTGTTCGCACATTTCGTTTGTGTAGGGGCGAAGCCACTCGCCTCTGCCGAATTTCGATTGATAGGAGAGGCGGCCAAGAGCTCTTGGGAAGGCCTTCATCACTTCAGAGAACGAGAGCTGACACTCCGATTCGTAGATGTCCCCCTCCTCGACAAAACGCTTCGGAACGCCATGGGCGGAAAAGAGGAGAACCGCGTCTTCTTCGGCGACGTGGTTGTCTTGTAGGAATGTGGCAATGCGCCTCTGGTAGGCTCCGATGAAGGCCGGATGGCCCGCGTACGACTTGATCCAGCGGAGCTGCGTAGGAGGGCACTGGGATAGACAACGGGCGACGCTGCCCGTTGTCGCGTAGCTGAATTGGGGAAAGAGGGGGATGACCTTGAGCTGAGGGACTTTGTTGATCTTCGCGAGAGCTTCTGGATGGGTCGACGTGAGGTAGCGATGGAAGGTGAGGACGGGCGCTTGGAGTTTTTCGGAAAGGGCTGTGGCTAAGGCTTCTGTGTCGTTGTAAATCGGGGAGCCGCCGCCGATCTGTTCATAGTCGGCGCGGATTTGAAGAGCCCGTTTCCGGGCGATGCGGCCGAAGAGCCAGTTGTGCAGAGGGGTGGGGAGGCGTGTTCGGATCACGTCGCGGTCGCGGAGAAGCGCCTCTAAAAAGGGGGCGATTTCCTCTCCATTTCGGGGTCCTCCAAAATTTATCAACAGAAAAAGAGCCATATTTGCTATATGCGGAAATAAGGGTATGAATAAGGTAACGATATCTCTTTTCCTATTTATCTGGGCATATGCTTTTGCTCAAGATGAGGCTCCAGCAACGCCTCCTGCGCCCGCAGCAGTAGCCGAACCGGTGAAAGAGAAGCCCAAGTCGCGCCAGCCATTCCGTCTTCCTGTTCGCAAGACCGTCACTGAACCGCCACCTGCACCTGCCACACCTCCTCCACCCGTCCAAAAACAAGAGAGTTTGCTCACCGAAAGCTATTGGAAATTTCACCACTCAGCCTATGTGGGATACAGAAGGGATAGACAGCAATTCAACACCTACGGATCTGGGATATTGAATAGCCGCACACTCATCAAGAATCGCAATAGTGCGATCCTCACGGCAACCTCCTATGCCGAGGTAAAAAATATAGCCGGATATCTCATGGCGGGGTACGGATGGCTGATCAACGGAAGCACCGACTTCAGAGTTCCAGGCAATCTGCCTCCCCTTTCGTTTCCGAGCTTCAATCTGGGGGCGGGGTATAACGTGGAAGTGAGGGCCGCATTGGCTTGGCGCCTAGGATTCTCTCCTACGCCCAATATCAAACTTTCCTTCCTTCCTGGGATCGGGTATCGCTATGCGCACATGATGAATTGGGCTGAGGGTTCGCATCGGATTACGATCCCGGGCACAAACAATTCGGCCTATTGTCAGTATCCGAAACCGAACCAGCAAGATTGGTTTGGCTTCTACGCGGAAGGAACTGTTGAAATGCTCTGCTGGAATTTCTTTGAGTGGAGAGTTTTTTGCCAGTATCACCAGCCCTACCTCGTCTCTAAATCGTCCAATCTGATGCAGATTTACCAGTACAATCTGTCGGGAACTTTGACCTCCGATCAATTGAGCCGGACGAATTCGGTATTGAAATCGGGCGATCTGCACATGGTTTTGGGCGGAACGCATTTTAAGTTTGCCTTCGGAGATGGATGGGCGGTAGGAACCCACTTCGAAGGGGCCTCCACATGGAAGAAAGCACACGACCATGCCCATCTCAAACAGACGCAATTGCTCTCATCGCCACCCACCGTTACGACCACCTCCTCTAAGGACCACGCGACGGTTCAATGGACATTTTTCTCTCTATCGATTATGGTGGATCGTAGGTTTTAGAAAATCATGCGACTATTGTTTCTCTTTCTTCTCATCTTGCACGGGTGTGGAGGCAGCTCCCGCGGCACCCTGCGGATTGGCATTGACCCAAACTGGTATCCTCTCAATTTTGGGCAGCAGGCCTCCTATGTCAACGGCTTTACTGAAGATATGTTGATTGAGATGGCCCGCTACAGCGGCATCGAGTTTGAGAAGATCCCCGCCAACTGGGACACGCTCTTGGATGGGCTCACAGAGAAGCGGTATGACGCTGTTTTCACATCGATGGAGCCCTACGTCTTCAACACGGCGAAGTACGACTTTTCTGCCAATTTCCTCGACCTCGGACCGGTCCTGATCGTCCCTGTAGCGGCCCCATCGACGCAGCTGAGCAAGATGGATGGTCAGCTGATCGGCATCATCTCCGGTGACCCGGCCGCCCTGGTACTCGAGACCCATCCCTCTCTCGTCATCCGCAGTTACCCTTCCGTTCCAGACCTCCTCAACGCCGTGGCAAGAGGCGACATTCAGGGCGCGCTGCTCGACCGAATACCGGCAGTGAAATTTACCAACGACCTCTACGCGGGCAAACTGAAAATCGCCTCCGCCCCCTTGACCCAAAAGGGGCTTCACCTCATCGCTCCCAAGAACCGGAGCAACGTCGTTAAAGTCTTTATGAAAAATCTCGAATCGCTCAAGCGCAGGAAGACGATCGACGCCCTTCAAAAAAAATGGCAACTAGAGTGAGAATATGACCCTTGTCGAAAGAATCAATCATGAGATCAAAGAAGCGATACGCAGTCAGAACCAACTGAGGCTTAACGTCTTACGCATGCTTAAGTCAAAGATACTGGCTGTCGATGCGAGGGCGAGTCTTCCCGACGCAGAAGTGCTCAAACTCTTCAAAACCTATCTGAACAACCTCCAGGAGGCGATCGAGCAATCGGCGCACCGTCCCGAGATCGTCGATAATCTGAAGAGGGAGATAGTGGTTGTTCAGGAGTTTTTGCCCAAAGCTCTCACTGTCGAGGAGACTCGGAAAATCGTCCTGCAAGCCATTGCCGAATCGGGCGCCAAGACCAAGAGAGAGCTGGGCCTAGTGATGAAGGCGATTATGAAGATCAACAGCGCGGTCGACGGCAAGTTAGCCAAAGAACTAGCCGACCAGCTACTTAGTTGATTTCCTTGCTTTTAAAACGACGATCATTTGCCCATCGATGATTCCTTGACCAACCAGAGTCGCTCCATCTCGAAGTTCTTTTCCTCCACCAAAAATAAAGCGATGAGATCCAACATCGATCCCTTCTTTAGCGGAGATCCTTGCTTTGAGTGCGCCGCCCGTAGTCGACTTGTCGAATGGAAACGTACCTAACATTCTAGGTCTTCCAGATATAGCTGCGACCTTAACTACAGTGGGACAGTGAGCTGGATCTGCGCATTTTTGGGCAGAGATGCTAAGAGATGGCTTCCTACCAGTATTCTTAAACCGGACGTTGCGATGGGCCGGTACTCGCGTTACCACGGGCAGGATCAATTCGTTGTCACTGAGAGTGGTACACGAAGGGACCTCCGTAAAATGACCTTTTGTAGTATACCCAGTCCACTCCCCCGAGTAGGCTTTTATGACTAGGTGATTAGCAGTGATTCCCGTGATATCAGCAACCAGTTGTTTAATCGAAGCTGCAGTTGTTCTTTCATCAAGAGGGAAGGTACGGTTTCCTTCATTACCCTTTAACTGTGAGAGATTCCTAACATTATAAGATACTGTAACTGTGGGCGCCATAAATGTCCTCCTAATCGAAGTGATTTTTTAAAAGGTCCCATATTTTATCATTTGGGAGGAAACTCGTCAATGGAATCGGCTGCTTTTTTACTTAATCTTACACCGGTCGTGCTCGGCATATTCGCTCCGCACCTTTTCGAGGATGGCGGGCAGCGGGGGACAGGGGGTAATGCCCCAGATCTTTGTGGCGTAGTTGCGGATCGATTCGTCAGCGGAAAAGGGGCCCATGGCCGCAATATTGTGTAGAACCATCTCGGCCCAGCTCCTCGGCTGGAGGAAAAGCGCCTCCACTTTCTTTTGCATTTCGTAGTAGGAGCGGAGATCCTTTAAGACTCGGAATGTGTCGTGTTCGGTGAGGCGATGGTAGATTTGTACAAAGGCCTCCGCTTCTTCGGAACTCTGTGCAAATGTGTTGTCTTTGAGGGCATCGACCGCACGTCGGATGGCGGTGTCTTGAACGTAGATATCCCACGGTTTGTAGGGCTCTTGGTTTTGTTCCGCACTGTTGCCAAATCGGAAAGGCCACCACCGGTCTGTAACGGCTTGTCGCATCTCTATATTGGCGCCATCTTCTGTGCCGATA
>DATIIR010000020.1:0-11220 GCA_035479435.1 Chlamydiales bacterium
GTCGTCCCACCCGCTCAGGCTTAAGTAATCCGTTGACGGGTTAAGGGCTTTATCGCATAATGGACGCCATTTCGGTGGCATAGCCAAGCGGTAAGGCAGAGGCCTGCAAAGCCTCCATTCCTCGGTTCGATCCCGAGTGCCACCTTTTTCTAAACGCAGAACGCAGAACGCAAAATGCAAAACTGAGGGGAGATCTCCTCTTAGGAAAATCTTTGTTATTCATTGTTGCTACCCCGATTGGTAACCTCGACGATATCTCGAAAAGGGCTATTCAAGTCCTTGAGTCTGTAGATGCTGTGCTGTGTGAAGATACGCGGCGCAGCGCGATCTTGATGGACCGGTATGGCATTAGAAAGCCGCTGATTTCGTACCATAAGTTCAAGGAGAGGGAGGCGATGGAGGGGATCCTGGGAGAGCTGGCGGCAGGGAAGAATCTGGCGCTGATCTCCGATGCGGGGACCCCTTGCATCAACGATCCAGGGCAACTGCTGGTCGCGGCGTGCATCGAACGGGGATTGGAGGTGGGGGCGATTCCAGGGGCGTGCAGCGTCATCCAGGCGCTGGTGCTGTCGGGCTTCGATACGACCCGGTTCCAGTTCGTGGGCTTTGTGCCCAAAAAGGGGAAGTCGGTCATGAGGCTGGCGATGAGCTACCCGGGGACGACGGTCGCGTTTGAGAGCCCCGAACGGCTGGTGGAGACGCTGGGAGAGATCGACGGAGAGAGGCGCGTGGCGGTGGTGCGGGAAATGACCAAAACCTACGAAGAGTGCCGGCGCGGCAAGGCGGCCGAAGTGCTGGCCCATTATAAGGCGCATCCGCCCAAGGGCGAGGTGGTCCTGGTGATCGCAGGTGGAGAGGGAGCAGAGGATGATTTGTCCCTGGAAGAACTGGTGCAGATGTTGCAGGAGATGCACGGGTTGACACTGAGAGAGGCCATCAAGGCGGCGGCGAAAATGAAACATATGCCGAAAAGAGATGTATACAAAGAATTTCATGGAGACTGAGGGAGAGGTCGGGCACGGGCTCGGGCACGCACACGGGCACGAAAGGGAGTCGGGAGATCGCCCCCCTCCGTCTCGTGCCCGAGCCCGTGTGCGTGCCCGTGCCCGATTTTCTTTCCCCATTAAACGCTTCATCAAAACTGCTTTTGCTGAGGACTTCGCCCACGAAGACATCACCTCCCTATCTTGTATTCCCGAAAATACGCAGGCAGAGGCACACATCGTTTTGAAGCAAAAGGCGTGCATCGCCGGCTTAAAATTCATCCCCGATATCTTCCACCTCCGCGATCCAGAGATCGAAGTGAGGATCTTGGCGAGCGAGGGGCAGATGTGTGAAAAGGGGACCGTTCTGGCTGAATTGCAGGGCTCTGCCCGCTCGCTCTTGAGCGGAGAACGGGTGGCGCTCAATTTTCTACAGCATCTGTGTGGCGTGGCGACGCTGACTGCAAGGTGCGTGGCGTTGGCTGGGGCGTGTCAGATACTGGATACGCGGAAGACGATTTTAGGACTGAGAATGGCGCAAAAATATGCGGTGGGAGTGGGAGGCGGTGTCAATCACCGCATGCACTTGGCCGATCGCATTTTGATCAAAAATAATCATCTGGCCTTGGTGCCGCTAGAGGAGTGCGTTCGGAGGGCAAGGGAGCGGTGTGCGTGGATTGAGGTAGAGGTGGGAAGCGTGGGGCAGATGGAGCAAGCAATTAATGCTGGTGCGAATGCCATTCTTTTAGATAATATGTCCCCTGATCAAGTGCGCGAGTGTGTTCTGGGGGCGAGAGGACGTGTCTACCTGGAGGCCTCCGGAGGGATTACGTTGGATAACGTGGCGGCGTATGCCGCAACAGGAGTCAACGGAGTATCCATCGGAGCACTGACCCACTCGGCGCATGCAATAGATATATCAATGAGGTTGAAATGAGTACACCCAAAGAGATCATTTTTGAAGAAGATGCCCGAAATGCACTGGCAAAAGGCATCGATAAATTGGCTGATGTTATCGCCATCACATTAGGACCCAAAGGGCGCAATGTGGGTCTCCAGACGAGCTGGGGCTCCCCCACCATCACAAGCGATGGCAATAGCATCGCCAAAGATGTCGAGGTGAAGGACACATTCGTCAACATGGGTGTCTCCATGGGCAAAGAAGTGGCTGCCAAAATCAAAGAAAAATCGGGCGACGGAACGACGACGGGGATCATTTTACTGCGAGCTCTGGTGCAGGGGGGCGTGAAAAACATCGCTTCAGGCGCCAACCCCATCGCGATCAAACGGGGCATGGACAAGGCTCTGGAAACGGTTCTGAAAGAGATCGATGCGATGTCGCTCGCCGTGAAAAATAGCGGCGATACGCGCAATATCGCGACCGTCTCCGCTTCGGGAAATAGAGAGATCGGAGACAAAATCGCCGAATGCTTCGACAAAGTGGGTAAGACAGGTGTCGTCGCCATCGAAGAGGGCAAAGGGACCGAGACGACGATCGAGCTCGTCGAGGGGATGCAATTTGATCGGGGCTATTTAAGCGCCTATTTCGCGACCAATGCGGAAAAATTGACCGTCGAGATGAACAATGCCTACGTGCTCGTCACAGACAAAAAGATCAGCTCCGCTCAAGAGATTTTGCCGATTTTGCAACATATCGCCTCAACGGGACAAGAGCTCCTGATCATCGCCGACGAGATCGAGGGGGATGCCCTCTCCACACTCGTGGTCAACAAACTGCGCGGCACGCTCAAAGTCGCAGCTGTGAAGGCGCCCGGTTTCGGCGACAGACGGAAGGCCATCCTGGAAGATATTTCGATCTTGACAGGCGCCCAATTCGTGACCGAGGAGAAGGGTCTCATCTTGCGCAACATCGAAGCAGATGTGCTGGGCAAGGCAGACCAGATCATCATCGACAAAGAGAAGACGACGATTGTCGGGGGTAAAGGGGCGGCCAAAGAGATAAAGGCGCGCGTGGCCCAAATCGAAGCGGAAATCGCTAAGGCCACTTCGAGCTACGACAAAGAGAAACTCGAAGAGCGGAAGGCCAAGCTCCAGGGAGGAGTGGCTCTGATCAAAGTGGGAGCTCCTACCGAATCGGAGATGAAAAAGAAAAAGCAAATGTATGAAGATAGCTTGAACTCAACGCGCTCCGCGCTCGAACAGGGAGTCGTTCCAGGCGGAGGCGTAGCTCTTTTGCGCTCCAGTAGAGCCTGCGCTAAACTTTCTCTTTCCAAAGAGGAAGAGGTGGGAGCTCAGATCCTCCTCCGCGCCTGCGAAGCGCCCTTCAAACAGATCGTCCTCAATACGGGCTACGACGCCTCCGTGGTGCTCGAAGAGGTGCTCGGCAAAGAGAGAAGTTTTGGGTTCAACGCCATGAGCGAAAAGGTGGAAGATCTCCTGAAATGTGGCGTGATCGACCCCGCAAAAGTCGTGAAAAATAGCTTGACCCACGCAGTCTCTATGGCTGGCATCGTCCTCCTCTCTGAGGCGCTGATCGCCAACGCCAAAGATGAGGAGAAGAAAGAGATCGCGTGATCGACCTGTTTATCTCCACAGGCGAGTTAAGCGGAGACTTGCACGGTGCGGCGCTCATCGAACAGCTTCTGGCCAAACGGCCCGGCTTGAAAATCGGCGCCGTCGCAGGCCCCAAAATGCGCGCTCTGCCCATTGAGCCGCTTTTCGCCATGGAAAAGCTGCAGGTGATGGGTTTCGTCGATGTGATTTTGGCACTGCCAAAGATCGTGAGGCAGTTCTTCGCCATCCGAAAAAAAATTCTCTCGCTCAACCCAAAGGGCGTCGTGTTGATCGATTATCCGGGGTTCCATTTGCGCCTGGAGCGGAGCCTGCGCAAAAAGGGGTACAAGGGGAAACTGATCCACATGGTCTGCCCCACCGTTTGGGCTTGGGGAAAGGGGTGGATTCCCCGCATGGCCGAGACGCTCGACCTGCTCCTCTCTTTTTTCCCTTTCGAGAAAGAATGTTTCTCCCACACGAAGCTCCCCGTCCAGTGCGTCGGCCACCCGCTGAGCGCGGCTGTGGCGCAATTTCAGCCAAAGGGTACCTACCAGGGGCAAAAGATCTTGGGGCTCTTTCCGGGCAGTAGAGAGGGGGAAATCGGGCGCAATCTCCCGCTGCAAATGGCTGTGGCGCAAAGGCTAAAAAAACTCGATCCCACCTTGCAAATCGAGGTGTCGAAGGCGACCGATCCGGTTGAAAAAAATTATGAGCTGATGAGGGCGAGCCATCTGGCCATCGCCACTTCGGGAACCGTGACGCTCGAATTGGCGCTCCACAGCACGCCGACAGTCGTCAATTACGCCATCCGGAAGATCGACTGCTTCATCGCCCAACAGATCTTGCGCCTCAACCTCCCCTACTACTGCATCGCCAACATCGTCGTAAATAAGGGCGTCTTCCCCGAACTCTACGGCCCCCGTTTGACCGAAGAGCAACTCTTTTTTTGGGCCCAGAAACTCTGGTTCGACCTAGATGCCAGAAGAGAGTGCATCGAGGGGTGCAAAGACATCCGTAAGTCGTTGAAAATCAACGACTCAGCAAGCGTTGCGGCCGGGTCGATACTCTCCCTTGTAGATTTTTAAGTCTCTGTGGTTTAAACTCGGCGTTTTATGTCACAGCCTTTTATCATTTTAATCGATCGTTTGAAAGGGGGCCATTCTCAGAAAATTGAGGAGGCGCTCGACCCCTCCTTTTTGGGAGCCGATGAGCCCGATCTCCGCTTCACGACGAAAGTGACCGTAAAAGGCGAGGCATACTTGACCGATGCCCATCTAATCGTCCATTTGAAAGCGAGAACCGTGGTCTCCATGCCCTGTTCGGTTTGCAATCAGATGATCGATACAGAGCTGAAAGTTGAGAACTTTTACCACACGGAGCCGATCGAGGAGATCCAAGGCGCAAAGTTTAATTATAGCGAGGCCTTGCGAGAAGCTGTCTTGATCGAGCTGCCGAGAACTGTCGAGTGCAACAAGGGAAATTGTCCCGAACGGGCGACGATAACCCCTTATCTCCGCTCTGAAAAGCGGACCGATAAGACGACCTATTTCCCGTTTGCCGACATGGATCAATTAGAATAGGAGAAAAAACAAATGGCTGTACCACGTAACCGCGTTTCCAACGCGAAGAAAAATTCGCGCCGTTCGCACCACGCGAAAAAACCAAAAAACCTTTCGAGCTGCCCCAACTGCGGCAAACAACGCCTCCCCCACCGGATTTGCCCCTCTTGCGGCCAATATAAAGGCCTAGCATTTGCAGCAACTACATAGGATTGGTGTAGATTTGATGGGGAACGACAACGTTCCTCATGTGTTGTTAGATGCTCTGAGGGAGATCTCTTTGCCTGCCGGCGTTGAGATCGTAGTGATCGGGACCCCCGAATTTGAAAAAAATGCACACCCATTTCGCTATGTGACGGCCCCCGAGGTGATCGGCCTCGAGGAGCATCCGCTGCTCGCTTTGCGCAAGAAGCGGAATGCGTCGATGAGTGTGGGACTGCGCCTCCTGAAAGAGGGGCAAATCGACGCCTTCGTCTCCGCGGGCAACACCGGCGCCCTCGTCTCGTCGGCCAAGATGATCCTCTCCACCCTGAAGGGGATTTTGCGCCCCTGTTTGATGACATTGATGCCGACGAAAAAGAACCCCGTCGCAGTCCTCGACGTGGGGGCCAATGTGCAGGTGAAAGCGACCCATCTGGTCCAGTTCGCCCTGATTGGCGCCGCCTACCAGAAAACCAGAGGGATCGCAAGGCCCTCTGTGGGCCTCCTCAATATCGGCTCCGAAGCGCTCAAGGGCACCTCGGAACTGCGGATCGCTTATGGCGAACTGAAAACGATGGCCAACGCCCCCTTTCGCTTCGCTGGCAATATCGAAGGGAAAGCGGTTTTTGACGGCGATGTAGTGGATGTCTTAGTGACCGATGGCTTTACAGGGAATGTTTTTTTGAAGACAGCTGAAGGGATCGCAAGCCTCATCCTCGACCAGATCGAGGCGCAAATTCCGAAAACCGAATTGAAAAAATTCCAATCGCTCCACTATTCCGAGTACCCTGGGGCGCTCCTCGCCGGAGTTAGAGGCATTGTCATCAAGTGCCACAGCTACTCGACGCCAAAGGGATTTATGAATGCCGTCCTGGGCGCAGTCGAACTCTCAAAAGAGAGATTCGTACAAAAATTGTCGAATGTTCTATCATAGACCGAAAAAGGCCTCCCCCTATGCATGAAATTTTACTGAATGTCGAATCCAAAGAGATCCGTTACGCCTACTTGATCCACGGCATGTTGCACGACCTGATTTTTGACCGCAAAAAATCGCGCCAGATCACCGGCAACGTCTACCGCGGTAAGGTGACCAATATCCTCCACAATATCCAGTCGGCCTTCATCGACATCAATGAGGGAGAGAACGGCTTCATCCACATCAGCGATATCTTGGAGAACACGAAGAAGTTCGAAGAGATGTTCGAAATGGACTTCGATCTCGACTACGACATCAGCAAGATGGAGGCTACGCCGAAACCCAAGGAGATCTCCCAGCTGCTGAAAATCGACCAGCCCGTCTTGGTGCAGGTCGTCAAAGAGCCGATCGGAACAAAAGGGGCCAGACTCACCTCCAATATCTCGATCGCGGGAAGATATCTCGTCCTCCTCCCCAACAATCCCCATCGAGGCGTCTCGCGCAAAATCGAAGACAAAGCGACGCGCGATCGACTGAAAAAATTGATCCGTTCCTTCGAGATGCCGCAAGACATGGGGCTCATCTGCCGCACCGCCAGCGCGAATGCGACGACCGACCAGCTCATCGAAGAGGCGACCGAACTCCACCAAAACTGGCAGTCGATCGTCGAAAAATTCAACAAGGCGACCAAGCCCGCCCTCCTCTTTGAAGAGTCGGACCTCGTCAAGCGGGTCGTGACCCTCTGCGTCGACAAGCGGATCGATCGACTCCTCATCGACGACCACGCGACCTACCTCCGGTGCAAACATCTCTACCAAAAATATATGGAAGAGCATCCGCTCCGCATCGAATTCTACCGCGATAAAGTGCCGATGTTCGAACGGTTCAACGTGGAAAAAGAGATCGATCGCGCCGTGAAGCGGAAGATCTGGCTCGGCTGCGGCGGCTATCTCTATTTCGATCGCACGGAAGCGATGCACACGATCGACGTCAACTCGGGGCGCAGTTCGGCCAACCCCTCAGCGAGCAACGTCGAAGAGTCGCTCGTCCGGATCAACCTCGAGGCGGCCGAAGAGATCGCGCGGCAGCTGCGCATCCGCAATATCGGCGGCCTGATCATCTGCGACTTCATCGATATGCGTTCGCGGAAAAACCAGAGGCGCGTCCTCGAAAAAATCAAAGAGTGCATGAAAGACGACACGGCGAAGTGCACGATCCTCGGCATGAGTGAATTTGGCCTCGTCGAAATGACCCGCCAAAGAAGCCGCGAGTCGCTCTCTCAAACGATCTTTACCAACTGCCCTTACTGTTCGGGAACTGGCCTGGTGAAGAGCCACGAAAGCGTCTCCGTCGAGATCGAGCGGGCCCTGAAAAAGCTCATCCTCTGCCACAATCAGTTCGCCCTCAAGCTCATCGTCCATCCCGATCTGAACAAGTTTCTCGACGGCGGCGACAAGGACTTCTACACGAAACTCGCAGGCAAATCGAATGCCCATATCGAGTTTGCTGTGAACGACAGTCTTCACCTCAACGACTACCTATTTTATTCGACGATCAATGGACAGAAAATTGAGACTTGAAGGACTCCCCAAGAACACTCATCAGATTTTGGTCAAATTTTTCCAGTGTTATCGAGAGGCTGTAGGTCGCGACGTCGATGCGAACATAGAGATGTACATCCAATTGCTCAGTGAGCAGCTAAAAACGCCCTATGCCTTCGAACCCTACCACAAGAAGATCCGCCACCCGATCGATTACTACCGGTTTAGCCTCGATTTCATTCGGCCGCTCATCGATCTCCCCCATTCTAAAGTGACCGGCCTAAAGATCCTCGATCAGATCGATGAGCAACTCCGTCGCAATGAAAACGTCGTCCTCCTCGCCAATCACCAAACTGAGACCGACCCGCAGGCAATCGCCATCCTCCTCGAAAAAACCCACCCCCACATCGCCGAAAAGATCATCTACGTCGCGGGGGAAAGGGTCGTCACCGACCCACTCGCCATCCCCTTTAGCATGGGGTGCGATCTCCTCTGTATCTATTCGAAGCGCTATATCGACTACCCTCCCGAACTCAAAGCGCAAAAGCTCCTCCACAACAAAAATACGATGGAGTTGATGAGCCGCTTGTTGCGAGAAGGGGGCAAGATCATCTACGTAGCTCCAAGTGGAGGCAGAGACCGGCGCAATGCTCAAGGCGTCGTCGAAGTCGCCCCCTTTGATCCCCCCAGCATCGAGATGTTCTACCTCATGGCGCGCAAGGCCAAAACGGCCACCCATTTTTATCCCTTTACCCTCTCCACGTACGATCTTCTGCCCCCTCCCGAAACGATCCAAAAAGAACTCGGCGAAGCGCGTTTGGCCAAGCGATGTCCCATTCAGATTGCCTTTGCTCCTGCATTTGATATGGAAATATTTCCCGGATCTGAGGAAAATGAGAAAACAATCAGACGCAAGGCCCGGGCCGATGCGATCTGGCACATTGTCGACACGAATTATAAAAGGATGACCGCTTCATGTTCCACACACTCATTTCCGCCACCACAGCCCTCATGACCTCTGTTTTGCCAATGGGAGGAGATACGTATACTGTCGTCGAAGACCGAAGCAATCTCCCCCTCCTCAACCCCGACCTCGCGGAACGAAAAACCTTAAAACTCTGCCTTGCCAACGGACTTGAAGTACTCCTCATTTCAGAGGCAAAAGCCGATCAATCGGCCGCCTGCGTATCAGTCGGCGCCGGCTCGTGGAGCGATCCCCTCGAATATCCGGGCATGGCCCACTTTTGCGAACACATGCTCTTCATGGGCACCGCAAAGTATCCCAGCGACAATGAGTTTTTCACCGCCATTTCCGATTACGCAGGGCTGACCAACGCCTTCACGGCCCCCAATCGGACGGTCTATATGTTCTCCGCCCAAACCAACGGATTCTTGGGCCTCCTCGATCGATTCGCCCACTTCTTCATCGACCCCCTCTTCAATCCCGCCAACATCGCCCGCGAAATGCACGCCGTCGACCAAGAATTTGCGAAAAATCTCGAAAACGACGGTTGGCGCGAATACATGGTCTTTAAAGAAACGGGCAACCAAAACCACCCCAACCGCCTCTTCTCCACCGGCAATTCACAGACCCTCGGGAAGATTCCCCAAAGCGCCCTCAAACAATGGCATCAGGAAAATTATAGCGCCGACCGGATGCACCTCGTCGTCTACTCTCCCCTTCCCCTCGAAACGCTCAAGGAGAATGTCGTTCAGCTCTTTGGCGCAGTCCCCAAAAGCCAGAAGAAACCTTCAGACTTTAGCCAACAGCTGAGTTCCTCTGAGCAGCAAGGGCATATCACCTTTGTCAAGCCGATCCAAAATAAGCAGACCCTCACCCTCAGCTGGGAATTACCCCCCGAACTCGCCGAAGACCCAACGAAATCGGCAGACGTCCTCGCCTACGCACTCCGCAGAGGGCAAAAATACAGTTTGTATGAGAAATTGAAAGCGGAGCAACTGATCGACACCATGTCGACCCGCGTCGATGAACTCGGCGGTCAAGAGCACCGCTTTTTCCAGATCACACTCGAACTCTCGCGGCAGGGCATTGAGCAAATCGACACCGTGATCCTCCGCTGCTTTGAAGCGATCGCCGGAATTCGAGAAACAGGCGTCCCCTCCTATCTCTTCCAGGAAAAAAACGCCATGGCCCAGCTCAACTACCAGTATCAGGGAAGACAAGACCCCTTCGATTACATCATGAAGCTCGGCGACAGCATTGCAGAGGAAGATTTGGCCACATTTCCCCGCCTTTCGCTCCTCTCCACCGATTACGCCCCCGATCAAATCGCCCGCGCCATTTCTGTTCTCCAACCTGAGACATGCGCCATCTCCCTTCTCGCCTCGCCCGATCTCACTAAAGTGATCCCGACCCAAAAAGAGAGATGGTTTGGAACCGAATATGCGATCCGCCCCATTCCGAACCAATGGCTCTCTAAATGGGCCAATGCCAAGCCGAACGGCGAGATTCGCCTCGCTGAAGCCAACCCCTTCGTCCCCACCCGCCTCGGCCTTATTTCCGACGCGAACTTAGGACAAACCCCCACCCTCATTGCCGAGGATGACATCGGCGTCGCCTACTACGTCCGCTCCCCCGAATTTGGCGTCCCCGAGTCGATCTACCACATCCACATCCGAACCCCTGAAATCCAGCCCAGCGCCCGAAGCCACGTCCTCACCGCGCTCTACATCGACCATCTCACCGATGTCCTCCATCCCACTCTCGCCGCAGCCAATGGCGCCGGCCTCAACGCCTCGATCGACCTCGACCGCTCCGCCCTTTACCTCCACATTTCTGGCTACAGTGAAAAAGCGCCCCTTCTCCTCCAAGAGATCGCCAAGCAGATGCCCGACAATTTCCCCACGCAGGAGCAGTTCGCCCTCTACGTAGCCCGCCACGAGAAGGCCTACCTCAACGCCCAGAAAGAGCTTTCGGCCCGCCAAGCGAAAGAGCTCCTCGACTCCCTTGTCAACCAAGACAAGACCACAAATAAAGAGAAGCTCGCCGCCCTCAAGGCCATCACCTACGAAGATTTTATCGACTTCAACAAAAACCTCTTCGACACCACCTACATCGAAGCCCTCTTTGCCGGCAATCTCTCCCTCAAAGACGCCGAATCGGCCTGGCTCGACGTGATCCACGTCCTCGGCAAAGCCCCATTCCCCAAAGAGGAGCACTCAGAGACAAAAGTGCTCCAGCTCTCCGACGCGGGCGGCCCCTACCAAATCACACAAACCACTGACGTTCAAGGCAATGCAACCATCCTTCTCATTGAAGAAGGGGGTTTTACTTTTGAGAAGAGAGCTCTGCAAGAGATTCTCTCAGCGACTCTCAAGGAGGCCTTTTTCAACGAGCTGCGCAGCAAGCAGAAGACCGGTTATATTGCGCAGAGCGATGGCGTCGAGGTTGAGGAGCGGCTGTTCCAATATTTTCTTGTGCAATCCAATTCGCACCAGCCCGACGATCTTCTCTACCGTTTTGAGCAATTCATTGAGGAGTTTAA
>DATIIR010000021.1:0-20381 GCA_035479435.1 Chlamydiales bacterium
TGCGATGGTTCGCTAGAAACTATCAGATTGAACTTCCCCTTATCGCGTAAAATAAAAATTGCAAGACAACTGGCAAGCGGCTTAGCAGTCATGGAGGAGAAACAGATCGTTCACTGCGGCATTTTCCCCTCTGCAGTTCTGGTCCGGTTTAATAAGAACGGGGACGAGGCCTTTCTCTCTAATTTTAGGTATGCACATCGGTTGGACTCCCCTCCGGCCGTTCTCTCCATTCCCCGTAAGTGGAAGGATCGTTTTGCTCCCCCTGAAGGCAAGCTTTCCCACCCCTTCGCCGTCCCCATTTACCAATTGGGAAGGTGTTTTGAACTCCTTTTCGGCGATGAACCCTCGGTAGCCCCCATTTTGAAAGGGATGCTCGAACCAAATCCAGAGCTTCGCTGGAGTATCGCGAGGGTGATGGCAGCGGTAGACGAATGGAAAGAACCTGAAATGTAAAGCAGCAATACAAAACCCCAAAGACGATGCGTCTTTGAGGCCCCCAAAATCAAATGTAAAGCAGCTTTACATTTCGACGGAGGCGATTGGGGCGGCGATGTTCTTATGCCGCGATAGGAAGGGCTCCACTTCATTTTTCAAGAAATCGCGGACTTGATCTGGTGCTCTGCCGATGAGGGCATGAGCGTGGAACTCTTTTGGATCGAGATGGAGCTCTTTGGCGATTTCAGCGATCGGTTTTCCGGAGAGCTTGCGCAATTTTTCGTGGATCTTTTGCCGGTCGCCTCCCTTTTTAGTCGCTTGCATGAGGATGTTTTCCATCGCAAGATGGGGGATTTGCGCTTCGAGATGGGTTAGGGCGGCGGCGCGGTCGACGGTGAGGTGGGTCAGGAGGTGGATGAGGAGGTTGAGGATGGAGTCGGCGCCGAGGAACGATTCGGGGATGGCGAGGCGGCGGTTAGAGGAGTCGTCGAGGGAGCGCTCGAGCCATTGGGTCGCCGCGGTGTAGGCGGGATTTTGGGCGAGCGAGATGACAAAGCGGGCCAGGCCACAAATCCGCTCGGAATAGATGGGATTTCGTTTGTAGGGCATGGCGGAGGAGCCCACTTGCGTGTCGGTGGGCGATTCGGTGAGTTCGCCATCGTGGGCGAGGAGGCGGATGTCGGTGGCCATCTTGTGACTGGCAGAGGCAAACGATTCGAGGGCGTTGAGAATGTTGAGGTCCAGTTTGCGCGTATAGGTCTGACTTGCAATGGAGAGGATCTTTGTAAAGCCAAAGTGCGTGGCGATGAGAGTTTCAAGCTCTTTGACCTTGTGGGCATCGTTGTCGAAGAGGGCGAGGAAGGAGGCCTGGGTGCCGGTGGCTCCTTTGGCGCCGAGGAAAGGGAGCGCGTTGATGTGCCGCTCAAACTCATGGGCGTCGAGGAGAAGGTCTTGGAGCCAGAGGCAGGCTCTTTTGCCGATGGTGGTGGGTTGTGCGGGTTGGTAGTGGGTGTAGGCGAGGCAGGGGGAGGCCGCTTCGTTTTCGGCGAGGCGGGCGAGGAGGCGGAGGATGTGGATGAGTTTGCCAAAGAGGAGGGTGAGGGCCTCTCTCATCTGGATCAGGTCGGTGTTGTCGGTGACGTAAGAGGAGGTGGCTCCGAGGTGGATGATCGGCTTGGCGTCGGGGCACTGGTCGCCATAGGCGTGGATGTGGGCCATCACATCGTGGCGAAAGCGCTTTTCGTAGGTCGCGGCTAGTGCAAAGTCGATCTTGTCGATGTTCTCTTCGAGTTGGGCGACTTGCTTGTGCGTGATGGGGAGGCCGAGCTTTTGCTCTGCTTTGGCAAGGGCTGTCCAAAGGCGGCGGAATGTGGAGATTTTGTACTGCGCAGAAAAGAGACGGGACATCTCTGGGCTGGTGTAGCGCGCCGAGAAGGGGGATTCGTATTCCTCGTGGCGCGCTGAATGCATGGGCGTCTTACTTTTCAATCAGCGTTTGCAGCTGTGAAATCAGGTTTTGAATCAGCCGTTTCTCCTCTTCGAGAGGGAGGCAGTGGCGATTCTTCAACATGTCGCGGGCCCGTTTTAAGAAGGCGATCGCATGCGTTGCGTAGTGGGGCATCCGCTTATCGTCTTCAGGAAGGGGAAACTCGAGGCGAATGAGCTTCAGGAGCTCTTGCTTCGGTTGTCCTGCGTAGTTTTTTACGATGGTCTCTTTTTTATCGAGCTCTCCAGAGCGGCTGGCTAAGCTATAGACGGCTTGGCGCGGCATCTGGTCGAGTTTCGGATGGAGCGTGGGCGGCAAAAGAGAATAAAATTCGTAGTATTGGAGGAAGTTGTAGGGCGTTTGCCGGTTGCCGTAGGTGGTGAAAAGCCACGCGGTGAAAGCCCCGTCTCTGTACTTTTTCAAGATTTCTTGTGCGCGCTTGATCCGCTCTCCGTGAAGGATCACCGCTTGATTGGTGATTGCCTTCACTTCGGAAGTGATCGCCATCAGGGCCGCGAAATCGGGCTCGAAATCGTAGGTTTCGCTGGTGCGGAAATTCCGCAGGATATTCTCGATGTCAGCTTTCTCTTTTTCATTGAGCTGGGCCACGCGGAATACTCCAGAGAAGCTCGAAAGCTCGCCATTATTGGAGCGCTCAACGAGAGCTGTCATCTTGGGTTGCTGCGTTTCTTTCTGTCTGAATCGCAGATTGAGAAGATCATTGAATTTTGACATCATCAAATCCTCGTAAGTATTTCCGACGTGAGATCTATATAATCGCTCGATGCGCGAGCTTTTGGCGAAGTCTCAAATATCGGCTTTCCATAAATAGTCGCCTCAGATACTGCGATATCGCGTCTCACTTTTGCTTGCAAGAGTTTTCCTGGAAATGTTTGCTCAATCACCTTTAAAAATGCATCGTTGCTCTTGCCGCGAGGATTCCAAAATGAGAGGGCTACACCCAGAACTTTTGTCCCGTGCCGCTCAGAAATATTATTAATAAAAAGAGATAAACGTTGTAGTCCTTTCACACTATAAAACTCTGGCGTTGCGCACACAAGAGAATAGTCGGCTGCGATCAAAGACGATTCGGTCAGCCAACAAAGCGAAGGGGGCGTGTCGATCAAGACGACATCGTAGGATAAATCGCGCAAAATTTCCTTTAACCGCTCATGTGAATAGCGGTCGGCGGCAAGCGATCCAGACACTTCGACCCGTTCCAGCCACGTATCTGCGGGAATGATGTGCATATTCGGGATGCACGTCGTCAAAATGACATCTTGGATCGATTTTTCGCCTTGCAATACGGGCGCCATGCTGTCTTGTTCGTCGGGATCGAAGCCGAGCCCCGTCGTGAGATTGGCCTGCGCATCAAAATCGATGAGTAGAACCCGCTTTTGATGGAATAAGGCAAGCGCAGACCCAACATGGAGCGATGTCGATGTTTTCGCTGTTCCGCCTTTAAAGCTGCTGATCGAAATAACTTTCATTTCTCCCCCTTACGGAGCTGTAGTGAAAGGTGACATTAGCGCACGCTCGTCGCGCTCTTTTACGACTTTAGCAAGAAAATCAGAAATGTCAATCTCTCCATGCACCACATTGTCGCGCGTTCGAAGTGCGACGGTTTTGTTTTCCACTTCTTTATCGCCCACAGTGAGGAGATAGTTGGTCTTCAGCATCTGCGCATTTCTCACTTTTTTGCCGACCGACTCGTTCGATTCGTCGATGTCGCAAATGATGTTGCACTTCTCAATCTTCTTTTTCAGTTCATGGGCATAAGGCGCATGTCGATCGGCCACCGTGGCGATCCGCACCTGATAGGGGCTGATCCAGAACGGGAATTTCCCAGAAAAGTGTTCGATCAGAATGCCAAAAAAGCGCTCGATCGAGCCGAAAATAGCGCGGTGGAGCATCACGGGGCGATCGTGTTCGCCATTGCTGTTGACAAATTCGAGTTCGAACTTTTGCGGCAACGACATATCGAGCTGAACCGTTCCCATTTGCCACGATCGATTGATCGCATCGCGAATGTGGATGTCGATTTTTGGACCATAAAAGGCGCCGTCGCCCTCGTTGATCCGGTAAGAATGGCCCCAATCGTCGAGGGCGTTTTTCAATCCATTGGTCGCGTTTTCCCATTCGGCATCTGTCCCGATTGTCTTCGACTTTTCGGGGCGTGTCGACAACTCGAGCCGGTAGGGAAGGCTAAAGGTCATATAGATCTTATCGACCAGTTCCAAGATTTGATGGATCTCCTCGCGCACCTGTTCGGGACGCATGAACATGTGGGCATCGTCCTGATGGAAACTTCTTACGCGGAAAAGGCCATTTAATGCGCCTGACGCTTCGAATCGGTGCACATGGCCGATCTCCGCAATGCGCAAAGGGAGCTCTCTGTAGCTGTGCGTTGCGGTGCGGTAGTAGAGCATGCACCCCGGGCAATTCATCGGCTTGATGGCGAAGTCGCGATCCTCGACCTGCGAAGTGTACATATTCTCTTTGTAGTGGAACCAGTGGCCTGACCGTTCCCAGAGTTCTCGGCTCATCATCGTCGGCGTTTTGATCTCGACGTAACCCCGCTCTTTCAATAACTCGCGGAGAAAATCGATCAGCCGATTCCAAATGATCATTCCGTGAGGGTGGATAAACGGCATTCCAGGCGCCTCCTCTTTGAAGGAGAAGAGATCGAGAGCGGGCCCGAGGATCTTGTGGTCCCGTTTCTTCGCCTCTTCGAGGAGCTGCATGTATTCCTTGAGCCGCTTTTTATCGGGGAATGAGATGGCGTAAATGCGGGTGAGCATCTCTCTATTCGAATCGCCGCGCCAATAGGCTCCCGATGTTTTCAACACCTTAAACGCCTTGATTTTATTCAGCGCCGCCATGTGGGGGCCGCGGCATAAGTCGAAGAACTCCCCCTGCCGGTAAGCGGAGATGGGCGCCTCTGTAAAGCTTTCGATCAATTCGCACTTGAACGGATTTTTGACAAAGGCCGATCTCGCCTCGCCCTTGTCTTTAAACTCCATCCGTTCGGTCTTGTGATTTTCGCTCAAGATCGTCTCCACTTCCTTTTCGATTTTGGCGAAATCTTCGTCTGAAATGGTCAAATTGCCAAAGTCGTAGTAGAAGCCGTTTTCGATCGGAGGGCCGATCGTGGGCTGGGCGGTCGGCCAAAGGCGGAGGATCGCCTGGGCGAGCACGTGTGCGGACGTGTGCCAGAAAACCTCTTTTCCCTGCGGATCATCAAAATTCCAAAAACACACTTCATCGCCATCTCGTAGCGGCGTGTTGAAATCGCGCAGCTGGCCATTTACGCTGACCGTGACCGCCTGTTCAGGCGCAGTCAGGTGGAGTTTTTCGGCGATTTCTCTCGGTGTACTTCCCTCCGGAAACTCGTGGGATTTATCGTTGACTTTGATTTTCATATGCGTCTCGTGAGAAAATGATGATGAAAATTGTACAGGATTGCCGAAATTGTGCAAATGTAAAGCCGCTTTACATTTGAATTTCTATAGGATAGATGAGGGATGTGGACCTGCAAGAAATATTTTTAAGCTCGCTTCGGAACACCCCCCTGTCCGACCTGCTCGACCTGCGGAAAGAGGCCGAGACCTCCTACTATATGGACGTGAGCCCGGTCCAAGACTCCTTCCGCTACCGAGCGCGCCATTTGGGATTGCGACTGGCCCACCTGGTCATCGATGAAAAAGGGGAGCTCGATAAAGGCCGGCTGGACGAGCTCATCCGCCTGCTTGGCCAGGGATCGTTTATCTTAGGTCCTGGCCGTGAGGGGGACGCCCTCATCTATGGCCACATCCGCACCTGCCTGAGCCAATTGCCCGACATGTGGTCGTGGATCCGGAAGTTTTCGCCCCCCCTTTGCCACAAGGGGGCCGAGGAGATCGTCCGCGATACGCTCTGGCCCGAAAGCATCCGCAAAGTGGAGACGGTGCATGTTCGGAGAGCTGTGGTGAGCGCCTGGTTTACGCTCCTCAGACAGACGACGGGCTCCTGTTTTGCCACTGCCCCCGCCATCCTGGTCCAAAGAAACTACCCCGTGCAATTCTTCAAAGATCTCTACGACCTATTGAGTATGGGGCAGCTGAAGCGGGTTGTGGCTGGAAAAGAATATTCGGTTCCCTTGAATCTTAGCTCTGGGGTGACCGATTTACAACGCGACGTGTCCTCCCTATCCGTGGCTCACGCCCCTGGCCTTAGAGCGGCATTGGAGGCGGGAGGCGCTGCTCCCGACAAATTCGAAGAGGCGCCAACGGTGAGGAAGTTGCTCCACTCCGCATTATTGAAGAGCGTAGGCATTACCGAGGAGGATGTGGCAGATGAAGAACATCTGGCGCGGATCCAGATGACGCCCCTTCTGACCAGACAATCGGCCGTCTACTACCAACGCCCGAGCGAACGGGCCGTGAAAGTCGCTGAATGGAAGAAGAAACTCGCCAAGGCGTGTACGGCCTTTCAAGCATTTACTGAATGTGCGCTTCTCCGCTCGTGGGAATACACGCTCGCCTCCTTTTGCGATGTGAAGACCGACTTTGCCCGCTGGAACCTCTATATAGGTTTAGGGATGAATGCGGATCACAAAGGGGGCATCGGCGCCTTCCTCTACGCCGAAGTCAACGAACAATTGCAAAAGTGCAACCGAGAAATCGAGATTTTGAGCGGCGAATATGAACAGGGGACGAGAAGCCTGAACGCCCTTGAGCTGATGCTCAGCAACGCAGTGAGCGAGACGAGGCGTTATCAGTTGAAGTCTGAATTATCGAGTCAAGTCATGGTCGTCAACGCCATCCTGCAAGCTAGGGCCGAGCTGATCGCCAAAGCCGAAGCGATCGCCGGATTTTTCTCCTCATTGATGAAGCAATATGACGAGAAATTGCAAGAGTACTTCCAGGAGCTTTTCGATCCCGCGATCTTTAGCGAGGAGGCCCACCTTTATGACGATAGCCTCGCCGGTTTCCGACTCATCTACAAACATGGCAGGCGAGATGCGTCGCAATGGTCGGCGATCTCTACCGGCGAGGAGTACATCAACTCTTTGCGCGACTTCTTCTCCGCTGTTGAGCCAGACATCCAAACCCCGCCCCCTTTGGGAAGAGAATTTCTCTCATCCATTACGACAGCGCTGATCCGCTTCGTCCAAGAATCGCCATTCCTCACCGCTGCCCTCGCCAGGTCCAAGGAAATGGGGCGAAGGTCTCCTTGGGACTACCTCTCTGGCGGCACGATGGAGACACTCATTCAATCCTACTGCAATCGGGACCACCCCTTTACCGAAGCGCGCGTCATTCCCCATTCGGAGTTAGAGCTCCTCCGCTTCTTAACTAAAGAGAGGCGCGAAGGCCCCCTCCTGATGCACTCGCCGACCCATGCTTTCGTCTACTATCCCGACGCCCTACCCTCCAACGCCGAATCGCTCCTCCGACCCAACAAAACGGAGTGGAATGAGCTGATGCACGAGCACATTGCCCACAAAGTGGAAAGCCGCCTGCCTCAATCCGAAAAGGCCCTCTTTCTCCACCTATTCAAACAGAAGCCCCGCGCCGAAACCAAGATGCAATTTCGGCAGTTCCTCATTGAAGCGCTGGGCCCCCGGATCAAGAATCCAGTCTCCCTTATCGACTCGGTCCTCTACGAACACTCCCCCTCACTCTCACTGCCCCAAGCAAAGGAGGCCCTCGCCTCGATCCTAATGCATCTGGGAAAGAGGCAACGGGGAGGCAAACTCGACGGTACATTTTTTGGCGCCTACGATCTTTATCTGATTGCGAAAGGCGTTTTGCTCGAAGAGCTCGGCAGCCCCTTTTCCTTCACCGACTGGGACATGGCGATCGCCGATGCCATGCGCCATTTGGGCCTGCTTTACCCCCATCCCCTCCTCTTTGCCGATACGAATTGGTCGGGCTGGTTTTTTGCCTTTATTGTGAATCCCGTCACAAGCCAACTCGAATTGTGGCGCATGAACCGCACCGCCACCCAAGGATTCCCGATGAGCGACTGGAAAGAGTGGACCAGCCCGCAAAACACCGCCCCCTGGATCATCCTCACGCGACCCAAGGAATATGAACCTATCCGCAAATTATAGCGTCGGTCTTCGGAAGCTTTTCGGTCCCAGTGCCCCCGAGGCGGGGCCCCCTCAGCGTTCGCTCTCGCCAACTTATTCAAGTTGGCTTCGAGTCTCCACGCTGCACTGGGCCTCGAAAATCTTCTCGAATCCCTAACGCTCTACTTTGCGGATAGATTCATACAGACTCATTTTCTTAAATCTGGTATCAAATTAGGAATGGATATCAAAAAGTTTATTGTGACTGCTGTCCTGGCTTCCGCAGCTTTACATGCGGCTCCGGTTGGCAATACATCGGCTCCCGATCTGATCGAAAAGGGTCTCTTCTCCACTTGTAATGATACGGTGGATTTCCGTCTCGGGTATGAGGGCGATTTTGTCTCTGATGGGCGGATGCAACAGCAAGGCGGTGGGCGGGTCGACAACTACTCGCAGGACACCAACTCGGCCACCCTGACTTGCAACTTCCAAAACCGAATGGATATCTACGGGGTATTTGGATCGTCAGAGACTGAGGTCGACTGGCGCTTTACCGATCCGGCCGATCAGATTGTCCGCATTGAAGCCAATACGAAGAGCGCCTTTCTCTGGGCCACGGGGCTGCGTGTGATTCTGGTCGAGTGGTGCAACACCTCGCTCGGCTGCGGTGCCCGGTACTCCTCTTCCCACTATCGCCTCTCCAGTCTCTATTCCGACGGCATCGCCGCCTCCACGGAGGGGGCCCATTTTCACTGGAGGGAGTGGCAAGTCAATCTCGACATCTCCTATAAGATTCACCTCTTTACTCCCTACATTGGGGTCAAGTACTCGAGCGCCCACGCCGATTTAAATCACTTCTCTGTCCCGATCGCCTCGAATGGAAGTGGCGACAATGATCTCAAGAACAGGAACCCCGTCGGCCTCTACTTGGGGTGTAGCCTCTCAACGGGCAAATATGTGATGCTCAATGTCGAAGGGCGGCTCATCGACGAAGAAGCCGTAACCATCTCCGGCGATATCCGATTTTAAGAGCCTTTACATCTAAATGTCAGTTTCTTATAATGCTACGTTTTGTTTTCTTAAATGTAGGCTATCATGCGAAACCTGACCCGTTATACATTCCTTGCGCTCGTCCTGAGCACACCCCTCTTTTCTCAGCAGACTCCTCCCAAACAGAAAGTCATTGCACAGGGCGATATCCAATTTGATTCGAAGAAGGAGCCCGATGTCGATGACATGGAGGCCTTGCGCAGATGGATCCGAGACAAGAGGATGGTCACGGTGCGGGAGATCGGGGGCGATCTTTCGTTGAGCGGAGAGGTTCGCACCGAGTTTCAGGATACGACCGAAGTGCGAAACGGCGTTCGCCAGAGAGGCGAGGGCGCCGCGCTCGAAAAGCCCCAGTACGCCTGGGACGTCGAAGTGAACATCATGATCGACTACCGCACCGACCGCACATGGGCCGCCATGCGATTGGAATTTGACAACGACATGGGCCAGCGCAGTGGCACCGTTGACAAGATCAGGTTGGAGAAAGCCTACCTCGGGGGACGCATTGTCCCTGGCGATACCTTGACCATCGACTCTGAGCTGGGCCGCCGCTATCTGTTCGACGTGTACGACTCCAAACTGGAATTTTCTTCCCTCTTTGACGGCGTCCTCTTCCGCTTCAGCAAGGCTTGGCCCTCTGTTGGCGATTTTTACTGCAATCCGGGCGCTCTTCTCGTCGACGATAAAGTCAACCACTACGCCTACGTTGTGGAAGTTGGCGCTCTGCGCATCGCCAATGTCGGGCTCAATATCAAATATTCATTGATCGACTGGTACAAGCCCTACGCCAACAAGCTCAATAACCTCCGCTATAAATACCTGGTTTCTCAGCTCCTCTTCAACTACCTCTGCTATCCCGAATGGATCGGCAAAAGACTCATTAAGTTCTATGGAGCTGCCCTCACCAACTCTTTGGCTGGCGGCGTTGAGCAGACCAATGGCAGAAGGCAAAATTGGGCCTGGTATGCCGGCGTGACCCTCGGCCTAGTGAAAAAGCAATATGACTGGTCAGTCGACTTCAACTATCAGTGGGTGCAGGCGCAAGCAGTTCCCGACTTTGATGCCTCCGGCATTGGCCGCGGCAACGCAGCTGGTGTGGGTTTTTATACCACGGCGGGCAATGGCGATCCTACCAAGGGCGCGACGACGAATGCGACCGCTGTCGGCGGCACCAACTTTAAGGGATTTGAGCTCCAAGCCCTCTATGCCTTTACCGACAACCTCACCGTTCAGCAGATCTTCAAGTATTCAACAACTCTGAATACCAATATCGGCCCGAACATCCGTTACAAACAGTACGAAGCTGAATTTATCTATGCTTTCTAGAGCTACTCGTCTTTAGAGAAATTGAGAGTGATTTGCTTTTGGGTGTAGCGGAAGAAGAGGAATCGCTTGCGGATCTTCTCTTTGACTCCGTGGGCGAAGAGAATCTGTAGATGTAAGCGCCCAAAAATCTTTGTATACGCTTCGATGATCTCCGCACTATCTTCTCGCTTGTGAAAGAAAAGGCAAACGGTTGAGTTCTGCCCCTGGAACCGCTTGGCTTGGCCAAAGAGCGTTTTGAGGGTGGAGCGCATATCGGGCTCTGGCGGGATGATCTTGATACATTCGAGGAGGCCGTTGATCCAGGGGAAGTGGCGCAAGAACTGGTCGGGGACGAGGATTTTGAGGCGGGGGAAGCAGGAGAAGAGGAGGATGGCGTCGTACCAGGAGTTGCTCTGGAGGATAATGATGGTGGAGGGGTCTGGAACGGGGCAGGCGAGCTTGAGTTTTCGGAACCGCTTGAGGATCTTGTGCACAAAGAAGGGGAAAAAGAGCCCCGAAAGGCGGCCGGTAATGAGGATATTCGATAGGAGCGTAAGGACTGCCATGAGGGCGAAGCCGCTGGCGGCCGTAAGCCCGAGTTCTTCGCTGAAGAAATAGAGGGCAAAAGAGGCTGCCAGAACGCCGATGAAGCTGAAGAAATTGGCCGCTGCGATCACCTGGCCTCGCCTTTCGTCAGGGCTGTTGACCTGCAAAAACGAGTCGAAGGGGATGAGGTAGCCGCCGCCAAAGACGCCGAGAAGGCCCAACATGAGAATCGTAATCGTCAGCGACCAAGAGAAGAGGTAAAGGCCGAGGAAAAAGAAGACGATGAAGAAGCCGCAGATACAAGAGAGGCCAGGCTCCACCCGGTCCTTGGAGAGCTGCCCAGCCAACACCGCGCCGATCGCAATCCCCACCGCCGTGGCGAGGAAGAGATAACCGCCCCCCACCTCAGTCAGACCCAGCGATTGCATGGCAAACGGGATGATGTTCAGCTGCGTGAAAGCGCCGATAAAAAGGAAAAAGGAGGAGCCGTAAATAGCGGGGAGAAGATGGGGTATTTTCCAGCTGATTTTAAGCGTTTGGTAGATCTCATAGAGAAAGACCGGATTGATCTTTTTCTCCGAATTTTGGGGCGCTGTTCGGGTGATCCCAAAACTGGTCAAGAGACCGATGACCGCGATGAAGACGCAAAAGCTGGCTTCAAAAATAAAATTTTTATCCGTGACATCGGTGATGAATGAGGCGAGAAACGTTCCGAGGATGATCGCGAGATAGGTGAATGAGGTCATCGAACCGTTGGCTTTGGAAACCCGCTTCGCATCGACGAGCTCTGGAATGATCCCATATTTCGAGGGGCCGAAGATGGCGCTTTGCGTCGCCATCAAGAAGAGGGCGGCATAGGCGCCTATCTCCCATTCAAAGGAGACGGCGATGAGGCCGAAGCTCATAATCACCACCTCGAGGATTTTGGTGAAGACGATGATCGTCCGTTTGCTGATCCGGTCGGCCAATACCCCTGCGCCCGAAGAGAAGAGCAAAAAGGGGATTACGAAAATGGCGCCAGCGAGGGAGAGGATCGAGTTAGCGGCCGCGGGCCCCTTGACATTGATCAAGAGATAAATGACGAGGAGCTTAAAGATGTTATCGTTCAGAGCGCCGAGGAACTGGGTCGCGTTGAGAAAATAGAAGGAGCGGTAATCAGAGCGAAATAACCAACGCATGAAAATTTTTTTAACCCTTATTAAGCACCGGCTAAGGTTATCTGCTTTTCAGGGCTGTTTGCAAGCGATTTTAATAGTTGTCGTCCTCATCTTCACTGGAGCAGGGTCCGAAATGGTAGCCGATGCCCCCTCCAATGGTGAAATGGCTTAGGTTAGCGGGGTGGAGCGTGAGATCGGGGTCGTTGTGGAAAGGAATTTTTATATAGGAATACTCTGCGAACAGATCGAGGAAGAAATTCCAGAGCCGATTGGAGATGACGCCCCCTTTGGCGACCCCTCCACATCCCCATTTCTGTTGCGTTCGAACCAGAAGGGGAGAATTATTTTCAATATGGAGATAGGTGGGGAGGACTCCGAGCCCTCCATAGACCCCAAAATGCTTGAAGAAATAGAGGTATTTTAGCCCCGCTCCAACCGGAATCATGTAGATGTGCGATTTTTTCCCCCCACCTGCGTCGGGGTGAGAGGCGTTGCCATAGTAGCTGATATTGACCCACGGCCAAAAATTCCGACCCGCGTTGAAACTCGACTCCAGAGAGCTAATGATCCCATCTTGGCCGTAGTTGTGCCGAAATTGCGCATCCGTGGGGATGAAGTAGCCCACCCGGGCCTCTGTCAGGTTTTCAAAGGCTGTCAGTTGGAGCGATAAAAGAAGGAGAAAAAAGGCGATTTTCTTCATATCCGCAAATTATCGGTTAGACCCATTCCTTGGCAATCATTTTTGCATTTGAAATGGGAATTTGCCATACTTTGCCGAATGGTCCCCAAACTCTTTTTAAGCCATCGGATGGACGCGCTAGTGGGCCAGCTCATTGAAGAGCTCGACGCCGACCCCATTGCGCCCTTGCAAACGCGCACCATTCTCGTTCCCAACGGCTATGTAAAGCAGTGGCTTCTTTTGGAAATTGCCAAGCGCAAGGGAATCGCAATGGGACTCAAAGTGGTCACCATCGACGAGGGGATCTTCCAAAAGAATTCCTCCCTGCACATGTTGTTCTTTATCTACGACGCCATACGCGATGCAACCGATCCCGATCTCCTCGCTTATCTGGATGGGAAAAAGGGGCGCCTCCTCAGCCTGGCCCGCGAACTCTCTTCCCTCTTCACCACCTACGGCCAGTATGGAAAACAGCTCTTTGAGGGAGAACCCATCGATTGGCAACACGCCATCTTGCAAAAGCTCTTTGTCAAAGGGCCTTGGCGAGCGCCCGTACAAATTCTTCCAGAACTCAAACCGGCGCCTCTCATTTGCTTTGGTATCGACACCCTCCCGCCTCTTTTTTGGGATTTTTTCTTTCGCTCTCCCTCCCTCTCGATCTACCATTTTTCTCCCTGCATCGCTTTCTGGGAGGATCTCTCTTCTGATCGGGAAAGGCGCAATCTAAATCGGTTTTGGAAAAAGCGGAAGGCGACGGAAGAGAACCGAAAACAACTCGACGCTTACCTTCGCGATGCGCCCCCTCTTCTCGCCAACTGGGGAAAGTTGGGACGTGAGACGCTCAAGGTCTTCGATCGGTTCGATCTGCAAATGGAAGAGGTCTATCCCCCTCTAGAGCCCACCTCTCTTCTGAAGAGAGTGCAATCTGATTTGCTCCAGTTTGAAGAACTGCCGAAGGAGATCGACGATTCGATCCAGATCTTCTTGACCGGCTCTTCCCGCCTCCGAGAAATCGAGTGTTTGCGCGAGGAAATCCTCCGCTTGGGAGTCCCCTTTCATGAAATTTCTGTCCTCGCCCCCGATATGGAACTCTACGTCCCCCTCATCGAATTTGTATTTCGGGACATTCCCTATCGCATTTCGGGCTTCGACACCGCCACGCAAAGCTCATTTAGACAAGGGCTCGTCCGCATCCTCAATTTGGTTACGGGCAGATGGGAAGCCGAAGACCTCTTGGCCCTCTTTGAGACGCCCTCTTTTTACCGAAAACAGGGATGGGATGGGGAAAAACTCGAGCAGTTTCGCAAATGGATCGACTACGCGAGGATCAAATGGGGTCTCGACGCCTCCCACAAAAGACAAGTGCTGAAGGAGATCGACATCGCGAAGGTCGATGAGAGCGGTTCGTGGGAAAAAGGGCTCGATCGCCTTCTCGACGCAATCGTTTATCTGTTGCCCATCCAAATCAATCCAGACTCTTTGGAAGAATTCATCGAACTCTTCGCCAAATTAAAAAATCTCTCCCTTCACACCGAAAAAACAGCTGCCTCTTGGGCAGATAGTTTGGAGAAGATGGCAGATGAGTTCCTCCAAGTCGACTTAAGCGATGAAGTCGACACCATGGCTCACACCTCATTTGTCCATCTCTTGCGCGACTTCAGATCGTGTAGCAGCGAGGCCCTTTTTCCCTTCTCTCTCATCCAGCACCTCCTCGTCCGCCCCTCTCTGGGGCAAATTCACCCCTCCCACCTCCACGCCGTTCGCTTTGCACCCCTTGAAGAGGCGGCTTTACTGCCAGCTAAAGCACTCTTCCTCATAGGCATGGATGAAGAGAGCTTCCCCCGCATACAGAGGGGCTCCTCTCTCGATTTGTTGAAAAGGCAAAAGATCGCCATTCCCGAAAAAGCAGACCGAGATCGCTATCTATTTCTCGAGGCCCTCTTTTCCGCCCAAGACTTTCTTCGCATCAGCTATGGACACCTCTCAGCTGACGAAGGGAAACCCGTGGGCCCCTCTTTCTTAGTGCAAGAACTGATGAACGCCACCCGCCTTTCGGGAACCGTTTACCACCCTTCTGCCTCACCGCCACCTAAAGACGCTCCCTCTTTCTGGCCACGATTTGGCGACTTTGCCCTGCCCGAAGGCGAAGTGGTCATCTCCCTTTCCGATCTCCGCTCGCTCGCCAGACATCCATGGAAATTCTACCTGCAAAAAGTGCATGGCATGTACCTCAACGAATCGCTCGAAGAGTCTTTTGCGCTCCAAAAAGGGCAACTTTTGCGCGCAACATTGGAAAAGCCTGTGGAGCAAGTGCTCGCAGAGGCCGAATTACCTCCCGGCCCTCTGGGCGAAGCTCTTCGCCTCGAAGTGATCGAAAAGGGAGCTGAGTGGCAAAGCCAGCTCGCCGAATGGCAATTGGAGCCGTTCTCTCTCATTTTCCGCGAAAATTGCACGCAAAGGCAACTGGAAGGGACCCACTGCATCGTCCCTCCGATTGAACTGCAGTGGGAAAATGGACTGAAGGTGCGACTCGTCGGAGAAATCAAGCACGCGACAATGAAGGGAATCCTCTGCGCGAACGAGGACAAAGTGGGCGATGTATTAAAAATTTGGCCAGAGGCGCTGGCAAGCGCAATGGCCCTCAATGCTCCCCAAATCTGGATGCTCAGGAATGGCAAAACAAAACACATTAGCAACCCGGAAAGTGGACTAAAATCGTTTGTCGAATACTACTTTCGGTGCTTGAGTGTCCCCTCGCCGCTCCTCTCTGACTGGGCCGATCCCATTTTGCGCAAAGGGGCCTCTGAATTGGAGAAACAGATGGAGAAAGGATCCGCTTTTGAAGATCCCGTTGTCGAGTGGGTTTTGGCCCGCACCGAGATGCCCGCAGCTGACGAAATCATGGCTGATTGGGGACCCTACTTGAAAGGGACCTTCTCTTCTCTCACAGACCTCTATCCGAGCCGGAGCAAAAGCCATGCAACCGTTTAATTGCCTCGCTCTCGATTGCCCCCTTTTCGGTCCCCACTTGCTCGAGGCGTCGGCTGGAACTGGGAAAACGTTTTCGATCGAACACATTTTTGTCCGCCTTGTTTTGGAATCGATCGAAGTGGAGCAGATTCTCGCCGTCACATTCACCCGCGCCGCCACTCGCGAATTGAAAGCGCGTATCCGCGCCAATCTGGAAAAAGCGCTCCACTTCATCCGCGAAAGTGAGCCCGCGTGGGAATACTTGCAGCCCTATTTGGGCTCTGAAGAGGCCATTCGCAACTTAAGCGATGCGCTCGCCGGCTTCGAGAGGTGTCAAATCTTCACCATCCACGGTTTTTGTTATCGGATCTTGAGCGAATTTGCCTTTGAAGCCAAGATGGGCCCCCTGTCCAACCCCGATGAGGGGAAAAAAATCCCCGAACGGCTTCGGAAAGCAGCCTCCGATTTCCTCGCCAGCGGCATCGATGAATCGCTCCTCTGTGCCGAACAGATCGCCCAACTCACCAAGCAATTTGAGTCGGTGGAAGAGCTCACTGACCGCCTGCTCCGTTTGGAAAAGCCAGAGGCAAATGCCTCTTTTTCAACGCTTTTTGCCAAATGTAAAGCCGCTTTACATTTAAAAGTGGACGCGTCCAAGTTGTTGGAGGACTTCTACGCACTGGAGAAGAATTACAAGGTCGAAGTGAAGGGGAATTTTGCTCCGCAGGTGTCGGCTTTGGCGCAGTTGGACGACCCAGCCTCATTTCGAGTGCTTCTCAGGGGAAGGGGCTCTCTTTTTGATTTTCTCGATCCAGCGAATCGGAAAGTGAGAGCTAAGGAGCCCCCTTTTCTCCATTATCCGGGGTTTTTTGATTGGGCGCGGACCCACATTGCGCCTCTTGTGAGACAAAAAGTGTTGCCCACTCTGCAAGCGGCGTGGAATCCAATCGCTGAAAAAATTCTCTCGGAAGAGGAATACTTGGATCCCGATGGAATTCTGGCGCGGATGAAAAAGGCGATCGAAAATGAATCGTTGAGAGAGCGTGTGCGCCAAAAATATGCGGCTGCCATCATCGATGAGTTTCAAGATACCGATGCGGTGCAGTGGGATATTTTTCAGAGCCTTTTTCTCGAAGGCAATCTACGCGCACTCTACTTGGTGGGCGATCCGAAGCAATCGATCTACCGATTTCGGAAAGCCGATGTTTACACCTATCTGAAGGCGCGCGATTTTTTGGGCGAAGAGCGCACCTACCAACTAGACACCAATTTCCGCTCTTCGAAGAGTCTGATCAGCGCGCTGAACGCGCTCTTTGCGCGAGATTGGCTCCATTTACCCAAAGTCAATCGGACGCTTCCCTGCCATCCCGTCAAAGCGGGCGCCGATGTCGACTCCACTTTTCCCGACGAGAAAGGGGCGCTCCATTTTTTTGTCGCCGAAGGGGACTCGCTATTTGACGAAGTGTTTCTCCCCTATGCTGTCAGAGAAATCGAGCGATTGGATCTAAAAAAATGTGCAATCCTCGTCAAAGATCGCTACCAGGCGGAAAAAGCGCTCGATCTGTGCAAATCGCGCGGCATCGCCGCCATCGCCAAGAGCCACACGCCGCTTGGAGAGACTGTCGCGTTTCAAGCCATCCGGGAACTCTTTGAAGCGATCCTATCGCCTCGCGATGCGAGCGCCGCTAAAATTGTGATGGCGGGGCCATTTTCTTCGCCGGAAATCCCTTTTGCAGATTACAAAGTGTTGCTCGAAGAGAAGGGACTTGTCCCTTTTGCGAGGAGCTTTTTAAAACCTCCCGTTTCTCCCGACGCGATGCAGATTTTTGAAATGCTTTTTGCGTGGGAAAAGCAGGAGGGATTTTCCTTTGAGGGGCTCAAGCGCTATCTGAAAGTGCTCAAAAATCTGAAGGCGGAAGAGGGGGGACGCCGCCGGATGGAAGTGGATGAAGAGGCGGTGCAAATTATGACACTTCACATCAGCAAAGGGCTCGAATTCGACGTGGTCTTTGCCCTCGGTCTCGCTTCTCGCACGCCTGAAGCGGACGAAGAGATCGCCGAACTCGACGCCGAAAAGCAGCGGCAACTCTACGTCGCCATGACGCGCGCCAAAAAACGGCTCTACGTGCCGATCGCCCTCTCGAAAAGGGATCCCGCACCGGGCGCCCACTCGCCGATGGAGCTCTTCTGCCGCCATCTGGGGATCGATCAGCTAACGAGCCTCTCCAAGACCGAATCGATCACTTTAGAACACCTCTCATCTCCCTTAATCCTAGACCCATCCGTCGCGGTAAAGCCAGATTTAGAGATGCCCTCCTCGCCGCCGCCGCCCATCCCGTATCAGCTCTCTTTTCTCTCTTCGTTCACCACACTGGCGAAGACGAGTGAGGTGAAGTGGAGCGAACAGAAAACCGAAGGCTTCACGCTCCAATCGATGCCGCGCGGCACCGAAACTGGCATCGCCATCCACCAAATTTTCGAAACGCTTTTTAGTCACTCCAAGCCCGTTTGGCGCGACCCCAAAGCCATCGATGCGCTGGTGGAAGAAGAGCTCCGCTTCTCGCCGCTCGCTCCGTGGAATCACGCGATCCAGAAGATGGTGCAGAGCATCATCACACTGCCTCTGCAAGCAGACGGAGAATTTTTCTCCCTTTCTGAGCTGGAACCGAACCAATTGCAAGTGGAGATGGAATTTCTCTTCTCTACGCCGCCCCATTTTGTGAAGGGATTTATCGATCTTGTGATCTGCCACCGCGCCAAGGTCTATTTTCTCGACTGGAAAACCAATTGGCTGGAAGACTACACTCCAAGTTCTCTCCATGCTGCGATGCAAGCGCACGACTACGCCCTGCAGGCATCGCTCTATGCGGAAGCGATCCGGCGCCACTTTAAAATGCCCTATGGCGGCGCCTTTTATCTATTTGTTCGAGGAGGAGTGTCGCTGTTTATATGACATTGGATCATTTTTTTGCGGAGCGCACCCTAAAAGAGGCCTACACAGAGGAGCGAGCTCTCTTCCTCAGTACCCTCATGCGCGTCTCTCGAGAGGGGCATCTCTGCTGGCAAACAACCGACGCCCCCGAGCTTCCCCCCTCCGTTTTGCACGAAAAGGGGCCAGTCGTCAAAGATGGGAGTCGCTACTATTTGCGGCGCAATTGGATTTTTGAAACAACGATTCTCGATCATGTAAAGCGGCTCAGGACTCTAGATCCTCCCGCTTTTCATGACGAGGCAAAGTTCGTAGCGCAATTGGCGCAAGCGCCTCTCCTCCCTCTCCAGCGCACAGCCATTGAGGCGGCCTTTCGGAGCACCCTTTCCCTCATTTGCGGCGGGCCGGGAACCGGGAAGACCTATACCGCCGGCCACCTAGTCCGCCTCCTTTTGGCTTCAAAAACGAAAGAGAAGTACAGAGTAGCGCTCACAGCGCCGACGGGAAAAGCGGCGACGAATCTCCAATCTGCGATTGGAATCAGCGGCGTACAGGCCACGACTCTGCACCGTCTTCTCCGCATAACGCCTGGCGAAAACAACCTCTCGTCCCACCGCAAGATCGACGCCGATCTCGTGATCGTCGATGAGGCGTCGATGGTGGATGTGCCGCTTCTATCCCAACTTTTGCAATCGATCGGCAACGAGACGCGCCTTGTTCTCCTCGGCGATCCAGACCAACTTCCCCCCGTCGAGGCGGCCAGCCTATTTGCCGAGATGGCAGCCCTCTTTGCCATCCGTCTCAACCAATCCAAGCGAACCAATGTCGCCCACCTCCAGTCGCTTGCCGAAGAGATCAACCGGGGTGAATTGAACGCCGCGAGTAGACTCTCTTGGCCCTTCGATGCCACTCTACCCGCAAAACTCTTTGACGCCCTGCAGCCCCTCATCTCCTATCACGAGCCCGATCCTCTCACCTGCCTAAAGGAACTCGACAAATTTCGCATCTTGGGAGCGCTTCGCCAAGGGCCCTACGGCATTGACGCGCTCAATCGGCAGATCGTTCAAGAGATCTCCCGCCGCATTCATCCGGGCCAGTGGTGGGTCCTCCCCATCATGATCACAACCAACGAGCAGAGCCAAGAGCTCTACAACGGCACCTGCGGCGTTCTGATCGGCAAAAGCCGCAATGGAGTGCATCTCAAAGATGGGACAGCCTATTTTCCAGGCCCCGTGCCCTTCCACAAGCTACCCCCTTTTGAGATCGCCTTTTGCCTCTCCGTGCACAAGAGTCAGGGAAGCGAATTTGACCGCGTGCTCGCCCTCTTTCCACCCGGAAGTGAAAATTTTGGCAGAGAGGCCCTCTACACGGCTGTCACTCGCGCTAAAAGTGCATTGGAAATTGTCTGTGACGAGCAAATCCTCCGCCTGATGCTCTCCAAGCGCTCTCGGAGAATCTCTGGCTTTACAGAGCGATTTGCTGAAAACTAAATTGTCCTGCGAGAGGGATGTCTCGCAGGGTTGGACTTATTTGGAGAGGCGGGCGGTGAGGCGAGACTTGGTTCGGGCCGCTTTATTGGACTTGAAAACGCCTCTTTTTACACCCTTGTCCATCAGACCGTAAATCTCATTCAATTTCGTCTTCAGTGCTTCAGGGGCTTCTTTGTTAGCGAGTGAGCTCTCGAGAGAGCGGATAGAGGTGAGTACAGACGCGCGGTAGGAGCGGTTGCGCAGACGACGCTTTTCACCTTGTAAATCTCTTTTTAGGGC
>DATIIR010000022.1:0-11130 GCA_035479435.1 Chlamydiales bacterium
GCCCTCGCGCTCCCCAATTTAGAGAGAGGCCTCTCCATTCCTGAGGGGGTGTGGGGGAGCTTCTCCTCCACCTCTGTGGTGGATGATCTCTGTGGTTATATTTCTTCTCTTTGTGTATATAGGACCTAACGGAGGTTCTTATGAAAAAAATGATTTCTTCACTCGCTTTCTTAGCTTGCTGCTGCATCATGGGCGCATGCGCAAAATCTGAAGAGATGAAAGGGCGCGATGCCAATTGCAAATGCCCCGCCGGATGCCACATGAAAAACGAACACTGTGGATGCAAAACATCTTGCGGCTGCCGCGGTTGCAAATAGTTATTAACCCAACAGGCAAATAAGAGACAAGATGCGCCAGCGAGGCAAAGCGAAATGGAAGGGGCGTTAGCCCCGGTCTGACCGAGGAGCACCATTGCCAGAGGCAAGGGCGACGAGGAAGATCCATTTCGCGAAGCCGCAGCCAGCAGATCGTCTCTTATTTGCCTAGCGGGTTAATTAGGTTCCGTCTACGCAAATCATAAACGAGAGGATCGTAATGATCAAAAGCGATAGACGGAACATCTTGCGCGCCCAGAGCCGGTCATTGGTGCTCTTAAACCCTTTGATGCAGAGCCAGAGCCACGAACAGCCGAGAGCCGTCGCCACGACAAAGTAAGCGTAGCCGGCATAGCCAAAGGCAATGAGTAGGGCGGTCGAGCCAGTAAAGGCGATGATATAGAGCAGCATCTGCACTTTCGTCGCATAGACGCCCCTGACCGCAGGCAATGTGGGGATCGACGCGGCTGCATATTCGTCCTGGCGATAGACGGCAATCGAGAAGAAATGGGGCATCTGCCAGAGAACCAAGATGATAAAGAGAATAGCCGCACCTAGATCAAAACAATGGCTCGCAGCACAGTAGCCAACAACAGGGGGGATCGCCCCCGAAATGCTCCCCACCAGCGTCGCATAGTAGGTGTGGTACTTCCAAAAACTATAGAGAGCCACGTAGACAATAAAGCCAATCGCCGCAACAAAGGCGGCTAAGAGGTTGGTATAGAGCGATAGAATCAGGATGCCTATCAGGCCAAGAGAAATGGCAAAGAGCAGCGCGCTCCGAAGAGAGATGTGCCCCTGAACCAGGGCCCGGTTCTTCGTTCTGGCCATCATCCCGTCAGCCTCGCGATCGATGTAATTATTAAAGACACAGGCAGATGCGATCACAAAAAACAGCCCGACGGCCGTGGCGAGAAACAGCCACACGTCAAAATGCCCCCTCGAGGCAAGGATAAAGGCACTCCCCGTCGTGATCAGGTTGCCCATGATAATGCCCGGCTTGGTCAGCAGATAGTAGGTCTTCAGCATGCAGTACTTTTTACTTAAAACCATAGATATTGTCCAGGAATAGATAAAGGCTTGCGGTTTAGGATATTAATTTTATTATTTACATTATATAGCATTGATTTAATAATAAAGTAAGACAGATAGTTGATGATAATTATGCAGATAGAGACATCTATTACACTTATCGCTGTGGCATTTGTTGTGCTGGTTATCGTATTGATCCACACCCTAATCAAGGCTAGGGAAACTTTGGAGTCGGTCCAACAGCTTACGAAGAAACTAGATGCGTTGGCAGATGACCTCAAGAGCAAATCAGAATCGTTGAATGTCCTCTTCCGCCCCTTGAGGTCGCTGACGCACTCTCGCAAAACGGCGAACGATACAGTGAAAGAAGTGGTGGAGTTGGTGAATGTGAGTTTGGTTTTATTCGATAAGATAAAGGCTGCGGTGAAGCACTATGCAAAATAAAGACAACGACACGACCAAGATCTTATTGGGCGCCATCGTCGGCGGATTGATCGGCGGAGCGGCGCTCTATCTCCTGCATTCAGGGAGCGGGGAAAAACCACTCTTAAACAAAATCGTTGGAGCTCTGTCGGAGATCGGCGATACGATCGAAGAGAGCCGGGCCGACAATGCGGATGAGGCGATCGACGACATCGAGAAGAATATTCCGCACGGCGAAAATGTCATTTCGGAGGCCCTAACGCTGATTGCGACGGGCATCAATTTGTGGAATAAAATCAAAAAGGGGCGGTAGTTATGCACAAAAAGCATGGAAAAGACTTTCTCGTGGGAGCTATGCTGGGCAGCACACTGGGCGCTCTGACTGCGATGATGTTCACCACGAAAAAAGGGCACCAAATCCAAGAGGATTTGATCGAAAAATACCATGAATTCGAAGACCACGTAAAGGCGTATGCAAAGAGCAATAAAAGAAAGGCTCGCCATGCGATGGGAAAGATCGCTAAAAACATCGAAAAGAAGATCAAGAAAGCAGAGAGAAAACTGCGCAAACGGAAATAGTCACATGGGCATGACGCGGGCGTTGAGATCGCTCATGATCCAAAGTGTGCCTAGCGCAATGATCACGACGACCATCACCATAAAGTAGAAGACGAGAGTCATCCAGCGAGGCTTCGCCTCCTTCCCCATATGCATGAAAAAGACGAGCTGCACCGACGCTTGCAAGAGCGCAAGGAAGATCAGCGTCGCGATCAGAATGGGGGTGGAGAAAACCTTGAGAGCCGCAAATGTGAACGAGATCCCCGTCAAGATCAACGACCCCACAAATCCACAGAGGTAGAGCTTGAGTGTCTGCGGCCAATCCTTCTGAATTTCTTTCAAGCTTCGCTCTTCGCTCATATGACCCCAATTAGGTAGACAAAGGTAAAAATAAAAATCCAGACGAGATCGAGAAAGTGCCAAAAGAGGCTAAAGACCACAAGCCTCCGAAAGGTATCGATCGTGATGCCGAGGAAAAAGATCTGCAAAATCATGACGCTCATCCAAGTGAGGCCAATGGAGACGTGAAGCCCATGCGTCCCCACAAGAGTAAAGAAAGAGGAGAGAAAGGCCGAATGGGTCCAGTCGTGCCCCTCATGGGCGATTTTGTGGAATTCCGTTAGCTCCATGGCAATAAAGGAGGCGCCGAATAGGAAGGCGAAAATCAGCCAGAAAACAGCCCGGTTCTTGTCTCTTTTAAGCGCCGCGAGAAGGCCGAGGCCGCTCGTCACGCTGCTACAGAGGAGGACCATCGTCTCCGAGAAGGCGATGGGGAGGCTATAGAGATCTCTCGTGGTGGGGCCGCCAAAGGTGCTGTTGTGGAGCACCGCATAGGTAGCGAAAAGAGTGCAAAAGATCAGACAGTCGGTCATCAGATAGATCCAGAAGCCCAGTGTGACTCGCGAAAAGGCGTCCTGGTGGGGGTCGGGAACACTGACGTCTGGATGCGCCTCTTTATGAAAATGGACGGTCATATGCGCTGCTTCCCAAATTGGAGTTCAATATTCTTAACTTCTTCTGCTGTAATGATTTGCATCGGATCTTTTTGTGACAGGCGGACGATGAGAGAAACGAGAATGCCGAGGAAGGAGGCAATCGCGAGCCACCAGATGTACCAAACCATCGCGAAGCCGAAGCCAAGGGCCAAGACACCCATGTAGGGAGCGATAGCGGTATCTACAGGGAGATGGATATCGTGGTAGTGGGCGGGGTTCTTGGGTCCATTTCCCCTCTTGATGGCCCAAAGGGGGTCTTGCTGATCGACAATAGGAAGAATGGCAAAGTTATAGATCGGTGCGGGCGATGGGATCGACCATTCCAGGGACCTGCCGTTCCACGGATCGCCCGTCGTGTCCAGGTGGTCGTGTCTGGTTCTAAAACTGTAGTAGATGCCATAAGCCATCACGATGATCCCGCAGAGGATCAACAACGCGCCGACGCACACGAGTTGAAAGAGAGGATGCCAACCGGTCGCCGCATCGTAATGGTCGAGTCGTCTCGTTGCGCCCATAAAGCCGAGCATATAGAGGGGCATGAAGGCGAGGAGAAAACCGATGAACCAAAACCAGTAGGCAATGAAATTGAGCCGCTCATTTAAGAAGAAGCCGGTCACTTTGGGGAACCAATAGGTAAATCCAGAGAAGAAGCCAAAGACAAATCCTCCGATGACCATCCCGTGGAAGTGGGCGATGAGGAAAAGGCTGTTGTGTACCTGGTAATCGACGGGAGGAGCAGAGAGGAGGATTCCGGTCATGCCACCCACGCTGAAATTGAGGACGAAGGCGAAAAACCAGAGCATCGGCGTTGTGAAGTGGACCCTTCCGCGGAATTTCGTGAAAAGCCAGTTGAAGATCTTCACTCCCGTGGGGATCGCAATGAGCATGGTCATGATGGCGAAGAAGGCGTTGACATTGACGCTGGCGCCCATCGTGAAGAAGTGATGCAGCCACACAATGAAAGAGAGGACCGTGATGACCACAAGGGCCCATACCATCGAGACGTATCCAAAAAGGCGCTTTTCCGAGAAGGTGGAGACGACCTCAGAAAAGACCCCAAATATGGGGAGGATCAAGATGTAAACCTCAGGATGTCCCCAGGCCCAAATGAGGTTCACGTACATCATGAAATTCCCCCCGAAACTGGCGGAGAAAAAATGCATCCCGGCATACCGGTCGAGTGTCAGTAAGTAGAGAGTCGCCGTCAGAATAGGGAAGGCAAAGACGACCAAGATCATGGAACAAAGGGCGCTCCATATGAAAATCGGCATCCTCATCAGCGTCATGCCCTGGCAGCGCATTTTCAGGATTGTGACCAAAAAGTTGATCGCCGCCATCGTACTTCCCACACCTGCGAGCTGAACGATCCAAATCCAATAGTCTACCCCCTCATTGGGGCTATACTCGGGGCTTGAAAGGGGCGGATAAGCGAGCCAACCTGTCGCTGAAAAATGGCCCACGGCCAGCGAGATCATCAGCAGGGCTGCGCCTGCGGCAAAGAGCCAAAAACCAACCGCATTCAAGAACGGAAATGCAACATCGCGCGCTCCGATTTGCAGCGGGACAATGCAATTCATGAGGCCAAAGACGATCCCCATTCCGACGAAAAAGATCATCGTCGTTCCGTGGGCGGAGAAAATCTCCTGAAAGTGGTCTGGCTCCAAGTAACCGTACGAATCGCCCACCGAGAGCGCCTGCTGGATCCTCATCATGAGCGCGTCGGCAAATCCTCTGAGGAGCAAGGTAAGGGCTACGACGAAGTACATAACGCCGATTTTTTTGTGATCGACGGTTTTGATGTACTCGTTCCAGAGCCACTTCCACTTTTTGTAGTAGGTGAGGAGCGCCATAATCGCGATCCCGCCTAAAACCATGCCAAAAACAGCCCCATTCTGCACAAGATCGTGCTGAAAGGCTTTTAAGGTCAATCTTCCAAACAAAAAATCGAGCATAGTTACTTCATAAATTTCATTACGATTTGTTCAAAAAGACCCGCATCTGGTTGGTAGGTCTCCACCAGATGATCCGTGCTTGGCTTGGCCAATTCGCTATAATTCAAAACCTTAGCCTCAGCTTTCGCCTTCGCTACCCAATTTTGAAACTCCTCTTCGGTCGAAGCTCTTGTGATAAAGTGCATTCCTGCAAATCCCGCACCGCTTAAATTGGCGGACGAACCGCGGAAGTCTCCCGGTTCATTTGCGATCAAGTGCAGTAGGGTTTTCATCCCGGGCATTGCGTAAATTTGGCCGCCCAAATGGGGAATCCAGAACGAGTTCATCGGAGCATCGGCGGTGATCTCAAAGCGGATCGGTACATTCACGGGGATTTGGAGGAAATTGACTGAGGCGATCTGCTCTTCCGGATAGATGAAGAGCCACTTCCATTGCAACGCCACGACCTGCACCGTCATTGGCTTTTTGTCAGATGCAATCGGCTTATACGGATCCAATTCATCGGTTTTGATGTAGGTCAATATGGAGATGGCGATGATCAAGACAGTGGGAATCCCCCACCAAAAGTATTCGGCCACCTTGTTATCGATCAAATCGGGGTCATATGTGGCTTTTTTATTCTGGGCGCTATATTTCCACGAGAAGATAAACGTGAACAGATAGACGGGGATCACGACCAGCAGCATCAGCACCTGGAGGATGAGCAGCAAATTGCGCTCTTGCAATCCAACCCAACCTTTGGGAGCTAAAATCGCGATGTAATCGAGAAAAGTAATGACCTCAAGGGGCTGCATGATCAAAACGATGAGCATGATGATCGCTGCGAAGATCAACATGAAAAAGACTGGAGCTTTGAATTTTTGCATAAGCTATTTTTTTAAAATACATTTTTCCCCATCCCCTGTCTAGAAGAAACTTTGATTGCCTCTAAGGGAAAAATAGGATAGACTCCTCGCGGAAAAAGAGGAAAAATGGCCAACCCAGTCCAATTCAGAGCAAGTTTGCCTCCTTCCCAGCAGGATCTAGCCGCCCCAACGCCCAAGCGCCTAACCAAGATCAGAGGAGAAATCTTTTTTGAAATACGGACTCCAGCACCACTTCCCGAACATCCAAATAAACGGAGATTCTCTATCCAGCCCCGTGCTCCGTCCGCTGAGTCTGTTTACCCCCTCTCGGAGAGAGCCTTCTTAGTCCTCTCCCCCTCCTCAGCGTTCTCCCCCACCATGCCCTCCCCTTCCACCGCCACACCGATGGAACTAGCCACCGATTAAAATATCATTTCCATCTTTAAATAATCTGAACAATGATATTATCTAAACAAATAACGGAGGCTTTTATGGTAATTAATTCTTTATCTGACATTGAATATCTTCTTCCTACTTTAAATGAAGATACTTTTAACGACACCGTTTGGGGAGAGACGCAATTCTTGGAGTGTCAGCTGCTTGCCTCTCAGTATCAACTGAGCCTGAAGCAGGGCGACTTCCATCAGGCTGCTGAAACCCTGACGAAATTAATCGAGTTCACAAAAAGGACCAAAGAGCACCACTCCTTCGACTTGTATACATTTTACGAAATGCACTTGGAAAGAGCGCGATGCTACGTCTTAGCAAAAGAGTACGATGCCGCATTGGATGATATTGCCTGGATCTCTGCACATGCTCCATTGAGAGTGGAACAGCAACTCCAATCCACTGAAGCGCTGATTCAGCTGATGCAGGGGAACAAAGATCCTCTCGCGCTGCACGCTGCTGCCGCACATGGCGACCTGATCGCTCTCTTGCTCTTGAATGAACCCGAGAATCCCTCTCGTGCGAATCCAGAATGGGCCCTTCTCGTTCCGCCCAGTGAAAGAATCAAACAACTGCTTGCGGAAAGACACTACGCCCAAGCGCTCGAGCTCATCAGCCCCGAAAACACCTCTTACATTTGCGAAGGAGACCAATTGGCGGCTGCTGGAGTGTGCTATGCGCTTCAAGGCAATTGGGTTCAAGCGCTCAAAAACCTTACGGAAGCGAACCACCGTTTCGGCGCCCGCTACACTGACGAGCTCGCCCTTGTTTACTCAATGGCCGGCTTCAAAGAGAGAGCCTTGAAGGTTCTCGACCATCCAGCTGAGTTCAACGTGCGCGGCGAACTCGTCCGCCAATGGATCGAATCAATTCACGCTTCTGGTATTTAATTGATTCACATGATATAACTATTGCCCATAATAAAAGGATAACAGATGTCATCACTTTCTCCTGTAGGTTCTCGTAGCATGGCTGCTGCAGCGGCCGCCGCCGCCCCCCCCCGTGGGAGGATCCCTCCGAAATCACGTACGTAGCCATACGCCAATTATTACTACGAGCTGATACTCGGCTTAACGCCAGCGATAAACGCGATCTGCAGTGGGTTCTTTACGGGAGTAAGAAGAAAGAGTTGCCTAGAAATTTTCAGCAATGGACGCGCGGCGGAGTGCACCGACAGGACGCGGCTGAACGAGTGCAGAGAATTGCAGACGTGGGGCCGGCAATGCCTCCTCTGGCTCCACCTCCCTGGGCTGATGACGCCGTTCTCCAACCAGCAATTGATGAGACGCTCGCTATCGGAGGAAAGTTATTGGAGTCAGGAAATAATGGGCTGTGTAGGAACGACGAGACCGACCTAGCTGTGGTTTTCCGGTGTTCGTCACAGTCAGAATTGCCTCGCGAGTTTGAGCGATGGTGGCTCGTTGGCGAACGACGACAGCAAGCGGTTAATCTAGAGAGATTTCGGCGATCTTTGGCTAATCCCGCGCAATGATGGCGCGAGAGATGATATTTTTTTTATCTTGCTGATCATGCCACTTAGATCATGCATATCCTGTTTTTCTTTTTATGCAATGATCTCATCGTTTTAAGAATTCTTGTAGAGCGTCTCTAATCGCGTGTAGAGGGCGTCGATCTCTTTTTGTTTCAGGGCAATGGCGCTGAGGAGCTTTTTGATCTCCTCGCCATGGCCCGATTGGGACACAATCGCTAACTTCTCGTTATCCTTCTTCAACTCCTCTTCCAGCTGCATGATTTGCTCCTCGCACTTTCTGATGTCCCCTTTGGTTGTTTTCTTGGGAGGCGGAGGCGGAGCCACTTTGACTGGTTTGACGGGCTTCTCCTCTTGCCAACCGACTTTGGAGAGGAACTCGTCGTAGGTGTCTGGGAAAAGCTCCTGCTTTTGCTTGTGGCAGATCACGAGCTTGTTGAAGGGTACGCGCCGAAGGATCCACTCGCTGTGCGTGACGATGACAACCGATCCCTCAAACTCTTCAATGGCGTCGATGAGGGCTTCAATCGACTCGATGTCGAGGTGATGGGTCGGCTCGTCGAGGAGGAGGAGATTGCAGGGCTGCGCGATGATCTTGCCGAGGAGAACGCGGCTCTTCTCTCCACCGGAGAGCACGGAGATGGCCTTTTTGGCGAGGTCGCCGCTGAACATCATCAGGCCGCAGATCGCCCGCACTTGGGTGAAATTGAGGGCGGGATTGGCCGAGCCGATCTCCTCTTCGATCCGGAGTGTGGAGTTGAGGCGGTCGATGTGGGTCTGGCCAAAGTAACCGATGCGGGTCGCCTGCGAGAGCGCGAGGGTGCCGTCGTTGGGGGCGAGCTCTTCGGTGAGGAGGCGGAGAAGAGTCGATTTCCCGTAACCGTTCTTCCCGATGATGGCGACCCGATCCCCTTTCTCGATGGTGAGAGAAAAATCTTCAATGAGGGGGTCGTCGGTGTAGGAAAAGCGAAGGCCATTGGCATCTAACATCTTTCTCCCGTTGAAGGGCACCTCGTGGAAGGCAAAATCGAGGTGGGCGAGGTCTTTGAGCTTCTCCAAGTCGGGGAGACGCGCGAGCATTTTTTGCTTCGACTGGGCCTGTGTGGCCTTAGAGGCCTTGGCGCCAAAACGGTCGATGTACTCTTGGAGGTGGGCCTTCTTTTTTTCAAGGTTTTGGCGGACTATTTCATGCCTCTCCTCCTCTTCAGCAATGAGGTGGAAGAGATCGCTGCTTTTTCCCTTGATTTTGTAGATGTGGTGGCGATGGATTCCCATCATGTGGGTCGTCGCCTGGTCCAAGAATTCGAGGTCGTGCGAGATGAGGATCATCTCCCCTTTCCACTGCTGGAGGAATTTGGAGAAAAAGCGGATCGAGAGGATATCGAGGTAGTTCGTCGGCTCGTCGAGAAGAAGGCAGTCGGGCTCAGAGGCGAGGACTTTGGCGAGTTGGACGCGGAGCTGATAGCCTCCCGAGAGGCTATGGGGCGAAGCATCCATCGCCTCCTCGGTGAATCCGAGGCCAAAGAGGATACTCTCCACCTTGTAGAGCTCCGCTTCATCGCGAAGGCCAAGGGCCGCCTCCTCGAGGACCGTGGGCTTACTAAAGCGGATCTGCTGTTGAAGGATCCCGAGTCGGTAGCCTTTTGGCATGACGATGTTGCCTTTGTCGGGAGCCTCAGCTCCAGTCAGGAGGCGGAAGAGGGTCGATTTGCCGGAGCCATTGCGGCCGATGAGGCCACACCGCTCCCCTTTCTGGAGGCTAAAGCCCGCCCCGGAGAGTACTTCCTGGCCACCATACGAAAGATAGAGGTCGTCTGCTTGAATCATGCAACAAGAGTATAGGAGATCCTATGAGTGAAAGTCCACTTCGAAGATCATGGTGGCGAGGGGGGCCAGGTGGATGGCGAAGCCCTCGTTTTGGATGGTAATGTGCTCGTTGATTTTGCCCGAACCGCCATACTTCGCCCCATCTGTATTGAAAACCTCGCGGATCGCCTTCACATTCGGCAGTTTGATCCAGTAGTTGGCGCGGTACTCGGGGGTAAAATTGTGGACGCAGGCAAGAGTTTTGCCATTGCCTTTGCGCAGGTAGGAGATGACGCAGTTTTCGGCATCGGAAAAGTCGATCCACTCGTACCCTTGCCAGTCGAAATCGACCTGCCAAAGGGGTGGGTGGGTGAGGTAAAAATGGTTGAGTTCGCGCACGAGCTCAGAGATCCCTTGATGGAGAGGGTTCTGGAGTAGAAACCAGTCGATGTTCGATTTGCAGTCCCACTCATTCCACTGGGCGATCTCGCCACCCATGAAGAGAAGCTTTTTGCCCGGCTGGCACATCATGTAACTGTAGAGAAGGCGTAAATTGGCAAATCGCTGCCACTCAGTGCCAGGCATCTTGTCGATCAGACTCCGCTTGCCATGGACAACTTCATCATGAGAAAGGACGAGTTGGAACTTCTCCATGAAGGCGTAGAGAAGGCCAAAAGTGAGATCGTTCTGATGGTGCTGGCGATAGATCGGATCGCGCGAAAAATAGCGGAGGGTATCGTTCATCCACCCCATGTTCCACTTGAGATCGAAGCCGAGCCCCTCTTTGTGGGTCACGCCCGCGTAAGAGGAAGACTCTTCGGCAATGAGAAGGGCGCCGGGGAAACGCTCATGGACGACTGAGTTGAGATGTTTGATAAACTCAATCGCATCGATGTTGAAATTACTCCCGTCCGGATTGGGAATCCACTCGCCTGCTTTGCGGCCGTAATCGAGATAGAGCATCGAGGCAACCGCATCGACCCGCAGGCCATCGATGTGCATCTTGTCGAACCAGAAGAGGGCGCTGGCGATGAGGAAATTGGAGACCTCTTTGCGGCCGTAGTTGAAGATGGCCGTCTGCCAGTGGGGATGGATCCCTTTGCGCGGATCTTCATGTTCATAGAGGGCGGTCCCATCAAAGCGGTTGAGCGAGTAGTCGTCGGTGGGGAAGTGGGCCGGCACCCAATCGAGGATCACGCCGATCCCCTCTTGATGCAAATGGTCGACAAAAAACTGGAAATCGGCGGGCGTCCCATAGCGACTCGTCAC
>DATIIR010000023.1:0-6140 GCA_035479435.1 Chlamydiales bacterium
GCTGATTGATTCATCAAAATCTTTTTATATTCCGGATTAGCATCTGCAAATTGGGGAGTTATCGTCCTAGGAGATTGTAGTACTAACCGATAGGCAGATTGTGTGGTAGAGAGCGCCGCAGCAATAAGCGATATTCTCTGAATCAGATTCCTTGGCGTCATGGCGACTACGTGCATTTCCAAATCCTCGGGGAGATTCATCCGCCCATGTATAACCAAATTCGCTAATCCAAGCTGGGAGGGTTGTAATTTAGCAGACGCTGCCATAAAGTGACTCCTTTTTGGGCGAACAGCTTAGCGATAATAGGATTTATTTGGCTAGAAGTTTATGGCCACGATGCCCAGCCGTTTGTGAAGTCCTCTTTGGGGGGATCGGGGGGCATCCCCCGCCTGACGCCGATTTCGGAGAAATCGTGCGGAACTCCTTGCAGCGAGCCATATTGTGGAGGCTGTCTTGTTACAAAACGTGCATTTGTGACAAACTTGCAGCATGAATAAATTCGTTCAATAAATCATTGAGAAAATAATGCCTCATATTACTGGCAGCAAACAGTTTGAGAAAAGTGAAACAATACCCTGGCGGGAACTTGCGAAGGATGAAATCAAAAAATACTCAGAGGTGGGTTTGGCTTTGAGGGGAGCCCGTTATCGGGAAGGACTCTCGCAAAAGGCACTCGCCAAGCTCTGTGGCATTTCTCAGGACAATCTATCCCGAATGGAACATGGGAAAAGGACGATTGGTGAAAAACTAGCTAAGAAGTTAGGGAAGGCGCTGAACGTCGACTACCGCCTTTTTCTAAGGAAATAGGGCTACTTCCAGCAGAGAAGGCGCTTGTTGCGGCGCTTGGAGAGAATCGGCATCTTGCTCTGCATGTCCGACAGATTCTTGTGATAGGTGTTCTTCATCTTCTCAAACTTAAGCAACTTCTCCTGAATCTTAAAACTCGCCGACCGCTTGTCTTGAATCCTCAGACTGTTCCGCTTGGTGACGAGAAATTGGTCCATGTGCATCAAATGCTGCAAAAGACTCTCTTGCGTCTTCTGAAATGCGTCGATCTCCGTCTCGCTCAAATTCTTCAAATCGACCTTCTGCAATACTTCTGCGTTCCGGATCAGCTGATCCAGTGTGCCATCGATCTCAGTCAAGATTTCTTCGCCAAACATTTTGTTCACCCTGATGCGTGTACCTAATTTCACTCAATAGATGGATTGAATTAATTTTGCAAAGAATTATTTTATCAAATAAAATGCGTGACCATGTTTGGATTTTGTCCGCTCGCATCTGGTTCGAAAGGGAATTGTCTTTATGTCGGCAGCAGAAAAACCTGCGTCTTGATCGATGCGGGCATCAGCGCTGCACTGGCAGTGGAACGGATGAGGGAATTGGGTGTCAATCCCCATTCCATTCAGGCGATTCTGATCACGCATGAACACTTAGATCACATCAAGGGTCTGATGGTTTTGGCAGAACAATTGAAAGTTCCCGTCTTGGCTAATTCCGAAACAGCGAAAGGAATTGTCGCTGCTCTTGGCGAAAGGCCCAAATTTAAAATTTTTACAACGGGAGAGACATTTGAGTTTGGCGATCTCGTCGTCCATCCGTTTAGCATTCCCCACGATACGCTCGATCCAGTGGCGTTCACGATCCAAATCGAGTCTGTAAAGCTGGGTATCTGCGCCGATATCGGCCATATTACATCGCTTGTGCGCAAACATCTGGAAGGGTGTGACTATCTGTACATCGAGGCAAACCATGAACCTGCGATGGTGCACGCCTCCTCGCGCCCGAAAAGTTTAAAGCAAAGGATCCTGTGTAAACAGGGGCACCTCTCCAACGGCGATTGCGCGGAGTTGCTCACATCGATTTACCATCCTGGCCTCAAGCACGTGCATCTGGCGCACTTGTCGGGTGAATGCAATGCAGAGGAGGTGGCCTTGCGGATCGTGAGAGAGGCGTTGATGGGCAAGATGGTTGAGGTTTCGATCGCTTATCAGGACAAGATTTCCAAACCCATCTACTTTAAGAAGGATGGGCAGGAATGTGAGGGCCGGTGAGGGGTATGGTGGATAGGCAGGGACAGGATTTGCATGATCACACGTGGCATGATAAGCAGGATAAATTTAGTGAAACCACAAGAGGTATTTTAGGGTGCTGCTTTGAAATAATAAATACGCTTGGTAGTGGTTTTGCTGAGTCGGTTTACCACAATGCACTTGTGATTGCACTCACTGACAGTGGATTAGAGGTCTCTTCCGAACGGGGATTTGAGGTGCATTTTCGGGGAAGGAAAATCGGGATATTCGTGCCAGATCTCGTAGTCGCAAAACAAGTAGTCGTCGAGCTAAAAAGCTGCGAGTACCTTACGGGAGAGCACCAGGCACAGTTGATCAATTACCTGGCTGTGACAAATTTATCGGTTGGTTTGCTGGTAAACTTTGGGAAGAGAAAGCTAGAGTACAGAAGAGCCTATCATCCTGCTTATCATGCCACGTGTGATCATGCAAATCCTGTTCCTTCCCGAAAACAAGAGCTTGTGGCTACAACAGAGAAATCTTGTTAGGCAAGGAATATGAGGCCGGTGAGGGGTATGGTGGATAGGCAGGGACAGGATTTGCATGATCACACGTGGCATGATAAGCAAGATAAATCTTGTTAGATGGGCTCTTCTTCGCTTTCTTTCTCTTCGTCGAAGAGGGCGGGTTGCGATGTGCCGCTGCCGATCACTCGACGCGGTTTGGCTCCTTCCTGCGGGCCGATAATGCCGTTTTGCTCGAGTTCATCCATCAGACTCGCGGCACGGGCATAGCCAATCTTTAGTTTCCGCTGCAGGAAAGTGGTCGAGGCACTCTTCGAGGCGACGACGATCGTGAGCGCCTGGTCATAGAGGGCGTCTTTGCCTTTGGGGTCATCGTCGTTATCAGAGGTATCGAGGGATCGGAAGGAATCAAAAGAGGGGATGAGATAATTGGTGGGACTCTGGGAACAGATCGAGGTGATCACTTGATTGATCTCCTCATCGCTGATATAGGCGCCTTGGGCGCGGAGCAATTGCGAGGTGCCGGGCGGTAAGAAGAGGAGATCGCCATTGCCGAGGAGGCTTTCCGCTCCGGTGTCGTCGAGGATGATCTGCGAGTTGACACGGCTGGCCACTTTGAATGAAATACGGGTGGGGATGTTCGCTTTGATAATGCCGGTGATCACCTCCCGAGAGGGGCGCTGGGTGGCTAAGATGAGGTGGATGCCGACGGCGCGGGCCATCTGGGCGATACGGGCGATGGGCGTCTCAATGTCGGCGCTGGAGACCATCATCAGATCGGCAAACTCGTCGACAATGGCGACGATGAAGGGCATCTGTTCGGGAATGGGAATATGAAGGGCCGATTCGACCTCTTTGTTGATCTTGCGGTTGTTGAAGGAGCCAATATTGCGAAGGCCCAATTGCTTGAGGATCTCGTAGCGCACTTGCATCTCCTTGACGAGCCACTGAAGGGCGGCGTAGGCGCCGTGCGGTTCGGTGATGACGGGGGCGATCATGTGGGGAAGACGCGAATATTGGGTGAGTTCCACTTTTTTCGGATCGACCATCAGGAGTTTGACTTCGTCGGGACGGGCGTTCATGAGGATCGACATCACAATGGTGTTGATGCAGACCGATTTCCCCGAGCCGGTGGCCCCTGCGATGAGGCAGTGGGGCATGCGCGCTAAATCGGCAAAGACCCACTCGCCGTTGATCGCTTTGCCCAATAGAATGGGGATCGAGAGTCTCCTCGTCTTTTGCTGATAGTGGAGGAGCATCTCTTTGAAGCTCACTTCCTGCGGATGGAGCGCGGGCACCTCGACGCCGACGGCCGCCTTCCCGGGAATAGGTGCGACGATGCGGATCGATTTGGCTTGCATATTCAGGGCGATGTCATTTTCAAGCGCTTTGATCTTCTGTACTTTAACGCCGATCGACGGATGCACTTCAAATGATGTGATGGTAGGGCCGCTGTTGATTTCGCCTACTTTCGCTTCAATGCCGAAGCTCTTCAGCGTCTCTTCTAAGACGGCTGCTTGGTGCATCAGGTCTTTTTTCAGCGTGGGCTGATCCACTTTTTGGGTGGGATTCGACAGCAGCGATGGGGGCGGCAGTTTGTAGGAGCTATCGGATCTCACCATCAAGCTCTTGGTGGGAACGGGAATGGCCTCTTTTTTCTCTTTTTTAGGCGGGGTCGGCTCAGATACGACAGTGGGCTTGGGCGGTTTCTTCTCCACCTTCAGAATTTCGGTGATTTTTTTCTTTGGCTCGGGGGGCTTTTCGGGCAAGTTATTGATCTTTAGTCCCGAGAAGGTTTTAGGAATGGGATCTGCAGTCGGTTTTTTGGTGGCGATTTTTTTGAGCCAGTTGACGAGGGCGACTGCTCCCTGCCAGAAGGCGGCGGCGTTCGAGACAACTCGGACTCTGCTGAGCAGGAGGAAGGAGACGAGACCCAGGCTAAAGAAGATGAGGGTGGTCCCTACGGGGCTCAAGGTGCGCTGCAGATTGAGGCCTGGCAGATCGGAGAAGAGGTAGTAGAAGGGGAAGCCGCCGAGATAGAAGCGGATCAGTGTGCGAGGATAGGGGGCGCTCATCGAGAGCGTCTCGGAAACGACTCTCCCGTCCCAGGCCCTCGCCTTATCGGGGTAGCTTTCGGCAAATACGGTGAAGAGCATGCACATCGAGCTGAGAAAAATCAGAAAGTAGATGTGATCGTAGCTCAAACGGAGCCATTTTTCTCCCTTTAAGAGGCGCACTCCTAGCCAGATCAGGTAGCAGGGGATAAAATAGGCTCCCAGTCCAAAAAGCGACTGCGTTCCCAGCGCTACGATGTAGCCCAAATACCCCAGCCAGTTGTGGCTTGGATGGAGGAATGTGAAGCTCCACAGCGCAATCAGCCCCAGAAAGCCCACGGCCATGAAAAAGAGGCCCTGGGCATCGGGGTTGAGAGGTACTTTCTTTTTTTTAGCCATTAAATGCTATCCATGCAAAGAGCCCAACACCTAGACAATACCAGGCGAAAGGGCGGACCTTTCCTTTTTCGTACACCCAGAAGACGAACCGGACGGCCACAAGCCCCAAACCGAATGAAGCCACGAACCCTCCGACGTAACACGGCACCGACACTCCGCCTCCCGCATGTCCCTTCAACGTCTCGAGCAGTTCGCCCCCCAAGATCGTGGGGATCGACAGCAAGAAGGAGAAGCGAGCCGCCTCGCGCCATTCCCAGCCGCAGAAGCGGGCAGCTGAGATGGTCGACCCACTTCGCGAGATGCCAGGCACTAGCGCCATCGTCTGCATCAACCCAATACATAACATATTAAACGCAGAACGCAAAACGCAAAATGCAGAACTGCCGCGGGGGAGGCCCCCTGCGCCCCCCAAAGCAAGGACATCCACCTTTTTGCTGGAGGCGGCGAATAGGAGGGTGGCTGTGACCATTAGGGCGTAACCGAGATAGGCTGGATCGGAGGCTGCCATCCTCAGGGGCTTTAAGAGGAAGTAGGCGGGGACTAGCGGCATTAGCGCCAGAGAGTACATCGCCATTTTCCTCACGTCTGTCAGGACATCCCACACATCTCGCCTCAGATAAATGACTAAGGCTAACAATGTACCTGAATGACAAAGGAGGTCGAAATAGACCAGGTGCTCTCCATCGGGAACATGCATCAGCCATTTGGCCAATCTGAGGTGCGCGGACGAACTAACAGGAAAAAACTCGGTAAGTCCCTGAACGAGTCCTAAAATAATGGCTTGAATAAAGGACACTAAGAACACCCTTATTTGGGGGGCACAGGGGGCTTCCCCCGCCGCAGTTCTGCATTTTGCGTTCTGCGTTCTGCGTTAAAAATTGGGCGATCGACGGGGCTCGAACCCGCGACATTTGGATCCACAATCCAACGCTCTAACCAACTGAGCTACGATCGCCATAAGTCCTAAAAATCTTATCGCAGAATACGCTATTCGTCAAACAAAACAATCCAAATAGGTAGAGGGGGATGGGCCAGGCGGGGAAATGGGAGAGGCGGAGGGAGTATTCGAGGGCGAGTGGGGGGTAGGCGTCGAGGTCGAGGAGCTGGGCGGTGAAAAAGTCGGTGATGGGAAAGAGAAGGGCGGCAATGGG
>DATIIR010000024.1:0-9412 GCA_035479435.1 Chlamydiales bacterium
CCTGATCGGGACTTTTGATCTTGGCCACTTCGGTCATGATCCCCTCGTCGTGAGGTGGCACTACCTGACATCCGTCGCTCCAGTAAACTTTGTAGCCGTTGTATTGCGGTGGATTGTGGGAGGCGGTGATCATCACAGCAGAGCTGCACTTGTAATAACGGCATGCAAACGAGACGAGCGGCGTGGGCGTAATCTCTTTGGAGAGTAAAACGCGCATACCGTTGCCGGCGAATACTTTGGCTGTCTCTTCGGCAAATTCTCTCGAGTGGTGGCGCGTCTCGAAGCCGACGAAGACGGTGCATTTTGGGCCGACCATTTGGAGGATGTAATGAGCGAGGCCCTGCGTGGCCATCCGGATGGTATAGACGTTCATCCGGTTGGTGCCGATCCCCATGATCCCGCGCATCCCTCCCGTACCAAATGATAGATCTTTGAAGAACGCATCGGAGAGCGCTTCGGGATCATCGCTCAATAGGCGGCGTATTTCCCGCTTTGTTTCCTCATCAAAGGGGCCCTTCAACCAACTCTGGACCCGTTGTTCTACAGTAGGCATAAGAGTCCATACTAAGAGAGATCGAAATTTTGGTCGAGGATGTTGTCGAGGTAGGTGAGGCACTGCTCTTGGATGTGGAGCGAGGGAACAAGCGGGGCGTCGGGGTGATTGATCCCTTCACATCGCGTCGAGGCCTCTTCCCAGTCGCTCGGCTCTCTGAGGTGGTAGACCCACCAGGGAAAGGTGCGGCATTGCACGGGCCGCGCTTCATAGACAGTGCATCTGTTATTCTCTAGGAATAGACAGTCGGTTGAATGGGGACGATCTAGAAGCGCATATTGCCCATCGATGTAGCGCGTGTACTTTTGGGTAAATTCGGTTTCGGTGATGTTGAAATGAGCGGAGAGGCGCGTGAGATCGCCGTGAGATAGGTAGACATAACCGGGCGAGCCGGTGCAACATTTGCCACAGCCGGTGCACTTGAAGCGAAGCCCATCATCAAACCAAGGCTTTAGGGTCGTGTCCACGGAAACTCCTCAGTGCGGGTTTTGGTCCAGGCGTGGTCCCACCGGTAGGTGGAGATGGTGCAGCCGTGGGGCTTGAGGTCGATCAGATTCCAGGCTCCTTTGCGCCCTTGTGCGCAGCTGCCGCTGTCGAGGACAATGGGGAGGTCGCTGAGCTGGAGGTCGGCAATGGTGTGCCGGTGCGTGTGGCCGTGGAGGTAAAGGCGGATGCGGGGATGCCGCTGGAGAATCTGCTGCAGTGCTTCGCCTCTTTTGAGATTGTGGCGGGCTACGTCGTTTTGGAAAAAGGGGTAGTGGTTGAGCATGATGATCGAATCGTTGGGAGGAATGAGCTTGAGCACCTCTTCAAGATGCGATTCGAGCTTTTCCGAAAGGAGCCCTTCTGAAGAATAGGGGTTCGTAGCGAGCGCAGTGTCGAGGGCGATGATCCACCAGTGGGGCGCTACGCGGTGCGCCTCAACGGCGTGGTCCTTGAGCGTGAAGAACTCAACCGGGTGGGCGATTTCAGTGCGCTTGTTGGCAAAATAGCGGTAAAAATGTTTGCTGCGCTGGCTTCGCTTCGTGTATTTGTCGTGGTTGCCGGGAATGGCAATCCAGGGCTGATGGCATTTTTTCACAAACCGACCCGCCTTCTCAAATTCTTCGATCAGAGACGTCGTGGTGAAGTCGCCTCCGAAAAGGATGAGGTCCACATTGAGCGATTTGAAAAGGGCCGGAAGCGGCTCCACCTGCTCCTCAAAAAAATGCTTCTTCCTTAAGAACAACCAATTGAGGTTGCCCAAAATCCGCTTGGACAAAAGACGAAAGGGATTCCAGGTCAAATGGGTATAGTGAAAATCCGACACATGAGCAATGCGCATGCGGGGGATTTTAACAGCCTAAGCCGTTAGATTCTAGGGGTTTTTTTCTTGCTAGAGCGGGTGTGTTTCGGCTTGGCGTTGTTCAGCCGGTCGAAAATGGGAACCCGCCCCGTTTTCATCTCCCTATTCCGCTCTTCTGGAGTGAGATCCGACGCGACGCGCGCACGCGTCTCATCCCTCATCTTGATCTTGGCTTTCTTCTTCTTCTCCTTCTGCGAGACCGGGAGGGTGGGGATCTCAGGTAGCTCCTCTTCAAGAGCTTCCCGATGCATGGAGCGGATGACGCGCCGATTTAACTTTTTCATGTGATGAGGTAGGTCTTTCATAATGGGTCACCTTATGCTAATGTTACATGATAAAAAGTTTAATTTCATTTAATTACACAAAACGTTGGTTTTAAATCTTTTAATTACATGATTAATGGTAATAAATCGCCTCCAGTGGGTTTCTCTCAGGCGGAATCCCTTCCAATTGGGGATCCAGCTGGGGGGGACGAGCACTTCTCCCTCAGTCCATCCGGGGCGCCAAAATTGCATCTGCCTTTTGGATCTGCCGATGATGAGGTGGGGGATCTTTAGGCACGAGGCGATGTGGCCCGGTCCCGAGTCGTTGCCGATGAACGATCCCGATTCGTAAATATAAGAGACTAAATCCTCAAGGGAGGGGAAGTGGGGGAGGAACTCCGGTTCGTACCCTTCTGAGGCGAGCCATTGGGCCACTCTGAGGAATTTGGCTTCGGGCCAATTTTTGCTGGCATCAGCGCTCGTAGTGTGGATGGCGACCCGCTTTTTGTTGCGGCGGTGGATGAGTCCGGGGAAAGGCTTGAGTCCATTTTCCTTAGTGGCCGTGATGCCGAAGAGGGTCTGAAGTGAGGTGACGACGTTGTCGACCATGGTTCGATTCGGATCGCAGACGTAGTCGCGGCCCATGCGGAGGGGACCATGTTTTTCGAGCAGGTGGCTTCCGTAGAAGGTGTAGATGGGTTTGTCGAGCGCGTGGATGGCCCTGGATTCAGGTGTATTGTCATGTTGGAGAAAGATCGCATCGCAATCGGTCGCAGTGCCAAATTGATAGCCGGAGAACCATCTGCCGAAGTGGTGAGGCGTCGATGTGGTCACATCGAAACCGGCTTCGCGCAAATGGTGGGAGACGATGTGCAAAATCAACGCATCGCCGATACCGCGGGAAGAGACAACTAGGAACCGTTTCATTAATCGTAATATTTTGTCTGGAACAGAATAACTTTTCCAGACAAAGGTGGAAGTGAGAGGCGAATGGTCGCCGATTCGAGCGGTTTTTTCTCTGCTAATCCGGTCATCAGATCGATGGCTGTGGTTTGCCTTACTTCGGGCATTTCGAGAACTTCTTGGGCAGGTGTTCGGCCAAAATTGACGGCGAGGAGCTGCACCATACGGCTCCCTTTCAGTCGGTGAACCAAAATCATGAGGCCCGGCTGTGCTGTATTGGGCACTGCGAGGAGCTCGCCGCTCTCAATGCCATTTTCTTTTCGGACAGCGAGGATTTTGCGCAGTTGCATGGCGAATGATTTCCTGTTTGTCAGCTGTCCAGGAAGGGAGGCGTAGAGGGTATTTTCGTTGGGCCCCATGAGATCGATCGTCTGCCGCGCAACGGTTCCCAAAAGATCGGAGGCGCTGAAGGAGAACGTTCCGGGTTGCATTGCGTAAAAGAAGGCGAGGAGGAGGTGGGTATCGGTGATGTCCTCCCTTTTCTTTTCAAAATCCTTAATGCCGAGAGCGGTCATGCAATAGCTGGTCCAGGTGGAAAGGGGGTTGTTGCCGACGGTGAGCATGTCTTGTTGCAACAACCGCATCCGGAGAGCTTCTCCGGTGAGCTCTTCCTCCTTGTACTGGAACTTTTTTCTCGGGAAGAGGAGGAGTTCCGACCAGTCGCAGGTGAATTCATCAAAAGGCTGGAGCACGTGGACGAGTCTCTTTGTCTCGATGGCCTCTCCCAAATAGAGGCGATACATGAGTTTGAGCGCTTCGGTGTCTTCGGCGATCAGGGCGTGGAGAAGTGCTGGGCGAGTTAGTGTATCTGAGACGAGATCGGAGCTGGCCTGTGCGATCTCATCGAGTCCACCGCGCCCCTCTTGAACGGTATAGCTTCCCAATCTGCGGGCCCAGAGGGAGAGCGTCTCTTTTGCATTGGCATTGATACGCGCATCGATTCGGATGAATTTTTGTCCCAGATTATAGATCGAATCGAGCGCGTCGGCGGCTGCGATCCGCGAACCGGCAAAGGAGGCGCCGAGCCAGTCGATGACCGGATCGTCCTGTTTTTCTTTCAAGTAGATCCATCTGCGCACTTTTCCATCTGCGCAATTCACTTGGGGCGTTGCATTCCACCGGCTTGTTTTGACGTATGGGGCGAATTGTTCGGGCACGTACCCTTTTTTGTGCAATTCTTGCAGCGTGAGCCAGGGGACATTGGAGCAAAATTGTGAAGCGCCCATTTGGGGCAACCATTTCCAATCCTGTTTTTCGATCTCGATCAGGTGGTAGAGGCTCGGATAGTCGCCCACATTTTTCAGCGCGAGCCAGAAATCGGCGCTCAATCCCGTGCAATTGCCGAGGGAATCGCCGACGAGGACCATCCCCTTTTTCTGCAGCGACATCGCGAGGCTGTCCCAATCGGAGCCCCACTTCGGATCGAGTCCAATTCCGGTTCGAAATGCACCGCCCTGTTTGAGTCCTTTGAGGTAGACGGCCTGGACGCCAACCTCCCTCAAATGATCCCAAAGATCTTCATTGTTTAAGTGTTCAAAAGCGGGCTCTTGGATCTCCTCCAAATCGATCGAAAACCAGACGGAGGCGGTATTCAAGCAGCTTTGCGGTTGCGGCGACAGAAGAGGAGGTGGCGCTTTGGCTACTTCGAGCGCATATTTTTTGCTGATTTCATCGGCTTGGTGGAGCATGGACTGAGAAATCAGTGCATTTGCTAAGAAAAAAAGGTGTTGCCACATGATTCCTTTCTATTACGCCACAAAACAATCGATGTCAATAGTGAGACCGTTGCATAACCCCTAGTCTAGCTCGACGCGAAGCTTGTTTTTCCCTCTGCGTCTCTGCGCCTCAGGGATCTGCTTTGCCTCTGCGATTGCTCTTTGCGAGAATCTCGGGTCCAAAACGCCAATGAGAGGATATCGCAGAGGCAGGGCAAGAACCGAGACGCAGAGACGCAGAGGAAAAATTTTGGAAATATCTCTCAAAAACTCTGGTTTAAATAAGGCAGTTCTCGAGCCAGTGGGCGCCTTGTTGGAAGACTTCGGGCGAAGTGCCGTGCCCCATGTGGCCGATGGACGGACCGATGATTAGCTCGACTTGCGAAGTGCGCGCGCTCTTGTGATCTACGAGCGCCATCGCAAAATCAAAACACTCCCTCGTCCCCACTCTCGTGTCGTGGTTGCCAATGTAAAGGCGCACGTGTCGGTCTCCCAGCGCCTTGGCGAGGTGGATGAGGTCGAGGTTGTTGACGAATGGATTCTCCGTGAGATGGGCAAATTCTTTCAACTTGCTGAGGCGAGTGAGGGGCGCAAAGCCCAACAGAAAGCGAAAGCGCTCATCGCGCGCTGCGAGATGGGCGGCAATAAAGGCGCCGCGCGAAAGGCCGGCAGCTCCCAATTTGCTCGGATCGGCGAATTTCTCCCTTATGGCAAAATCGACGGCGAGTTGCACCGAGTCGAGAAAGGGATCGATCCCTTTCCCTTGCTCTTCAGCCCAAATGGACATGGCGCCGCTCGCGGGGAGGTTGGCTTCGTGGCCGGGGAGCGTCATGGAGAAAATGCGGACCATTTTTCCACCGAGGAACTGAACGGGTTGGTTGAACGGGTCGAGGGTGAGGCTGTCGGGGCCTGAGATCGCGAAGTAAAAGAGGGAGGGGAGGGGGCCGTGATCGAGGGCGGGACCTGTGTGGTAGAGGGTGACATCGGGTGCCACCGTGAGGGCGCTACACGTTGTTTTCACGAGGCGGGCCTCTTCTTCTTCGTCTGCGGCGCGGAGGTCCTCGATCTTCCATCGGAGGCGCTACTTCGTGGGAGGCGAAGGAGGCTTCGGTCCAGAGCGTGTAGGGAGGGATCAGTTCGGGTTGGACGGAGGCGCGGAACTTGAGAAGGTGGAGGGCCAATGGGAATAGAGGATCGCGCGGCGCCCTTGGGCGGCGAATGGGGCGACCATCGATCGGGATCATCCGGTACTGCGCCATCAGGAGGAAGCCCATGGTGCCCCGCATGCGGCGCGGGATATTGAAGAATGGGTTGAAGATGAGGTCGATGGTCCGGTGGGCCACTTCGGCGATTTGTCCCAGATGGAGCGGCTTCTCTTGCGTGCGCGCTTTTTCGTTCACCTGGTCGCTGAAGAGGGGGAAGATCAGCGCCGAGAGGAGGAGGGAACGGTCGAGCGGCTCCGAGGAATTTTTCCGGATCTCGTCGTCGATGACGCCGAGAAGTTGGAAGGCGAGGCTTTCGGTCCCTTTCTCGAGGAAGGAGGAGAGGGGGGGCGAGAGGGGCTTGAGGAGGCCATATTCGTTGAGGAGGTGGAAAAACGCCTTGGAAGCCCCCGACTCGAGCATCCGGAGGAGCTCTTCGAAGATGCGGGCGGAGGAACTTTTCAGGATTTCCCCTTTGCAGTTGAGGAGCGCCTCGAAAGTGGGTTTGTGGATTTCGAAGTTGAAACGGGCGCAGAACTTGATGAGGCGGATCATTCGAACCGGATCTTGCGTGAAGCGGACATCGGGCTGGCCGATCGCCCTCAACATTCGCTTTTCCAAGTCGGGGTAGCCGTCGACATAGTCGATCACTTTTTGGCTCTCTGGGTCGTAGAAGAGGCCGTTGATCGTGAAGTCGCGCCTGAGCACATCTTGTTCCTCGGTGCCCCATTCGTTGTCGCGGACGATGAGCCCCGCTTCTTCCGTGGCTCCCGCGCGGAAGGTGGAGACCTCAATCACTTTGCGGCCGAAGCGGATATGGGCGAGTCTGAATCGGCGGCCGATCAGGATCGCGTTGCGGAAGAGGCTTCGGATCTCCTCGGGTTTGGCCGAGGTGGAGATGTCGAAATCCTTGGGACGCTGATTGAGCAGGAGGTCGCGCACTCCGCCGCCAACGAGATAGGCTTTATGGCCTGCCTCCCGTAGCTTCTGGATGACATAATGCGCGTTTTGATCGATCTTGTCTGGAGCAATTTGGTGCTCGTCGACGCTATATATTTTCGGTTGCAAAGTGTAGACTCTAAATACCTCACCAGAGTATGGTAGAAACCCTTAAATAGTCAAGGTTCAAATGAAGCAAGTTTTTGGCGGCACGATGCTCGTAGCAGGCACCTCCATTGGAGCGGGGATGCTCGCCCTTCCCGTCGTCACTGCGGCCGGCGGTTTTTTCCCCGCATTTTTTGTCTATCTCCTCTGCTGGATGTTCATGACCTGCACGGGGCTCCTCCTCCTCGAACTCTGCCTCAAATTGCCCCCTGACGCCAACCTCGTCACCATGGCCTCGACCTATCTGGGGCGCCCGGGGCGTATCTTTGCTTGGGTTCTCTATCTCTTCCTCTTCTACTGCCTCAGTGTAGCCTACGTATCGGGCGGCGGCGCCCTTCTCCAAGCCTGGTTTGGCGGTCCCCTCTGGTGTTCCCAACTCCTCTTCTGCCTGATTCTCGCCATACCCGTCTATCTCGGCGCCAAGAAAGTCGACCGACTCAATCTCCTCTTCATGGCCGGCCTCATCGCCTCCTACCTCATCTTCGTCGCCCTTGGCCTCCCCAACGTCCATCTCTCTTTCCTCGCCGAGTCTCACTGGGGCGCCTCCCTTTCGGCCCTCCCCGTCGTCTTCACCTCCTTCAGCTACCAAGGCATTATCCCCAGCCTCACCGCCTACCTCAAGCGCGACGCCCGCAAGGTGCGCCTGTCCATCATTCTCGGCACCTCCCTCGCCTTCCTCATCTATCTCCTCTGGGAGTTTCTCATTCTCGGCATTGTCCCTCTCGCCAGCCTCACCCAAGCCAAAGCCCTTGGCCAAACGGCCGTAGCTCCCCTCAACGACCACGTCGCCTCCTCCCTCACCTTTACCTCCCAGGCCTTTGCCTTCTTCGCCATCGCTACCTCCTTCCTCGGCGTTACCCTCGGCCTTTTCGACTTCCTCGCCGACGGCCTCGCCCTACCCAAAAAAGGGCTCCGCAAACTCCTCCTCGCGGCCCTCACTTTCATTCCGCCGCTTCTCATCGCCCTCATCAACCCCCATCTCTTTATCATCGCCCTCATTTTCGCAGGCGGCATCGGCTGCGCCCTTCTCCTCGGCCTCCTCCCCACACTCATGGCCTGGACCTCTCGCTACGGCCAGAACGGCCACGGCGGCCCCCTCCAACTCACCGGCGGAAAAGGACTCCTTGTGGTGCTTTTCCTCTTTGTGATCGTGGAGCTGATCATGGAGATGGGAGTGGCCTCTAGCCTAATCCACTGATAAATACTTACAGATTTTTCCGCTAAAAACAGGGGAACAGGATAACGACTCGCGCTGCGAGTCTAAGGATACCCACTCGCTGTGCGAGTGGGTACGATACGCCTGCTCGATAGCAGGCTTACAAGATGCGGGGAGGCCCCGCACCCCAAGGAAACGCGAAGCGCGGGGGAGCGCCGGGCCCAGCCGAAGGCTGGTATTGCGCCTTCGGCGCAATTGCGAATTTCATTCGCGCCCGGCGCTCCCCCTTCCTCTTATCTTGCCAGTCCGCCATCAGGCGGACGTATCATGCCCACTCGCAACGCGAGTGGATATCATTAGGCTCGCAGCGCGGAGCCGTTATCCTGTACTCTTGCCTTGCATAGATAGGCTTGTGGGTAACAGTCTTATCTCTTTGTCCAGAAATTCGTGTAGTTTGCCCTCCGTCGAAAACGGAAGAGAATCGGCGCTGTCATAACTCTCCACAAGGGAGCCATTTTCGATAAAGAAAGCCCGATCGAGAATCTTGGCCGCAAACGCCATATCCTGACTCGAAATGATCAGCCCTTTCCCCTCGTTTTTCAACTGTTGGATCACCCCGAAAAGCAATTCTGCATTCTCAGGGTCCAATGACGATGTGGGCTCATCCAAAAGAATAAACGATGGGTTCAAAATGAGGCTTCTGGCTAGCGCCACCCTTTGCTGCTGTCCTCCCGAAAGCTCGTGCGGAAAAGCATAAAAATACCGATCCATCCCAAGCGCGCTCAACATCTTCTCCGCCTTTTCTTTGGCAAATCGCTTGCCCACATTGAAGCTGAGCGACTGAGCGCAGTTATCGAGCACATTCAAGTTGGGAAAAAGGGCGTAGTTCTGCGGGACAAACCCAAGAATTTTGCACCTCTCCTTGGAAGGGATATCCCCGATATTTTGGCCGCAGTATGAGATCTCTCCACTATACTCGCTCTCCAACTGGGCAATGGAGCGAAGCAAGGTTGTTTTTCCCGACCCGCTTTTGCCCAAGAGGACCGTGATTCTTCCCAGAGGGATACTCAATGAGATATCTTGAAGAAGAACAGCTGCTTTTTTGGTCACT
>DATIIR010000025.1:0-1574 GCA_035479435.1 Chlamydiales bacterium
GACTTTGGCTGAAGTAGCGAGGGTCATCCCGTGCATGGTGACCCCGATGATGAGGCCGCCGATGACGTTGATCGCGACGATGACGATACCGGCGATGGCGTCCCCTTTGACGAACTTCATCGCGCCGTCCATGGCTCCGTAGAGTTGGCTCTCTTTTTGTAGGCCGAGGCGGAGCTCGCGCGCCGACTGTTGGTCAATGAGGCCGGCGCGGAGGTCGGCGTCGATCGACATCTGTTTACCGGGCATGGCGTCCAAAGTAAAGCGGGCTGCAACTTCAGCGACCCTCTCGGCGCCTTTGACGACGACGATGAACTGGACGATGGTGATGATCAAGAAGACGACGCCCCCGACCACGTAGTTGCCCCCGACGACGAAGTTACCGAACGCGAAGATGATCTTACCCGCGTTGGCGTGGAGCAAAATCTGGCGCGTGGAGGAGATGTTGACCCCGAGGCGATAGAGCGTCGTTAAGAGGAGGAGCGAAGGGAACATCGAAAGGTGGACCGCTTTTTGGATGTAGATCGCGGTGAAGAGCAAGACGACCGACACCGACAAGTTGATCGAGATCAGGAGGTCGATCACGTGTGGGGAGACCGGGAAGATCAGCATCATGATGATGGAGATGACGACGCCGGCTAAAAGCAGGTCACTCGATCCGGAGATTGAGGTGAGGGCCCGGTCTCCACCGAGGATTCTAATGAGTTTATCTAATATTTTATTCATTTAAACAGTTCCACGTTGACATCGGGATTTTCTTCCAGAGATTCGATCCATTTGAGAATCTCTGCCACAGCTTCGTATGTGTGCTCAGGTATATAATCGGAGATTTTGCCTTTACTGTATAGCTCCCGCGCTAAATCTACATTTCGCATGATTGGGATATTGTTTTCGACACCTATTTTGATGATCTGGTCGGCCATATAGCCCATGCCCATGGTTAGAATCACAGGTGCTGGTTCATCGGCGGGGTTATATTTTAGCGCGACGGCGATATGGGTGGGATTGGTGATGATGGCCCGCGCTCTTCTAGCCGCTCGGGGCCCCTCTTGGTAGGCGATTTCGCGGAAGATTTCGCGCCGTCTTCCCTTGATCATCGGGTCGCCCTCGGTGTCTTTATACTCTTGCTTCACCTCGAACTTTTCCATCTTCATTTCATTGGCGAAGTTTCTCTTTTGGAAAGCCAAGTCGAACAGCGCGACCAGGAGGAAGAAGATCCCCACCTGAAGAGCTGCTTGAAATAGAAAATTATTGACGACCGATGCACTGGCAGCGATCGGCAGCAGCACAGTGGAGATGATTTGGGGCAACGCGTTCCAGACGATGATGTAGATGATGATGGCAGCGCCTGTGATTTTGAGAATCGATTTGATCAGTTCGACCAGCACCTTGAGTTTAAATTTCTGTTTGATCCCCTCGACCGGATTGAGTTTTTTGATATCGAATTTCATCGCCTCGAAAGAGAAGACGGGGCCATTGACCAAGAAGCTCACCAAGATTCCGACGAAGCAGACGATCCCCATGAGTGGCAAACTCGTATCCATGATCACCTGCATACCCAATTGGAAATAGCCCGG
>DATIIR010000026.1:0-14380 GCA_035479435.1 Chlamydiales bacterium
AAAAGTCTCGGCGCTGAAGAGGCGTGGAATCCAGACAGCCTTCTCGCGCGAGCCATCAGAGAGATGAAATTCGCCCTCCCCAATCTCTGCGTGATGGCCGATGTAGCCCTCGACCCCTTTACTACCCATTGCCACGACGGCTTGGCCAATGAAAAAGGGGAGATTTTGAACGATGAAACAATAGAGTGCCTCATTCAAATGGCGCTGATGCAAGCGAGGGCGGGGATCGATTTTGTCGCGCCGAGCGATATGATGGATGGGCGTGTAGGGGCCATTCGGGAAGCGCTCGACGACGAAGGGTACCAAAACGTCGGCATTTTGGCCTACAGCGCCAAATACGCCTCGGCCCTCTACGCCCCTTTCCGCGAGGCGCTCAGTGTAAAGCTCGCCTTTGGCGATAAGAAGAGCTACCAATTGAATCCGGCCAACAGCCGGGAGGCGCTCCTCGAAGCCGCCCTCGACGAAGAAGAGGGCGCCGATATCCTGATGGTCAAGCCTGCCACCCTTTATCTCGACATCATTGCCAAACTGCGGGAGCAGACCAAGCGCCCTATTGCAGCCTATCATGTGGGCGGCGAGTACGCGATGGTGATGGCGGCCCACCAAGCGGGCTGGCTCAATGCGGACAAAGTCTTTTACGAAACACTCCTCAGCATCAAGCGCGCCGGCGCCGACCTCATCTTCACCTATGCGATCAAACATATCCTAAACCAAATGTAAAGCCGCTTTACATTTGATTTTGGGGGCGCAGGGGCTTCCCCGCCGCAGTTTTGCATTTTGCGTTCTGCGTTCTGCGTTTACTTGTTGTAGCGTTCCCAGAAGAGGGTCGGGTAGAGCTGCTTGCCGGTGGCGGAGATAGCGCCGCAATCGCGCAGCCAGGCAGACATGGCATAGCCAATGCGCGTGCGACTCGATTTGCGCAGGAACATATCGAGGGGAAGGGTGATCGAAAAGCCCTTGTCATAATAGCGGCTGCCGTTCACTACATCATTGGCGGTCGTCAGCGTATACCAAAGGCCGACGCGAAGCCCCGAGGGGAATGTGCGCCCCCCTTCGACGCGAATGCCTTTGTCGCGGGCGAGAAATTGACCGGCACTAACCTTAAAGTCGAGCGCGAAGGGCTTGTATTGGTAGTAAAAGTCGACGAAATACTGGAAACCAATATAGGGAAGCCAGATAAAACCTTCCGAAGTGTACTTGCGGATTTTGTGCTGAAATCCAACGCCGTAATAGCCCCGTTTCAGCAGCGATGCCGTTGAAAATCCAATCGCCCAGTTGACGTGGACAGGATAGTAGAGCGCTTCGAGAGCGAGGCCAGCGTAGGCGATCTCAAAATAGCCGAGGCCAAGGCGGGAAAACCACCCTTGACCCATGTTCCAGCTCTTTTGAAGGTAGGCTTGCTCGAGATGAAAGGAATTGGATTGATTGTAGAGAATCGAATCGGTGCGCACATTGATGATGCGCGAAGGGTTGATGAAGTCTTTGCTATCCATATCCATCACACTCGATTTGGCGGTGTAGGTACCACAAATGTTGTAGTAGATCTCGTCGAATAGATACCCCTCGGGATTGAGGGCGAGTCCCACCTCATACTTAAATTTGCCGCGGCTACTGCCGAGATAGGAGCGGAACCAGGGACGGAAAGTGAGAATCCAGATCCGCTTGCGCCTTTGATACAGGAGGGCCGCATCGTATTTGCCCGGCTTGTCCGATACCTCACGGGTGGGGGCAATGATCCGAAATTCATCCTCGCCCAGCCTCCCTTCCCCATATCGCCTTAAATCCTCTGCGCGAAAACGGTACTCGTGAATGGGGACACCCTCCGCTTCGGTCACAGCAGTGACGGTAGAGATATTAGAGGGGGTGAGTCCAGCCAAGACATATTCGATCCGACTGCGGACCTCGTCCTCTTCGCGGTAACGGACATTGACGATTTTCATCCACAGGTGGTTTTTCCCATTTTCGCAGGGGATCAAATAAAGAGTGTAGAGATCAAACCCCTGCTCTTGGAAGGCGTAGGCAAGCTCTTGCGCCAGCTCTTCGCGACTACGCAAAAGCCCCACAGGCTCCGTATCGATGGGAGCCGAATAGGGATCCGGATCGTAAATTTTGGGGACAAATCCCTTGGAACTTCCCAAGTTGTAGTTCAAAGCGGCGCTGGCGGCCCAATTGTTGCCTCGCAGAGTGCTGGCAGAGAGGCGGAAAATATCCCATACCTTGAGCTGCACCCCCGCATTGATTCGATTGTCGACATGCCTTCCACCTGGATGCTCGGGTCCATGGTGTTTGTAATTATTGGCGTCATATTCAGCGACGAGGGAGAGGTCCTTCCAAAAATAGTCAGCGTGACGAAAAGGGGTCCAGGCAAGGCCGCCGTAAAAGCCGTGGATCCTCCCTCTGCCCCACCCCAGAGTCGCCTCGCAGTTGTAACTGAGAAACTCCTTTGTCGCCACCACATAGAAGGAATTGAACCGACAAGTTCCGAGAAAATCGTTCCACCCGAGGGCGAAATCGGGGAGGAAAGGGAAGCCATCTTCTCTGCGCAGGAGGACAAACTTGAGGTTGGCCGCCCTTTCGGCCGAGTCCCCAAAGCCCAGGTGGCCAAAAGCTCCATCTAAAATACCCTTGTAAACCCAGTAGTTCCCCGTAGCCTCCACGTGGTCGAAAAACTGGAAGCCTAGGCTCCATATATGGTAGGGAGGGACGTAGGCAAAGCCGAAGCCGAAGAGCCCCGCATCGAACGTGCGCGCCGAGGGCATAGTGAAATAGCCCCCCTGCAGATTGTAGTTGACCACGAGAGGCAACCGATCGTGGATTTGCTTGTTGATGATCTCTACCGTTTCGAGATCGCGAAACAGTTGCTCCGAAGGAGAATCGTCAGCGACGAGAGCGGATACAAGAAGGAAAAGAAATTTTTTGATTTTAATCCGAGCCATGAGAATCCGCCGAAGTTGAAGCGTATGGTTCTCTAGTCATTTCTTTCAAGAGCGTTCTTCCATTGAAGATTATTTCCGTTCTTCCTATACTCGCCTCGATAACTTTAGCTATTTTTGAGTTAGGTGCATGGCTTATTTAAAAGATTTCCGCGAACGAATACAAAATAATGACTACCCAGGCTTTCTCAAAATCTGGGAGGAATATTGTTATGGTGACCAGCCCGATGGTGAAGAGATCGTCGCAGTGCTGGAGAGCGTTAAGTCCTCTGATTTGGCCAGATCTTTCGGAGTTCATGTCGAACGCATACTGCCTCTGTGGAGAGAGTTAAAAGACAGAGAGCACGCGCACAGAGCCCTCCGATTGATTTTTGACCTCGAGACGACAAATAGCGAAGAGCTAGCCGATCTAGCGACTGAATACTTGAAAAATCAGCACGAAAACGACCCCCTTTTCAGCGAGAAAATGCGCCTCATCGGACTGCGCAATAGGGAACGCTTCCAATCCGCCATCCGCAACTTCGAACTCCTCTCCCACATGAAAAAGGGGAACTTCGTTTTCCACACCGGCGGCTGGGGCACAGGCGAAATCATCGATGTCTCTTTAGTGAGAGAGGAGTTATCCCTCGAATTCGAATACGTGATCGGACCGCAACACTTCTCTTTCGAAAAGGCCTTCAAAACCCTCCTGCCGCTCCCTCCCGACCACTTCTACTCCCGCAGATTCGGCAATCCAGACGCCTTGGAAAAAGAGGCCAGAGATAACCCAAGCGAACTCATCCGTCTCTTACTCAAGGACTTAGGACCAAAAACAGCGGCAGAAATCAAAGAGGAACTCTGCGATCTCGTCATCCCTACCGAAGATTGGAACCGCTGGTGGCAGACGGCTCGCGCCAAGTTGAAGAAAGACACCAAAATCGAATGCCCCAAAGAGTTGAAGGATCCGTTTAAACTGCTAACCGTTGACGTTCCTCACGAGGTAGCGCTCCATAAAGCGCTCGAGGCGAAGCCGAGCGTCAATGCGACGATCCAGATGGTTTACACGTTCCTCCGCGATTTCCCAGAGACATTGAAAAACAATGAGTTCAAAGCCTCTTTGGAAGCTAGATTTAAAGAAGTTCTTGCGCAAGAGCCTCTCAATGAGAGTCAGAAACTTCAGGTCTTGTTCTTTTTAGAGGATCTCGGCGTCTCCAAGATCGGAGAACAGATTGGGGAGCTGGTCTCTGAATTGCAAAATGGAGCCGATGTCATTCGCACCATCGAAGTGATGGGATTCCAGAAAAGGGCCCTCCAGCAGATCAAAAAGAATCGGAAAGACTGGCAAGAGACCTATCTCGACCTTCTCTTCACTGTCGATCAGAATCTATTGAGAGATTTCGTCTTACATGAACTCGAAGGATCTAAAGAAGTCCTCAAGAAAAAGCTCAATTCGCTTCTGATCCACCCTCTCTCTTTCCCCGAAGTGTTTATTTGGTACTTCCAGAAGATCATCGATAAAAAATCGAAGCTCCCCTATTCCGATCCAGATGGGCAAAATCGCTTTTTTGAAGGGCTTCTCATTATTTTGGACTTTTTGGAGCAAAAGCCGCAACACCGCGATCTCGCCAAAAAGATCATCGCCATGTTGACCGCCGACCGCTACAAGATCGTCCGCGACATCATGCAGCAATCGAGCCTAGAAGAGGTGAAAGAATACCTGCTCCTCTCGACAAAGTGTGGAACACTGACCGACCACGACATCAAAATCCTCCATTCGCTAGCAGAGGTAGTTCACCCCTCATTATCGCGTCTCAGAAAGGACAAAGATCAGAACGCGGAAGAAAATGTGATCTGGACCACTGCGGAAGGGTATCAGAGGACGCAGCTCCGCATTCAGCAAATCGCCACCGTGGAAACGGTCAATAACGCGCGGGAGATCGAAACGGCCCGAGCGCTTGGTGACCTCAGAGAAAACGCAGAATTCAAAGCGGCTCTGGAACGGCGCGACCGGCTCCAATCGGAGTTAAAATTCCTCTCCGACCAGATCGGCAAAGCGCGCATTTTAACCCCTGAAGACGTCTCGACGGATGAAGTGGGCGTCGGTTCCATCGTCCATTGCCGCGATTCCAAGGGAGAGCACCTCCGCTTTACGCTCCTTGGACCGTGGGATGCCGACCCTGAGAAGCACGTCCTCTCCTTCCAATCCAAACTCGCGCAAGCCATGAAAGGGCGCTCGATTGGGGAGAAGTTCGAATTCCAAGGGGAAACATTTACGATCACCGACATCGATAATTATTTTGATCAGAAAAAATAGATCCTCTATGTTGGGGGACGAAGAACAAGGTTGCCATGTCGTCCCCCAAAAATCCCCAGGTTCCCCATTTTGAGCTCGTGATAGCGAGCACCAACATGCACAAAGTGCGCGAATTTCGCACGATGCTGAAAAATTTCGTCCGCTTTGACTTGCTCAGCCTCTGTGACTTTCCCAATTATGTCCCTCCCGAAGAGACGGGTAAGACTTTTGAAGAAAACGCCACCCTGAAGGCTGTGCATGCCGCTAAAACTCTCAACCGATGGGTCATTGCCGACGATTCGGGCCTCGTCGTTCCTGCGCTGAACGGCGCCCCCGGCATCTTTTCCGCTCGCTATGCGGGCAACGATGCCACCGATCTCGAAAACCGAAAAAAACTACTCGATGAGATGCAACATCTGATGGATGAAGACCGACAAGCCTTCTTCGAGTGCTCCATTGCGCTCGCCGCACCGGCAGGGCTTAAAAAGTGCGTCAGAGGGACATGCGAAGGCTCCCTCCTCTCGAAAGATCGGGGCGGTGGCGGCTTTGGTTACGACTGTCTCTTCATCAAGCACGGATATAACCAGACCTTTGCCGAGCTAGGCGAATCGGTAAAAAACCGCATTTCTCATCGCCGCAAAGCGCTTGATAAAATGATTCTCTCCCTTGAATCTTTGGTCGAATGTACTATTTGATCGATGGCTACAATCTGATCTTTAGCCTCATCCAATCGAAGGATACTCTCCAAACTCTCAGACGCAAAGTCGTCCGCACGCTGCAGGTGAAATTCGCAAAGAAAGGCATTTCGGGCACTCTTGTATTCGATGGCGCCCATCTACGCGATGAGGAGAGCGGCCTCTCTTACTCTAGCCCCCTCATCATCGCCTACGCCCCCAAAGGGCAAACCGCCGATGACTATATTGTAGAGCACATCGAAACATCCAAAAATCCCAAACTCATCACCGTTGTCACCAATGATCGCGGCCTCATCATGCACGCCAAATCGCACGGCGCCAAAGTGCAATCCAACGACGCATTCATCCGCTGGCTCGAGAAGAGGAAGAAAAGAAGCAAGGAAGTGGAGCCCAAGGATACTCAACAAAACATCGACCGACTCCTCAAAATCTTCGAAGAGCGGCTCAAAGAAGACGATTAGCTTTCACTTTCGGCGAAGACGGGTTCCCGATTGAGTTCAATCGCTTCCCAAGAGAACTCGGCGAGATGTTGAAATACCTCTGAAGTATTGGCCGACTTGTTGAGTTTATTGCGGAGTTCTTTGACGTTATTGAGCCGCTTCAGATACCAACAACCCACCCGTCTCATATCGAGGAGCGATTGCCTCTCGGGTTGATAGCGGACGATACACTCAAAGTGCTCCAACAGGCTCTCCCGCAAATCACCCACAGAGCGAGGCTGTTGCGGAAGGCCATCCAAGGCGCGAAGGATATCTTCGGCGATCCAAGGCTGACCCATGGTGCCCCTCGAGACGAGGACGGCATCGCATTGCGTGTGGGCAAACATCCGAAGCGCGCTTTCGACATCAAAAACGTCCCCATTCCCAATGACAAGAATTTCCTTGGCCGCGGCTTTACAGGCCTTAATATAGTCCCAATTCGCCCGCCCCTTATAGCCTTGTTCCCTGGTTCTTCCGTGGATGGTGATCGCCTTGGCCCCGGCCCGCTCGGCGATCCGGGTGATTTCGACCGCGTTGATGCTATTTTCATCCCAGCCGGCCCGGATTTTAACCGTCACGGGGATCTTTACGGCGCCGATGATGGCCGACAACACCTCTCCGATCAGGTCGGGGGTCTTGAGCATGCCGGAGCCGCTCCCATCTTTGGTCACCTTATCGACCGGACAGCCGCAGTTGAAGTCGATCACATCGAACCCCAAATCCTCCACGATGCGAGCGGCAGCGGCGGCGACTTGCGGCTTGCTTCCGCAGAGCTGGGCCCCGATCGGGTGCATATCGACATCGTAATCGAGGAGGCGATAGGTGTTGGAATCGTTCCGGACCAGCGCATCGATCTTCACCATTTCGCAATAGACGATGCCCGGGCGGTAGCGGCACGACATGCGGCGGAAAGGCATATCGGAGCAGCCAGCGAGGGGGGCGTAAAGAACATTGTTGGGCAACTTTGCGGACCCAATGAAGAAAGGTTTTTGCTTCATGTGAACAGACTCAAAAGAATCCTTTCCAAAATCTTCAGGACGAAGAAAGCGAGGATCGGGCTGATGTCGAGGATTCCGCCCAACGGGGGGAGAAGGCGGCGGAATAGATTGAGGTACGGATCGGTGTAGAAAGCGACGAACCGGACGAAGTTGTGGGCCTGCCATTCGGGGAACCAGGAGCTGACAATCCTGAGAAAAATAAGGACTGTATACGCCACAAATAAAGTATGGATAATATGGTAAGCTAAACTCATTGAAAACCAGTTTAAAGGGAATGATCTTTTTCGTCAGCACTCGAAGGAAATGCCCCTCCCAGGTAAAATAGAAATCTTCAAAGGATCAAAATATTTATGCTCATACTGGGTATCCATCTCGACCCTCCCTACTTCCGGGGCGCCCTCCTCCAAAAGACCCGAAAAGGGATCGAAATTCGCGCCCTCAAGACCTCTTTCCTCTATGAGCCAGACAATGTAAAGCAGCTTTACATTGATCCCAAAAAGGAGCGCTTTTTGGGCTCCGTTTTGCCCTATTTTAAGGGGCGAATCGCAACCGGCCTGTCCGCGAAAGACCTCCTCGTCCGCTCGATGGAATTGAAAATCTCCAACATGCGCCACATCGAAGAGGCGATCGCCTTCCAATCAGAGGCGATGAGCCATTTCGATCCAGAAGAGATCATCACCATCCCCGTTTTACAAAAGAAAGACAAAGAACACACGGAAGCGCTCCTCTTCACGGTGCCGCGCGAGGCTCTGAGACACCACCTACTCGAAATGGAAAAATGGGAGGTCGATCCCGACGCAGTGAGCGCCATCCCTGCAGCGCTATGCGAATTTGCCCGCTGGAAATTCCCCACTCTGACCGATGCGTTCATCATCGATCTCGGCTCAAGCGAATGGACCTGCGCCTGGATGGAAAAGGGGCAACTGAAAAAAGCACACGCCATTCCAGGTGGCATCGAATCGCTTCTCGCAAAACTTCTCGAAGATCGAAAAAAAATCTTCTTGGAGAAAGAGATCGAAGGGGCGGCTAGACAGATCGACCTCTTGCTGCTCAAACCGGAACTCAACCCCCATCTCAGCGCAAAACTCAATGAACTGCGCCAGGAACTCTCCAAAGTCTACCACTCTTTCCAACGGGGGACAGAAAAAAAGGCGATCCTCTTCACCGGCCGCACAGATGCCTTCATCCACTTGCGCGAATTCCTGATCGATGCGTCGGAAACTCAGTTGCCATTGACACTAGAAGAACAAAAATTCGCCTCCCCATTAGGCCTCGCCCTAACGCAGGCCCATTCGCACCCTCTGCAATTCCTGCGCGAGGAGTTTTTCCCTCGAAAAAACTGGAGGAAAATGGGCTTTTACGCCCTCACTCTCATCACCGCCTCGCTCCTCCTCAGTGGAGCGCTTCTCACTCTCGGCTTGCAGTCCATTCGGTCCCGAAAATTGGAGATGTTGGGCTCGTTGCAGAAAAAGAAGATCTCCACCGATACCAGCGACGTGGAAGAGCGGATCGACCGGTGGATATCCGCTGTGGAGACGCACAACAAGGAATACCCCTATTTATTACAGGCGCCTAAAGCGGCCGAGGTTCTCGCCTGGATCGCCTCCCATCCCCTCTTAGAAGAGCTGAAAAAAGAGGGGGATCCCATAGAACTCCGCGAACTGAAATATCGGTTGGTCAAGTTCCCCAAAATCGGATCGCCAAAAGAGCCCTATCAGGCCAAAGTGGAGCTCGAATTCCAATTCAAAAGCGCCATGAACGCGCGCAGATTTCACGAAGCGCTCCTCGAAGGCGATAGTCACGTCGATCCCCGCCTAGAGATCACTTGGGACGCCCTCAACGAGGGCTACCGCACCTCGTTTTTCTTGAAAAACCGGAGTCCCCATGTCCTTTAGCCAATTTTTTGAAAAGTGTGGGCTGATTTTCTTCTCCCGGACCCGTCCTCTCTTTTTCTTCGCCCTCGCCGTTTTCCCCATTCTGGCTGCGGCCCTCTTCATTTTCATGGAGAAGAGCAAGCTTCAGGAACTCGAAGGTCGCTTTGCCGCGGCAGCGCGCAAGGAGAAAATCGCCTTTGAGAGAAAGGCGAGAAAAGAGCGCTTCATCCACCGCTACTCCCACGCCGACCCCTACTTTCTCGATCAAAAGATAGAGGCTTTCCCACTCCTTCAGGCCGAAAAGGAGAGGCTCTCATCGCTGCTGCACCACCCCGCGTTCCCCGATTCAGAGGTGCTCAAAGAGAGACTCCGGTTCCTCACTGACAACCGCTTGGCCTTCGCCGAAGAGAACATTCAAACCTCCTCGCAAATGAAGGAGATCGACGAAAAACAGCGCCGCACCGTCGAAATGGATGAGAGCGATCTCCAAAAAATCCTCTCTCTTCTCGAGGATACGCCGATCGGCCCCTACCTTCCCCCCAACGACAGCCCCCAAATCCTCATCAAAGAACTCCACCTCAAAAAACATGAGACCCCGCTTCAGACCCAAGTCTTTGAAGTGGACATGGATCTCCTTAAAAGGGAATTTATCAGATGAAACACACCTTGTTTCTCCTCCTTCTTCTTGCCGCCGGGTGCAATCGCGTTGCCAATGATCCCCTTGTTGTGATTCAAATTCAGGATCGGAACGGCCTCATCGAGACGATCAGCACTCCCGACCGGATCGCCAGTTACGAAACAGTCGACTTTCTCAGTGCTCAACCCTACAAAAAGGTGCTCCGCTCCTACAAAAAAGAGGGGAAAAACTACTCGAGAATTACAACTTACCATCCCAACGGGATGATCGCCCAATACTTAGAGGCGGAAGAGATGCGCGCACATGGCGCCTATCGCGAATGGTTCCCCAATGGGCAGCTCAAAATTGAGGCGACAGTCATCGGAGGAACGGCCGATGTGGCCCCGGGTACGCAGCAAGATTGGCTCTTTGAGGGCATTAGCCGCGTCTGGGATGAACAGGGGAGGCTCATCGCCGATATCTCGTATCAAAAAGGGATGTTGGAGGGGCCGAGCCTCTACTACTTTTCCACGGGAGCCTTAGAAAGGGAGCTCCACTTTGAGAAAAACGAACTCGAAGGCGAAGCCGTCGAATTCAGCGCCAATGGACAGTTAAAATCTAAAACCCATTATAAAAAGGGATTTAGAGAGGGGACCTCACTCACCTTTTTCGACAATTCTAGACCCGCGATGATCGAAGATTATACCGACGGACTCCTTCGGAAGGGAATCTACTATAATCCGCAGGGCGAACAGATCTCAGAAGTGGAGAACGGGGGCGGTTTTCAAGCCTCCTTTGACGGCCAAGCATTGACGTTGATCGAATTCCGCATGGGAAAACCCAACGGCTGGGTCAAGAAATACACCTCCAAGGGAGAACTCCACAGATCCTTTATTCTAAAAAATGGGAAAAAACATGGCGAAGAGATCGAGTACTACCTCTCTTCTGAACTCGATCAACCCAAAGATAAACCAATTCCCAAACTCTCCGTAACGTGGAATGAAAATACGATCCACGGCTCAGTGAAAACGTGGTACAACAACGGTTCGCGCCAGAGCGAAAGGGAATTTTGCCGCAACCTGAAACAGGGACCCGCCCTCGCTTGGTACCTGGATGGAGCCCTCATGCTCATCGAAGAATATGAAGAGGATCGCCTCATCAAGGGACAATACTTTAAGCGCAACGGCAAAGAGCCCATTTCAACCGTCGCTGGTGGCAACGGGATCGCCTATCTCTACGACGAGACAGGTTCCTTCATCCGAAAAGTCTCTTATTCCAAAGGAAAGCCGATTGATATCGAAGACTAAGTGGCGAGAAATTTTGCAGGCGAGGCGAAAGGGTCTTTCTGCCGAAAGGCGACGGCAAGCCTCTCTAGCCATCCAAGAGAAGCTCCTTTCTAAGGGCGTTATTCTCTCCTTTTCGCCCTTCGGATCGGAAATCGATCTCTCTCCCTTAAATCAGATTTTGGCGGCAGAAAACCGCCTCTATCTAGTGCCTTATCGAATTGAGAGCCTCATCGAAGTCCCTCTGGCTAAAATCGACTGTATCCTCGTACCTGGCCTCGGGTTTGATCGGGAAAATTACCGGATTGGCTACGGCAAAGGATACTACGACCGGTTTTTGGCAGGCGTTGGGTCTATCCCCACGATCGGCGTCGGCTTTCGGGAACAATTCTGCGAAGAATTGCTTCCGCGAGATCCTTGGGACGTCCCCGTCACCGAATTAATCCTCGTCTAGCTCTTCTTCTTCAAAGTTGAGGCAGGCGCGGGAGGCTCTTTCTTTTCCTCTTTCTTCGGAGCGCAGAAGTGGCTCCCCTCACACCAAGTGGCCCTCACGTAGGAGCCCGGCTGCACCCCCGTGGCCATCGAAAAGGTCCCCTCGGAGGGGCACTGCCAAATGACCGTATACGGAGTCAAAGAGACGGCCGGCGTTCCGGGCCTAACGTATCCAGCCGGATACAAGTTCGTCGTAAACTTCTTCTGCTTACCGGGCGACACAGACACTTGACCTAGATAACTGCCATCGGCTGCCTGAATCACAGCCGTCAATATGATGGTCGAATCGTTATCGAGCATGATCGAACCATCATTCGTCCCAGCTCTTGCCAAAATAGGCAGCAAGAGGAGAAAACAAAGTCTCATCAATCGCATTTATCTCTTTTCAAGAGAGGGGTTATCAAAATGCGCCCAGCGGAAGTCGATTTGTCCCAGTGGCGAAAGCGCCACCTCCGCCAACCCATCGCCCTGCAAATAATTCAGAGCGAAGTGGAAGATCGGTATGATCGGCATTTGCTCCATCAAGATCTGTTCCGCTTCACGCAAAAGTCTTTTTCTCTCTTCACTATCTCTACATAATGCAGACTGATTTAAAAGATCAATGTATTTGCCATTCTCCCAATTGGTGTTATTTGTGCTCGCATCCTTATATTTAAACACCTCGAGAAAGTTAATCGGGTCGTTGAAGTCGGCTGTCCAGGAACCGGCAGCCAGCTGAAATTCCCTTTGTGAAATGCGCTTGAAAAAAGTCTTCGGTTCAATCGCTTCGAGTTCCACCCGGATTCCGAGTCCCGCTTCCCATTGCTGTTGGATCGCTTGAGCGATCGTCACGTACCGCTCGTTGTAAATGAAGCTGAGTCGAATCGGTTCGAGAGTAGCTAAAGTGAGATCGAGTTGCAACAAGGCATCGGTCAACAAAGACTTAGCGCTATCGAGATGGTCATCGTGAAAATATCCCTTTTCTGAAAGGCCCATTCCCGGCGGGACAAGACTCAACGCCTGCATCTGTCCTCCCTGTAAAATGTGGTCCGTAATATTTTTGCGATTCAGACAAAAAGACAACGCCTTGCGGAAAAGGGGGTTGCCCAACGGATTTTTTTTCTCCCCTATTTTTTCCGCTGTATTCAAGCGCAAAAAGCAAGTGCCCGAAAACGGACTGATGTGCAATTTCTCTTTTGCGCGCAGAGTGCGCACGGCATCGACGGGGATGGTGGAGAGGGGAGAGCCAGCCCAATCGATTTTACCCTCTTCGAACATCTGCATCTCCGTATCTCCGGTCATCATCAGCAAATCGATCCCCTGGAGCTGCACTTTCTTTGCCTCCCAATACCGATTGTTTTTTGACACGTGGATCTCATCGCCATGTTTCCACGAATCGAGAAGGAAAGGGCCGTTGCCCACATACGTCTCTGGCGAGAGAGCCCAGTTGGGATTTTTTATTTTGCTCGGAATGGGGAAGAAAGTCGGCATCGAAACGAGTTCCAGAAAGTAGTGGATCGGTTGCTCCAATTCCACAATCAGAGTCGAGGCGTCGGGAGTCTGGATACCGACTTGATCCAATCCCACTTCCCCCAACTTCGCCTTCCGTCCATTTTTGATTGCGTAGAGTTGGTAAGAGACATCAGAGGGAAAGTGGGGATCCAAAAGCGATCTCCAACTTTCGGCAAAATCAAAGGCAGTCACAGGATCTCCATTCGACCAAACTGTGTTGCGCAAATGGAAGAGGTAACGAGTTCCATCCTCCGACACCTCCACATCGCGGGCGATCGCCATCTCAATCTCTCCCGATTTGGACGTGCGGGTCAATCCCTCAAAAAGCATGTGGGTGATTGTAATGTCGACCAAGTCGCGCGCCTTGCGCGGATCCAAAGACTGGGGATCTTTGCCTATGTTGATCCGCAAACACTGCTGGATCGATGGAGCTGAAGACTTTTGACATCCCGCACACAGAACCATTAACAGAAAGAACAAGCGAAACATGTACATCCCTCATCAATTGGAGATGAAAAAATACCACACCCGCCAATTGCTGGGAAATAATAGACATAACCCACTCACATTGTTTGCGTTGAAAATAGGTGTTGATTCTCTAAGGCGTTCTGAATATGAGGAAGAAAACCGGGGGGACTCTGATGCTGCAGGACAATTCTTTCTTCTCTCGTCCGATGACCTATTTTGGCACAGTCCAAAATATCGAAGAAGAGGAAGAGGATGAGGACCAAGAGTGGTTTTTTGCAGATCCTTGGCAAATTTCTTTCGATCCACGGATCGGAATTTTCATTCATTGGCACGATGGAAGTGGCTAAAACGCCATTTTGTTCGTGCGCAAATTTCTCCATTCTCTCATGAGCGTTGCGCATTTTTCTTGATTTAATTTTCTTTTTAAGTTTAACATCCCAAATGTAAACTTGAATCGACTGCGACCACAGCTATTCTCAGGTTCGATTCAGTAGATACGGATGGCAACGCTACGGAAAATTCTTAGCGAAAGCTAAAAAAACAAAACTATTCGTCCAAAATGGAGAGCAAAAAATGCTGAATATACTGAAAAACCCTAAGCCATGGATGGTAGCATCGTTTCTCGTTGCTACTTCCGTATTTGGCCAACAAGTAGAGGTCCAAGCACCGAAGGCAAGTACTGCTGTTAGAAACGAGCAGGCCGCGCCCAAGTCGTGCCAAAAACCAGAGTGCAAGCCAAAGGCGTGTCCTCCACCTTGCCCACAACCATGCCCACCAAC
>DATIIR010000027.1:0-7414 GCA_035479435.1 Chlamydiales bacterium
CTTGAGCGACGGGGGCGACGGGGGGAGCTGGGGGTTGGGGGGCGGGGGGACGGCGGGGGACGGGGGACGGATCGGGAGCGGGATAACGGATGTTTAAACACTGTTTGACAGCGACGTACTTGATACACAGAACGCGTATCAGGGCGTTGACCACTCGGTCGATCATCCGCTTGAGCGACTCAGAGGCGGTTTTGAGCGTTTGAATGGATTTGTTCCAAGCAGAAGAGATGTTCTCCCTAGCTTGTTGGATACACTGCGTCTGAGCGACGGGTCGTGAATTACTGATAGGTGCCATGTTTTTTCCTTTTTTGATTGATTATTTTCCAAAAAGCCTACGCACTGCGAGGAATCCCCCGTAGAGGTTGTTCAAATCTCTCCTCACATCGGGCACTAGGAGAGAGAATCTATGCTGCAGAGAGGTAGATTCTGCTTCCAATCTCGCTCGGACGAGATCGTTCTCGTGCCGGATAGCAGCGACTGCTAGGTCTTCTTCAAGTTGGTGCACTCTGGCAGAGGCGGCTTGGAGTTGAGCTGTCAATAGCTGCCGCTGATTTACGAGCGCTTGCGCCTCCTGCGTAAGAGCCGCAATCCGCTCTTGCTGCGGCTGCTGTTGTTGCTGGATCGCCTGAAGGTTGCCCGCCAACGCCTGGTTCTCCGCGCGTATGCGGTCAATTTGCGCCCTGAGGGCTTGGATTTGGGCTTCGGCTGCTTGCAGTTTGCCGACAACTTGGTCCCGCTCTACCCTTGTATCGAATATCTGCATCTGGCGCTGCTGGACTTCGCCGATCCTCGTGACTCGCTCGTGCACTACGCTTTGTTCGAGCTCGCGAATGCGGCCTTCGAGCGCCGCAATCAGCTGCTCCCCTGCCTGTTTCACTTGGGGCCATGGCTGAGAACCAGGGGCAAGTAGGGGTGGGGCTTGGGTTGTTAGGGCTGCCATGTTATACCTCCGCTAAGGGTTGTTGGACGTTGTGATGAAGGAACGTAACGAGATTGTTCCAATGTCGATGTTGCACAAGCGCAGGGGGGATCCGCTGAAGATCTTCCACCACTTGCTTGAGGAGCCATGCGGCTGAGTCTATCGCTGTCTCGGCCGCGGTTCCTTTGACATTCTGAACTTGTTTGGCTGTCGTAAGCATTTGTTGGGTGCTTTCGATATGCTGAAGCAATTGGGGCAAAATGCGCTCTAACTGGTCGTCGAGTTGCGTTTTGTGCTCGTTAGGCCGCCGTTGCATCTGATTGAAGGCGAGGATAATTTTCTGGAATCCTTCCTCGAGCGGCTTGTGGTTCTGGAGCAGGGCTAGCTGCTGTTGCAGGAGGGGGATTTGCGCTTGGAGCTGCCCAAGGTGAGCTTGTAGTTGGTTCTTGGCCGTTGTGGCGGCGGCGGCGGTGACTTGCGCTTGGTCGCGCTGTAGGGCGAGGGCGCGGTTCTCTTGCATGAGCTGCTCGTTTCTCTGCGCATGGAGGTCTCTCTGCTGGATCAGGGCGTCGCGATCGCGGACAACTGCCGTCTCCCGGAGGTTGAGTTGCTCCTGCATCTGTCCTAAAAATTGATTGCGCTCCACAAGCTGCCGATTCTCGTTGGTCAATCGCTGGTTCTCGTTTCGCGCTTGGGCGGCAAAGCGAGCGTCTGCTCCCAGTGCGTTGTTCTGCCTCGTGAGGTTGTCGATCTGCGCGCGATACCCTTCCTCTCTGAGGGCGAAGGCAACTTCCTGCCGAATATTGGCCAGTGTGCCAAATAGCGCCACAGTCCGAATCCCCCATCCGGGACGGAGCCACTCGAGCGCTTGATAGGCGACAAAACAGACCTTCCCGCCAGCGAGTTTGACCGTAACGAGAGAGACGTGCCAAACGTAGGCCGCGGTCTCCTTGGCGCGCTGAAATATCCGCCTCGCAGCTTGAGTGACACTGCTTTGTGGTTGGACTAGATTCTGTGTTTGACTTGGTTGGGGGGTTGACCCCACTCCCGCAACGGCTGCCATAGCTCACCTTTTTGTTAAGGAGAGAAAAAGATAAACGATTCGTTAATTTTTGTTAAATGAAATTTTTACTTGATTCGTTGCGAGAGGTGGGCTAGCTCGTCGAGAAGGGGGGCTGGCATCCGATCGAAAAGTTTGAAGTAAGTGGCGAGTTCATGGACCTCTTTTTGCCATGCGGAGGTGTCGACGTGGAGGAGCTTGTCGAGATCGACGTTGAGTTGTGTGACGTCGAGGGTGGTGGGCGTGTAGCCGATGGGGGTTTTGGCTGCGGGAGCTTGGTTGGAGGTGCGCTCGAAAATCCACTTCAGAATGCGGCAGTTCTCCCCGAATCCGGGCCAGAGAAACTGGCCGCTTGGATCTTTGAGGAACCAGTTGACGTAGTAGATGCGGGGCAATTTGTCGGGAGTCGACTTTTTCCCCATGGCAAGCCAGTGGGCAAAGTAGTCGCCCATGTTGTAGCCACAGAACGGGAGCATGGCAAAGGGGTCGTGGCGCAATTTGCCCATTTCCCCTTTGGCTGCGGCGGTGGTCTCGGAGGAGACGCTGGCGCCGAAAAATGTGCCGTGCTGCCAGCTGAACGACTCGGTGACGAGGGGGATGACAGAGGCGCGTCTGCCGCCAAAGATGATGGCGGAAATGGGGACGCCTTCGGGATTTTCGGCCATGGGGTCGTAGATGGGGTTTTGCTTGGCGGAGACGGTGAAGCGGGAGTTGGGGTGGGCGGCGGGCTTACCCGATTTGGGGTCCCAAGGGGCGCCTAGCCAAGAGATGAGGCCGGAGGGAGGAGGCGCGTCGATCCCTTCCCACCAAACGTCTTTGTCAGGGGTGAGGGCGACGTTGGTGAAGATGGTATTGTGGGTAATGGTGCGCATGGCGTTGGGGTTGGTCTTCATTGAGGTGCCGGGAGCGACGCCAAAATAGCCCGCTTCGGGATTGACGGCGTAGAGGCGACCGTCGGAGCCAAAGCGCATCCAAGCGATGTCGTCGCCAACGCACTCCACTTTCCATCCGGGCAGAGTGGGGGTCATCATGGCGAGATTGGTCTTGCCGCATGAACTGGGAAAGGCGGCTGCGATGTATTTTTTCTCTCCCTTCGGGTTCGTGAGGCCGAGGATCAGCATGTGTTCGGCGAGCCATCCTTCATCGCGTCCGAGGACGCTGGCGATGCGGAGGGCGAGGCACTTTTTACCGAGGAGGGCGTTGCCTCCATACCCGCTGCCGAACGACCAGATGGAGCGCTCTTCGGGGAAGTGGGCAATGACGCGCTCCGCGGGGTTACAGGGCCAGGCGGTGTCTCTTTGGCCGGGTTTCAGAGGGACGCCGACCGAATGGACGCCAGGGACGAAGGTCTCTTTGAGGTATTTGAGGACAGGGGTGCCCATGCGGGTCATGAGCTTCATATTGAGGACGACATAGGGAGAATCGGTGATCTCAAAGCCGATTTTCGAATGGCCCGAACCGAGTGGGCCCATGCAGTAAGGAACGACGTACATCGTTCGCCCTTCCATGCAGCCGCTGAAAAGTTTATGGAGCCGCTGGTGCATGGCAGTGGGGTCGAGCCAATTGTTGGTGGGGCCGGCGTCGCCTTTGGATTTGGAGCAGATGAAGGTGCACTCCTCGACGCGAGCGACGTCGTCGGGATGGGAATGGCACCAGAAGCTGTGAGGCCGCTTGAGGGGTACAAGGGTACCCTTCGCTATCATTTCGGCAGCGATACGATTGTACTCTTCGTCAGATCCATCGCAAAGATGCACGCGCACAGGACGGCAGAGAGCCGCGATCTCTTCGATCCATTTTTTGTAATCCACAAGAGAAAGTCTAATGAGTGGAGTGATTATTTGGCCACATCATTGTAAGTTATTTACAATAAGCTAGTTACGTACATGATTGACTGTTATTGGATGGGATCCTAAAATAGCCAGTATGTGGATCAAACGCGACTTATTGAAATTTTTACAAGCCAGCAAGGCTGCCACCCTCCCCATCAGGATTTTAAGAGGTCCTAGGCAGGTGGGAAAGACCTCGCTGTTAGATCATTTACGAACGCACAAACTCGTTTTGTTTGATGATCTAGGGATCCGTACTCTAGCTGAGACAAATCCCGCTCTTTTCTTTGAGCAATTTACAGGCCCACTGATTTTGGATGAGGCCACTTTGGCTCCTCAAATTTTCCCGGAAATAAAAAAAAGGATCGATTTGGAAAGGAGACGGCAACAGGAGACTGGAAAACCTATTGAGATCGATCTATGGATCACCGGATCGAACCAAACGCTGCTACAAAAGGCCGTCCGTGAATCTTTGGCCGGTCGAGCCAATTACTATTTCTTAAATACTCTGTCCATTCATGAATGGTGCCTCACTTTCCAAAAAGAGTTCTCGTTGAGTGATTTCTTTATGCGCGGTGGATGGCCCGAACTGTACGCTTCTCCCGATCTAAACGCTGTCCAATACCTCAATGACTTTATCTCAACATTTATCGAAAAAGATATTGTTACAGCCGCGGGGATCGAGAAAAAAGCAGCTTTTAGCAAAGCTCTGCAACTTGCCTCAGGGCGAGTCGGACAACTTTTAAATGCCTCTGATATCGCAAAAAATATCGGAGTGGATACGACCACAATACAAGCTTGGATCGGATTATTTGAACAAAATGGGATTTTACGCATCTTGCCCCCCTATTACACTAATCTCAATCAACGGCTGATTAAAACTCCAAAAATCTATTTCGAGGATGTTGGCATAGCAGTTCGACTGCAAGGATGGAGTGAGTTCAAGCCCATTCTCTTAAGCCCATATTTTGGCCATTTATTTGAAAATTTAGCACTTGCTGAAATCACGAGGTTTTTCATCAACAGAGGAGAGCAGCCTGAAATTTTCTTCGTTCGTTCAAAAGAACAGGTTGAAGTTGATTTTTTACTGCAGCTTCCGAATCAAAAGTTTATTGCGATAGAGGTGAAGTCGACCCCTGTCGATCTCACCACGCAACAGATGCAATTGTTAAATTCTTTGGATCTGAATATCGTTGACAGGTGGATTGTTTCGAGCGTGCGATCCCACGATTTTGCCAATGCCCGAGTCGTTCTTTTGGGCGAAATCTTCAATGAGCTATCTCGCTATTAAGACCTACAGGATCAAAGAATTATTTAGCCATTTAATCGTCAGCAAAGTACCATGCTTGCCTTAACAGGGGTTTCTTATGAAAAAAATGGTAGCTGTAGCGTTTTGTCTGTTTTCATTCGGAGTTTTTGCAATTGAGTCTGAAATGCAACTTGATAATGACCAAGTTCGCGTCTTCAAGATGACGGTTGATGCACACGAGGAGATCGGTCTTCATCGAGACGAATATCCACAGGTAGTCGTCGCCCTTAAAGGGGGAACAATCACCCGTCTTGAGGCAAATGGCTCAAAGACAGATGTCGAATTTCCAAAAGGAGTGGCCGTATACCGAGAAGCTGATCCTGCTGGAGAGCTTCATAGGAGCGTCAACAATGGCTGCAAGCCCATCGAGCTGATCATCGTTCAGCTTAAATGAATAGATGAACAACCACCGAGAACACCGAGAGCACCGAGAAATTATGAGGGTGCCCTGCCTCGGTGTATCTCGGTGTTCTCGGTGGTTAAATTTTTAGAGCGGCTTTTTCTTTTTAAATTTGTCGAGGTATTCGAGCGCTTTTCCTGTGCCTAAGCATACGGCAAGGAGGGGGTTCGGGGCCACAAAGACGGGAAGGCCGGTCTCTTTGATGAGCGCCTTGTCGATCCCCTTCATGAGGGCGCCACCACCAGCGAGAACCATGCCCCGCTCAACGAGGTCGGCGGCGAGCTCGGGAGGACACTTCTCGAGGGTGAGCTTGACGCTTTCAATGATCTGCTGGATGGGCTCGGCAAGGCACTCGCGGATCTCAACAGAGTTGATCCGCTTGGTGAGGGGGAGGCCCGCCACTTGGTCGCGGCCGCGCACTTCCATCTCCAGTTCGTTATTGCCAAGCGGATAGGCCGAGCCTATCGTCATCTTGATTTCCTCGGCAGTGCGAGGGCCAATCATGAGATTGTAGGTGCGCCGCATGTAATTCATGATGCAATCGTCAAACTCATCCCCCGCTATGCGAAGCGAACGGGATTCGACAATACCACCGAGAGAAATAATGGCGATCTCCGTGGTACCGCCGCCGATGTCGATGATCATGTTGCCCGACGGTTCGTGAACCGGAAGGTCGACGCCAATGGCTGCGGCCATGGGCTCTTCAATGAGGATCACCTCTTGGGCGCCCGCATGGAGGGCCGAGTCTTCAACAGCGCGCTTTTCAACGCCAGTGATGCCGGAGGGGACGGCGATGAGGATGCGGGGACGGAAAAGACTGCGGGTCGGGGTGACGCGCTTGATGAGGGCTTTGAGCATCCCTTCGGCAATCTCAAAGTCGGCGATCACACCGTCTTTCATAGGGCGAACGGCGTGGATCTTGCGCGGCGTCTTGCCAAGCATCGCCTTCGCCTTGTGCCCGACTGCGAGCACTTCGTTGGTGAGCGAGTCGACGGCCACGACCGATGGCTCGGCGAGGACAATCCCCTTGCCGCGGACATAGACAAGGGTGTTCGCCGTTCCCAAGTCGATCCCAATGTCGCTCGAAAAGATGCCGGAGAGTCGATGGATGCGCTTCCTGACGATCTCGCGGAGTTGTTTGAGAGTTTGTAAGGCCTGATCTGCGGTTTTATTCATATTTTCAAGTCTGCAATAGTTCTAGAACATCTTCCCAAGTTAACTTAGCAATTGCTTCATCATCGCAACTCACGACTTTCTTGACCAATCCTTTTTTGCGCCGCTGCATTTCTACGATCTTTTCCTCAATGGTATTCAAGGTGATGAGCTTGTAGGATGAAACACTATTTTTCTGACCGATGCGGTGGACGCGGTCAGTGGCTTGGTTTTCCACTGCGGGGTTCCACCACATGTCGTAATGGATGACGGTGTCGGCGCCGACAAGGTTGAGTCCCGTACCTCCCGCTTTGAGCGAGACGAGGAATACGGGTATTTTGGCATTTTCATTGAACTCTTTCACAATCTCAAGGCGGTTTTTCGTGCTGCCATCGAGATAGGAGAATGGAATGCCTCGCTGCTCAAAGTCTTCGCGCATAATCTGGAGCATGCGGGTATATTGGCTGAAAATAACGGTCTTGTGGTTGCTCTCGACCAGTGTCTGGAGCAGCTCGAGGAGCATGTCGTATTTCGATGAGTCTCCCGCTTCGGCCTTCTCTTTCGCGAAAATGGCTGGGTGGCAGCAGATCTGTTTGAGGCGTGTGAGGGTCGCCAAGACGTGGATCTGCACTTTGTCGAAACCGTCCCTCTCGACGAGTTTGACCAGTTCGTCGCGGGCCGAGGCGGCGTACGACTTGTAGAGTTCGAGTTGCACGTCGGAGAGCTGGCAATGGTAGACGAGCTCGGA
>DATIIR010000028.1:0-4734 GCA_035479435.1 Chlamydiales bacterium
AGGATCGGGAACTTTTACCCTGACCGCCTCGAGCACTTACAACACGACGACGATTCAGGCGGGCCGTCTCAATGTAATCTCTCCAGCGAATGTCACAACGAACGTGACTGCAAGTGGAGGAACATTAGGAGGCACGGGAACAATTACAGGAAGCGTTCATATCAATGCCTCAGGAGCGATCACACCGGGGACATCGATCGGAACCCTATCCATCATCAACGGGCCGTTAACTTTGGACTCTGGGTCCACAACAAATATCGAAATCAATCCGACGTCCACTTCAATCATTGCAATCAGCGGGGCTCCCGGCTCGGCAAGCCTTTCCGGTACATTGCATGCGACAGTAGACCCAGGTTCCTACACAACGCCTCTCCATCTGGTGTTCTTAACTGCGACAGGAGGTGTCACAGGCACTTTTAATACGCTTGTATTATCTCCACCAATGCCCGGATTTTTCCCTGTCGTAGTATATGGTGCAACCTTTGCGGCGCTGGATCTCTTCGCGATCTCAACGTTTAACCTCTCACAATTTCAAGGCAATGAAGCTGCATTGGCTAACTATCTCAACTCTTTTCAATTCAATCCAGATTATGCGTATGTTTTGTTTACTTTGTTATCACTTCCATTTGACGAGCAGGCGATGGCTCTGGATGCAATCAATCCCGCAAGAAATGGATTTGATTTTTTTACGACTGCCAATGTGATTTACTCTTTTGGGCAAACGATCGACTCCAGGCTGTCTATGTACCGGATCGAACGTCTGATGCAAAATAATCTTCAAAAATTTTCTGCCGCTCCTGAACTGACTGCCGTTTTCAATCGATTCAATAGCCATTTGGCAACGGCTGAAGACGTCTCTGAAGATGTATCTGAAAATTTGCCTGAAGGAAGCATACGGAAAGCGGCCGAGATGCAGAAAGACGATTATTGCATATGGGTAAATGGCTTTGGAAATTTCGCCGCGCAAGATGAGCAAAGCCAACTGCCCGGCTTTTACTTTAATTCAGAAGGCGCGCTCGTTAGCTGCGATTCCCTTGCTTTGCAAAATGGATTTGCAGGCGCGGCTTTCGGATATGCGCGAACCTCTCTTCGGTTTAAAGAAAGTTTGGGAACCGGTGGAGTCAACTCCTATTTTCTAGGGTTTTATGGATCGGCCGATTTTTTGAACGCATATATAGAACCGGGGTTTTTCGCTACCGCGAATCAAAATCAAGGGCAAAGGCGCGTCGCCTTTCCGGGATTTATGGAGACCTATTACAGCTCGCATAGAAGCTACCAATTAACCCCTCATTTGGCATTCGGCTATAATTATCAAGACTCTCGTTTTCATTGGAATATCTTTGCACCATTCGCGATGTTTGATTTCATTGTGAATTGGGAAAAAGGATACAAGGAAAAAGGCCAATCTGAAATCCTCGCTATGAGGGTCAAGTCAAAAATCTCCTATTTTCTTCGCAGTGAAGTGGGATTGAAAGCCTACCAATATCTCGATCGCTCTTGGGGCTACTGTGTGTTAAAAGAGGCTGTGTCTTATGTGAATCAAACACCTTTTCAAACAACAGGATTTACCGCGGCTATCGTGAACCAGGCCGGCTCGTATACTTTAGATATCTTTACTCGAAGGCAAAATCTTTTGACCCTTGGATTTGAAGCAATGGTGAAAGGGAACAATGGCTGCTTTGGAAGCATTGTAGGGAGCGGAGAATTTTTCTCTGGTTATGTTTCCGGCCAAGCGCAAGCGCAATTTGGAAAATATTTTTAACCTGAGTTTTGAGTTCAGTGTATATACCCAAAGTGATTCAAGAATCGGCCTTTGGGCGGGTTCAAAGCGAAATATTTTTAATCCTATGTACATAAAAACCTGTATTTTTTTGTGCTTCATACAACTCAGCTACGCGACCGTGTTTACCGTGAACGTGAATACCGATTCGAATCTATCTACAGGATCGGGGACAGTAACCACAGGCGATCTTCGCTATTGTATCAATCAAATCAATCAAACTGCGACAGGCACACATAGCATCGTATTTGCCATTCCAATTCAAAATACGATTACCTTGGCTGGAATCCTTCCCTTGTTGAATTTGAACGGAGCTAATCATTTAACGATTAATGGGGTGAATACGAGCACCTCTAACAATATAACGGTTAATGGAACTAATACGTACCCCGGATTTTTCGCAAGGCAAGGGACAATTTCGTTGCAAAATATGACTCTTGCTAATTGCAATGCGACCGGAGGAACGGGAGGAAAGCCGGGAGGCGGCGGAGGGATGGGTGCAGGAGGCGCCCTATTCATTGATAGTGCAACAGTCACATTGTCAAATGTGAATTTTTCGAACAATTCCTCGATCGGAGGGGGGGGAGGAGCTGCTGGGACCGGCAACACGCTTGGAGGCGGCGGAGGTGGATTATATAAGGGAGCTGGCGGAGAGTCTTTTGCACCTTCCGGAAGCGGGTTCTCTAGTGGAGCAGGCGGCGGGGGGATTGGCTCAATCGGAGGAAGTTCCGGACACTTGGATACCGGAACTTCCTCCACATCATTCGCTGGCTGCGGGGGTGGGGGGGCATTGGAGTGCCGGGTGGAAATAACGCTGCTGGGGGAGAGGGACACATCAGTTCCGCCAGTGCAGGAAACGCGGGCGCCGCTTTAGGAGCTGCCGGAGGTGGTAGCGCTGGAGGAGGAGGGGCGGGAGGCGCCAGCGGCGGTGGTGGTGGCGGCGGATTTGGAGGTTCATTTTCCCCTCGCCCCACAGCGGGGGCTGGCGGTGGAATTGGCGGTGCGAATGTCGCCAGCCAGCAAGCTGACGGTGGGGATGGAGGATATGGAGGAGGCGCGGGGGGTTCTACTGGCTTTATACTTTTTGGGGAGACCACCTTAGGTGGATTTGGTGGTGGCGGAGGGGGGGGTAATCCCAGTGGCCCATCATTTCCCACAATATTTCAAGGAGGATTTGGAGGAGGCGGGGGTGGAGGGCTAGGCAATTTGGACCCTTCATCATCAGGAGGATTTGGCGGCGGCGGTGGCGGAAGAGGGTCAAATCTTAGCAGCGCTCCCTTCACTTCATTAGGAGGTCCCGGAGGAGGAGCAGGAGATGGCGGAGGAGGAGCAGGAGATGGTGGAACAAATGCCGGTGGAGGAGGGGCGGGGCTTGGAGGATCGATCTTCTTAAATCAATCCAGCGCTGGCGGTGGAGGGGGAAGCTTAATCATTCAAGCAAGCGGAAGCACTTCAATCACAATGGGAGGAGGAAATGCAAGTGGAGGTGCGGCCGGCGGAGGCGCCGCTTCGGGGGGAGTCGGAGCAAGCAGTGGAATTTTTATCGCAACCAACTCCTCATCTGCTTTCGGCTCTATCACCTTTTCTCCCGTTTCTGCCAATGATTCGATTCAAATCAGCGACTCGATTGGCGACGATAACTCGAATACATTAACTGGAAGTTCGGGGACGACAGCCGGAATCGGAGAAGGGCTGATAGTCACCCTCTCCGGCACAGGAACATTGACTTTATCTGGATCAAACACGTACGCGGGGGGAACTGTTCTCAATGGAGGAACTTTAGCCATCAATGCGGATGCGTCCATGGGACAAGCGAGTACGAGCATTAGCGTCACCGCTACTGCCACTATACAGCCTACTGCGAGCTTTACCACCTCTGCCAGGCCTATGAGCGTTGCAAGTGGTCAGGCGATCATTTTCAATGCGACTGGAGACAACAATCTCAATTATGACGGAGTGATTTCTGGCGCAGGCTCGCTCACAAAGATCGGGACCTCGAGTTTGACTCTATCCGGATCGAATGCCTATTCGGGGGGCACAACTCTCAATGGGGGGACTTTGATCATCAACAGCGACGCGTCTTTAGGGCAGACAAGTACGGGCATCAGCGTCACTAGCACTTCCACCTAGCAAACAGCTGCCAATGTTACGGCCTCGCCAAGAGCGATCACCCTCGCCGCCAACAAGACGCTTATCGTGGATGTGCCGACAGGGAATACTTTTACATATCCAGGTGTCATAACGGGCGCTTCCGGATCGATTCAAAAAACAGATGCTGGAACTTTCACCTTCAGCGGAAGCTCTCCGAATACTTATGGGGGACAAACGGTTATTTCCGCAGGCACTCTTTCAACCACCACGGCAAATGTCCTCTCCTCCGCCTCGCAAGTGAACCTTGTTTCGAATTTGGTGTTAAATGGAAACAATCAAACCATCGGATCTCTCCTCGGATCAGGGACGGTGTCTTTAGGAGCGGCCCAGCTCACTTTGGGAGGGGACAATACGGACACGAATTTTTCAGGAACAATCACTGGTGCTACCGGGTCGATCGTGAAACTGGGAGCGGGAAATTGGACCTTGAGCGGGTCCACTCAAAATACATATGGAGGCCAGACTCTCATTTCCACGGGCACAGTTTCGACAACTACGGCAAATATCTTGTCTTCCTCTTCGCAAGTGAATCTCGTTTCGAATCTCACTTTAAATGGCAATAACCAAACCATCGGATCTCTTCTCGGGTCAGGAACGCTGTCTTTGGGAGCGGCTCAGCTCACTTTAGGGGGGGATAATACAAGTACGACGTTTTCGGGGATCATCACGGGTGCTGGCGGATCGATCGTAAAACAAGGATCGGGAACTTTTACCCTGACCGCCTCGAGCACTTACAACACGACGACGATTCAGGCGGGCCGTCTCAATGTAATCTCTCCAGCGAATGTCACAACGAACGTGAC
>DATIIR010000029.1:0-6517 GCA_035479435.1 Chlamydiales bacterium
ATTTGGCCAACAAGTAGAGGTCCAAGCACCGAAGGCAAGTACTGCTGTTAGAAACGAGCAGGCCGCGCCCAAGTCGTGCCAAAAACCAGAGTGCAAGCCAAAGGCGTGTCCTCCACCTTGCCCACAACCATGCCCACCAACGCAACTGTGCCCACCAGCACCTGCAACCTGCTGCCCTCCTTGGCCAGTACCTGTTTTGAATGCTGCTTATAACTATCCAGCTCGCGTTCAAACCAGATGCCCATGGGATCTCTCATTTGATGCTAGCTTCATCTACTGGCAACCACTTGAAGATAACCTCGAGTTTGCTATCGTGGACAATACTACGCTTTCTGGCCCAGACCTAGTCGAAGATTCAATCGACGCCAACGTAGTTGACATGGACTTTAACTACAAGCCAGGCTTTAAAATTGGCTTCGGTGGTTATTTTGACTATGACAACTGGGATGTGCACGCTGAGTATACCTGGTTCCATACGAAAAATCACAACAGCGCCTCTGTTGCTGATACTTCCACTGCTGCCACTACTACGCAAAAGATTCTACCGCTGTGGGGAGTTCCTGGTGAAAACACTTCTGCCACGCCTGATATGTTGGACGCGGAGATGTTCTTTAATTCAGCCGATGCGAAGTGGAAAATGAACATGGATATCGTCGACCTAGACTTGGGTCGTTGGTGCTATGTTGGAACGAAGTTGACTGTTCGCCCCAACTTTGGTGCGAGAGCTGCCTTCATCCGCCAACACTACCACGTCACTTATGAAGCCCAAAGCTTTGATAGTGACGCTGCTGACTCAAGAGAAGTCAACGTGTTCGCCAACACCCATAACTGGGGCGTCGGTGTAAAGACAGGTCTAGATACCAACTGGATGATCGGACAAGGCTTCAGAATGTTTGGATGCAGCGAGGCGGATATTCTCTTCACGAGATATACGAAACTCTCATCTGCTGAGACTGCTGTCGCTCTAGCTTCGGCAACTGAAGGGGCTACAGGATTCCCAGCTATCCACGTCCATCAGAGCAAACACAATACGGTTAGAACCCACTTCGACATCCAATTGGGATTCGGCTGGGGCACCTATTGGGATTGCAACAACTGGTATACAGATGTTATGCTCGGTTATGAGTTCCAAGTGTTCTTCGACCAAAACATGTTCCGTCACTTCGATGATGACGTCATGCAGTTGAACAGCACAATGCCAAATGGCAACTTGTATACACAAGGTTTGACAGCACAGTTCTCACTCACTTTCTAAGCTGAGTAGATCTAGCTGATTCGATTCAGGGGCCGGTGAAAACCGGCCCTTTTTTTTTGTCTGCGTAAAAAGCAGCTCCGAGAAGGGCTGCATTGTCGTTCAACACAATCCAGATCGGAATCGACAGGAGGAGCTGATGAAATCGCCCCTTATCGGCAAACGACGAGAGAAAAGTTCCCTGTTTCATCTTCTCAACAATATGAGGCGCAATGCCGCCGCCCACATAAAATCCCCCCAAAGAGAGAAATTTTAAGGCCAAGTTCCCCGCCTCAGCGCCATACATCGACACAAACCAGTCGACCGCCCGAACACAAGCCCCATCCTTGCCGCGGCTCCCCCAATCTGAAATCACCTTCGAGGGATCGCGCTTCTCCATCTCCTCTTTCACCTCTCGGGACAAAGTCTCCTTCCCCGTATCGACCAAAAACTGGAAAATGGAGTGGAGTCCAGGCCCCGAAACGACCCGTTCACACGAGACATGGCCAAATTTCTTCTTCAGATAGAGAAACAGCTCGATCTCCGCCTCGTTGCGCGGCCCGAAATCGGCATGCCCCCCTTCACACGCAAACGGATGGTGCGTCTTCCCATCCCAAAAAAGTCCCGCCTCCCCAAGCCCCGTGCCAGCGGCGATCAGCGCCCGATTTCCCTTTTGCTTTTCGCCCGGGTTCAGAAGATAGAGGTCCTCGGGTTGCAATACTTGGAGTCCATACGCATTGGCCTCAAGATCGTTCAGTAAATGGACGGAGGGGATATGGACCGCTTTGGCCAACTTCGCAGCGTCGATGATCCAAGGAATATTGGTCGTCTTGCAAACCCCGTTCCGCACAGGCCCCGCAACACCAAAGCACGCTCTCTCCACCTTCCCTTTTTCTGTCTGGAGAAATTCAGCGACGATCTCTTCGAGGCCTTTGTATTTGTGGCTGGGGAATTTTCTCTCTTGCGAGACCCTCTTTCCCTTCTCGAACAGGGCCAAACGGGTGTTCGTCCCTCCGATGTCGCCAGCTAAGATCATTTCCATCCCTTTTTTCTTCCCTATACATAAATTTTTCTGCCTTGACGAGAAGAAAAAGAGCTTTCATGCTAATGAATAGAACATTCTCAGGAGGAATTTATGAGTCAGCAACCCGACACCAGCAAAAAGAAGGCACTTGAACTTGCCATTTCCCACATCCAGAAGCAATTTGGAGAGGGGGCCATCATGGCTCTCGGCAAACACTCTGCAGCGACACATGGGATCAGCGTCATTAAGACGGGAGCCATCGCCCTCGACATCGCTCTCGGCATCGGCGGCGTGCCCCGCGGCCGTATCGTCGAGATCTTCGGCCCCGAATCATCAGGTAAATCGACCCTCGCCACCCACATCGTCGCCAACGCGCAAAAAACGGGAGGACTTGCCGCCTACATCGATGCAGAACACGCCCTCGATCCTGTCTATGCGGCCAAAATCGGCGTCAACATCGACGATCTGATGATCTCGCAGCCCGACAACGGCGAAGAGGCGCTCAACATCGCCGAAATGCTCGCCCGCTCCAACGCGGTTGACGTGATCGTCATCGACTCGGTCGCCGCCCTCGTCCCCAAATCGGAACTCGAAGGGGAGATCGGCGATCAATTCATGGGTCTGCAGGCGCGCATGATGTCGCAAGCGCTCCGAAAACTCACCGCCACGCTTTCACGCAGCAATACGTGCGCCATTTTCATCAACCAGATCCGCGAAAAAATCGGCGTCATGTTTGGCAATCCCGAGACGACCACGGGGGGCAGGGCGCTCAAATTCTACGCCTCGATCCGGCTCGACATTCGCCGCCTCACTGGCATCAAAGCCAACGATGCCGCCGCCGCCGATATTGGTTCTCGCGTGAAAGTGAAGGTCGTTAAAAACAAATGCGCGCCTCCTTTCCAATCCGCTGAATTCGACATCCTTTTCAACGAGGGGATTTCCCATATCGGTTCACTCCTCGACGTCGGCGTCGAGTGTGGCATCATCGAGAAGAAGGGGACTTGGTTTAGCTACCAATCGCACCGCTTGGGACAAGGACGAGAAGCGGCCCGCGAAGATTTGAAAAACAATCCTAAGATGGTCGACGAGATCGAAAAGGCGATCCACGCCAAGCTCGCCGCGGCTAAAAAGCCCGTCGAAGCGCCCGCAGGCGTCTAAACTCTGACAGGCTCTGGCGTACTATAGCGCCAGAGCCACTCTACTACTTCTTGGAACGGCTCGGTCCAGAGCCCCAACTCTTTCAAAGACGCCGTGAAGGCGAACATTTCCGCCTCAAAAAGGGCCAGCGCCTTTTCCCTACCGCACGCTGCGACGATATTGATGGCGCTCTCCTGCTCCGCATCTTGCAGATTGTCGAGCAGATCGTCGGCTATCTGAAACGCCATTCCCAAATGGTAGGCGCACATCTGCACCTGCTTCAACTTCTCCTCCTCTCCGCCGCCAAAGAGCCAACCAAACACAAACGAGATCTCAAAGAGCGTCACTGTCTTTTGGTAGATGATCTTTTGGATTGACTCCAGACTTGCGCTGGGAGGGTAAAGATCGAGGAACTGGCCGTTGGTGGCGCCCCGTATGCCTGCGCAACGGGTCGCTGCTTCTAGACAGAGTACGGTGGCATTCTTGACAGAGCCATTCCGATAGATGCCTCCATACCCTTCCGCGATCAATGCGTAGCTCGCCAAGATCGCGACACTTTCTCCTACGGCTTTATGCAGAGAGGGGCGATTTCTCCGCACATCGTCGTTGTCCATGCAGGGGAGATCATCGGCGATCAAGGAAGCGGTGTGGAAAAATTCGACGCTCAAGGCAACCGGCATCACATCGAGCCCCTTGCCCAACGCCTCGCCGATCATCAACACGAGAATCGGGCGGAGCCGCTTTCCGCCGTTCATCAGCGCATATTCACACGCGTCGCGAAGCCCGTTTTTTTCTCCCAGCTCCTCGATGAAACGGCCCATGGCCGTCTCTACGCGAGCGCGATAGTCTTCGATTGCCATAGGAGCTTCTCTAAAATTTGAGGTTCAATGGGCTTTACCCCTTCCCGAGTCACTTGGCTGCGGGGAGGAATCGATCCACTCAGGTTCATCAAAGGGTGGGAGACGCTCTCCATCCCCACCAGCGTACCTGGATTCAAAACGGAATTGCATCCGATTTGGACCCGATCGCCCACGATACAGCCGAACTTTCTCAGTCCCGTCTTGACCCTTTCTCCCTCAACCCACACCGAAACATCGCGTCGATCCAATCTCAGATTGGCGCACTTCACACCCGCGCCCAAATTGACCTCATTGCCTAAAATCGAATCGCCCACGTAGACAAAGTGGGTCGCGCACGCGTAGTCGAGCAAAATCGAGTGTTTGATCTCGCTACTATGGCCGATTTGGCAATGGTCGCCACAAATGACCCCATCTCTCAAGTAGGCCCCATGGCGGATGACGCACCCCTCTCCGATCACGCACGGCCCCTGAATATAGACTCCCGGCTCGATGATCGTCCCTTTACCGATCGCGATCTCCTCTGGTCTCTCTAGAAAGACACCTTTAGGAATAGCAATCTCGATCTGCCAACTTTTTTTTTCACTCAAATATTTACTTAACGCTGCTAGGGGAGACCAGACCGGTTCGCCCTCTTTCCAGAGAGCTTTATGAGCGAATCGCTTTAGGGAGAAAAAAGGATCCATAGTCCACCAGTATAGCTTTTCGCTCCACAGCCTCCTAGTAATATTTATCTATCTATATAGAATATTCCTCTTCTTCTGTTTCTGTGGGAATGTTGATAGAATAGGGGAGCCCAATAGGAGAAAAAAATGGTTCATAACTTGTCAGCAACCTGTTCACAACCTCCCACTTGTCAACAACGACCCCCTTTGTCGACAATCCTTGAACAACTTGTGAACAGCTTATGAACAACCCTTCCACATGTCCCCATTTCTCTCTCTGTTCTGGCTGCACGCACGCCACGCTCGATCCCCCGATTTGGCAAGAAGCGCTCACCCTTTTCGCCCCTCTCAAGCCAACCCTTCACACCCTTGGCTTCTCGCAAACGCGCTACAAAGCCAAGCTCGCCATCCGTCCTGGCCCGCAAATCGGTCTTTTCAAGCGAAACACCCACGACGTCATCCCCATTCCCCACTGTCTTGTCCACCATCCCGCCATCAACCGCGCCGCGCACCTTCTTCAGCAAGCCATGACCCTCCACAATCTCTCCGCCTACTCCGAAGCCACCGCAACCGGCACCCTTCGCTACGCCCAATTTTTTGTCGACCGCGCCACATCTCTCGTCCAACTCACCCTCATCATCAACGACACCCACAATCTTCAACCCCTTCTCGACACCCTCTCCACCCACGACCTTTGGCACTCCATCTGGTTGAACCATCAACCTAAATCCACCAACACCATTCTCGGCTCCACCTTCCAGCTCATCCAGGGAGAGCCCTTTCTCTGGCAAACGCTCAACTCCACTCCCGTTCCCTTCCATCCTGGCGCCTTTTCGCAAACGCACCTCCCCCTCTTCGAGCTCATGCTTCGCCAAATCGAAAGCTGGACACCTCCTAACACCCGCATCCTCGAACTCTACGCTGGCGTCGGCGCCATCGGCCTCACCCTCGCCTCCAAAGCCAAAGAGATCACCCTCGTTGAGAACAACCCCTTCGCGCACCTCTCCTACAACCAAGCCGCCAAGCCCAACATCACCTACTACCCCACCGATGCCAAAGAGGCTCCCCTCACCACCTATGATCTCATCATCGTCGACCCACCCCGCAAAGGCCTCGATCCAGAGCTCCTCCCCCGCCTCTCCGCCCCCCAGCTCATCTACATCAGTTGCAGCTTTGAGAGTTTTAAGCGCGACTACCACCAACTCCTAGCCCACGGATGGAGACTCAAAGACGCCGCCGGCTACCTTCTCTTTCCCGGCACCAATCACGTCGAAACTCTCGCACTATTTGAGAAATGTGTTTCGGGCATAGTGATTGTGATATAAGATTCGTCCCTTGCACATCCAAGTGGAGTGAAAGAAGTTTTTTCATGGCTGATCACGCTTTTTTAGGTGGGACTTATCGAGGAGTGGTAGTCAAATCTATTGATGATTTAGGTTCTAATTACGGTTTTTATAATGGAAAAGTTCGTTAGTTTTTTTCTTGTTTTATTGGTTTTTCTGTTCTCTGCATGCGCGATTAGTGCAAGGGGAGACAAGCCAGCACCTTATGAAAAATATGTTGATGAAATTATAAGTTCATTTGCTAAGGATATGAACAAAGA
>DATIIR010000030.1:0-20600 GCA_035479435.1 Chlamydiales bacterium
CAAAGGGATGGAGAGGTCTCGATCAGCCAAGGCGCCGTTACGCGCTGTGACTCCGTCGGCTTCGGCTAGGCGGACGGGGACTGTGGCCAAGGTGGAGAGGGTTCGATCTATTACTCCCACTCGCCCTCCAGTCAAGGCGCCGTTACGTGCTGCGACTCTGTCGGCTTCGGCTAGGCAGGCGGGGACTGCGGCCAAGGTGGAGAGGAGCTCCCGATCTATTGCCTCTGCTCGCCCTTCAGTCAGAGCTTCGGTTGGGTCCGCCATGCCAGCTAGGCTTGTGGGGCGGGGGCGCTCGAGGGGAGAGAGGCCTGTCACTGCAGCGGGGAAACAGACTTCAGGGCCGATGGGACGGATGCTGCGCGACGTGGAGCCGCCGGAATCTGTGGGTGCTGAAAAAGAGATCTTGAACAAAAGGGTGATGGAGAAGTTTTTCCCAGATGCAAAAGAGTTGCCCGATGGCTCTGCTCTTTATGACAACGGATATCGCAATAGCGATGATTCTTTGGGAACGCGGCTTAAGGGGATCCATTTCAGCGGTCTTGTTCGAGCCGGTGTTTTAGAGAGCATTGCGGCTCGATTTCCAGCTCTCGAACGGGTCCATTTTCATGACAGCCAAGAGCCATTTGAGCTCCATCCTCTGCGATCATTGAGCGGGTTGAGGAGTTTGACTTTGAAAAACTTAAGAGCTGTTAGAGCGAGAGATCTTGAAAAATTACTCCACCACACCGAAATCAAATGGCCCCATTTACGGAAATTGCATCTGATTGGGATGGCTGTGACTGATGAAGCTCTGCAGGGGCTACCGAAGATGCCTTGCCTAGAGGATCTGGACCTGTCGGACAGTTACATCACGCGTAGGGGACTGCTTCAGATTTGGCAAACTTGCCCCCGCTTAAAGAAGCTCAATGTCACAGGTTGCTTTTGTCTCGACGCTTTATCTTGTACAGAATTCCAAGCGCGACGCCCCGGGGTAGACCTCCAGACAAGTCCCCCCGATCCACGCACCTTGACTTTGGCCTCTGAAGAGGCCAAACAGTACAAGAAGGCCTCTTTTACCCTGCCTCACAAAGGGGACAAGAGGAAGTCTTACAGTCTCATTTGCGCTCTCATTGGACATAGAATTCCCAAAAAGCCAGATTACCCTCTCTTAAATCGATTGATCGAATCCTACATGGGTGTCCATCGGATGGCAGGGGCTATTTTTGCAGAGTGGGTGCGGCAAGGGGTTTTTAACCCGCCGGAAGAACTCAAACAGCCCAGATCGGTCGTCGGTGTTGTTGCTTTATTTAACGACGCAGTTGTTCCCCCGATTCGTAGATTGAACTTTGAGGCACTGGAGCTCCGTTTTGTTCCCATTTGTTTCCGGAGCCCAAATGGGTATGAGAAATTAGAAGAACTCGTGCTGAAAGGGGCGTTTTTAGATACCCTCCCTGCCGCCTTTAAGGAGAGCCCTCTACGCCGCATTGAGTGGCGAAACCATACTGAAGAAAGGGGCTAGTTTTATTGTTTCTTGAGCCAGTGGGGTTTGCGGCAGGCGAAGATGAGGAGCGGTGCAGCGCAGAAAATCAGGGTTGCGCCGATGAGAAAAGTCTCGAGAATAATGAGCTTGCCCGTATCGATCTGGCTCGGAGGAAAGAAACTGATCACGACTCCGAACGCTGCGCCGAAGATGCCGAAGAGGGAGACCACCCAGATGCCCACATTGCCGTAGGGGATCTTGAAGGCGCGGTGCACGTTGGGGTGTTTGTAGCGCAAGACAAGGCCAGTGATAAACATGAGAATATACATCAGCATGTAGAGAAGCGAGGAGAGGGCGACCAGGGCCCAGTAAGAGCTGTTGACCGAGGGCATGAAGAGGAAGACGAGCGAGAGGATGGTCACAATGATGGCTTGCGTGATGAGGATGTTGGTCGGCATGTTTTGCGAGTTGGCTTTGTGGAAGAGGGGCGGCAGATGGCCGTGATCGACGGTGGCGAAGAGGCCGCGGCTGGGGCCCACAATCCAGGTGCTCATCATCCCAAGGGCGCCAAAAGTGGTGACCGCAGCGATGAGGGGAACGGCCCACGGCATGTGGAAGGCATTGAAGAGGTAACGGAAGGCCTCCATACCGCCTGAGGCGAGCTGGATCTCAGAGTTGGGGACGATGGCGGCGATGGCGAGGGCGCCCAAGGTCGAAAAGAGGAGGATGAAAATGGCCGAGAGGAGGATGCCGCGCGGATAGTCGCGCTGTGGGTTGCGGACCTCTTTGGCATGGACGGCCGACATCTCCATGCCAGCCAGGCCGAGGAGGACTCCTGAGAGGAGGACGAGCTGGTTGATCGAGGTGAGGTCGGGGACGAGGGCTTTCCAAGTGAAGGTGATGTGGAGGGGCTGGCCGCTGAAAATCCAGACAGCGCCGAGAAAAATGATCAGAATAATGGGTACGATCGTGCCTAGAAGCGCCGTAATCGTGCTAATCCAGCCAGAGACGCGCATCCCCAGGAAGTTGACAAAAGTGACGGTCCAAAAAGTGATCAGAATGGCCGACATGACGTAGAGTTTATTGTTGGCGAGCTCCGGATTGAAAATATAGGCGAAGGTGGCGACGATGAAGGAGAGGATGGTGGGGTACCAGATCACGTTTTCAATCCACTCGAGCCAGATGGCGAGAAACCCAAAGCGGTCGCCCAGAGCCTCTTTCACCCATGTGTAGACCCCCTTCTCAGGCCAGCCAGAGGCGAGCTCCGAGGAGACGAGCGCTACCGGAATGAAAAAAAAGAGGGCCGAGAGGGCCAAAAAGACGAGGATCGAGAGGCCATACTCAGCGAGCAACGGAAAATTTTTAATGTTGCAAATCGCGCAGACGTTGATGAGCGCGATCATGGAACCAGTTAATGCTTTTTTTTCAGACATAGCAAGCTATTGTACAGAGCAGAGGAAAATGAATCAATGGGCATATGCCCGTTGCCAGTAGGGATGGGAGAGGTCCTTCTCGTAGTGACCGGTGGAGGGGTCGTAGACTTTAACGGGGTCGAGATTATCGCCATAGATTCTTTGGAGATATTTCTTAGTGTCGTGGGGGACGAAAACCTTGATGCCGTCGAATTGGGCCTCTTTCAGTGGGAACACAGTGTCAAATGCGACGGGGGCCTTAAAGCGCCTCTCTCGGACCTTGAACCATTCGGGGAAAAACATATTGCTTTCGAGGGAAAAAATGAACTGGAGCTCTTTCGACTCGGGCAAGATATTGAAGTGGTAGATGTCGATCATGGTGCCGCTCTCTCGGATGAAGACTTTGATGTAGCTGTTGGGATGGTCCCTCGTAGACCAGTCTTGCACCAGGTATTTACTCGGATCGAGTTGATTGAGGGTGGATCGGACGTTTTCAAAGTCGTCGATGAGGACAGCGAGATCGATGTCGCCGTCCCAAGGGACCACACCGCCGTAGCGATAGGCGCCCACGCAGGTGCCGCAATCGACCCACCAGGGGATCTTGGCTCCATTTAAGAGCTCTATGACGTCGCTCAAGGCCCTCTTCTCCAGGGCAAGAGTCGATTCGTCGCCGGGGCGCCGTTTGAATCCCAGTGAGGGCTGGAATTCTGCATGCCCCCCGATCTTGAGTCCCAATTTTTGGTATTTTTCCAGGTTGGAGCGGACTTTTGTCGACTGTTTAGCTGCTGTGAGCTCTCTGAAACGCTCGCGGGTGGATTGGCTGGCGAAACTCAACACCTTCACCGCCGTACCGAGAGTGGCGCTCGGAGGCAGGGCGAAGACACTCGCCGTCGCCTTGATCCAAAAGCGGTCCTGGTAGTTGAACCTCTGCACAAAATCCCAAGTGCCATCGGGCCTTTGCACTGCCTCTCTTCCATCCATGAGATACTGGATGGGAGAGAGGAGCTGATTGCCGATCCATTCAAGCCCTTTTGCATCGCGGGCCGAGACGTTGAAGAAGAGGCTAGTGGAGAGAGCGAAGTAGGAGCAGACCAATGGCATAAAAAGCGCCATCATCGAGTCAGTGAAGAAATCCCAAATACGATCCCACATAATGTCGATATAAAAAATCAAATCTCAAAAATCAAGAGTTAATTAATATGCTGGAACGCCATCATTGTAATTTTGATCGCGGAGGAGTTGATCGATCACTTCTCTGCGGTAGCGGTCGCGCGCGTCTTTGTCTGTCTGATAGATGGCTAGGATCACGAGGAGGCGCGGGTCGATGATCTTCTGTTCAAAGATATCGTAATTTTTGATCTTCACAGTCCAGTAGTCGCGGCAACAGCGGAAGAAGGGGCGAGAGATCGTCGCGTAGACTTCACTGGTATGATCGGGGTGGTAGAGTTCGAACTCGGTGCCCCAAAAGTTCATCTTGGCGATGGCGACAAGGCGGTTTTCTTGGTTGAATACTTTGTATTCGGACCAGGGGAGGATGCGGAAGAGTTCCTCTTCGATCCACCCAATCTTGTTGCCTGCAGGGTCGGCCACATCTGCGATCGTTCCCCACGAGAAAAAGCGGGAACGGGCGCTAGCGAGGAGGCGCTGATGGTTGTCTTCCAGATCAAAAGTAGTGGTTAAGGAGAAAAAGCGCTTGCGAGCTACGGCAAAGGGCTCCAGTTCCGTGGAGATGTCGAACGTTGAAGTGAGCGACAGAAAGCGCTCTACGACGCTAAATTCGTTGGGAAGGCGCGTAATGTCAGCTGAGAGCGCTGCACACGCAATGATGAGGGAAAACAGCCATATCTTCATTTAATCGTCCTTTTTGAATAGGGAATCGAACTTTTTTTTGTCCTGATTGCGATCGGGAGAATCTATTTTTACTTTAAAGTCTTCGCAAAAATTGGCCGCCTCCCGGTCGCGGATGAACTCGGTACCGGGGACGGCGCAATCATTGGGTTTACCGGGCATATAGTAGCGGCAGTTGGTGCAGGTGTGCAGATCGATGCCGCAATGGGGGCACACCATGCGAAAGGTAACCTTCACAGGGGCCTCACTAACGGGCTTTGCACACCTCCAACACTTCATCCCTACCCCGAGAGTGGAGTGACGGGAATAGGCGCATGAGGGGACATGAGTGGAGGCTCTGTCTCTGACACGTCTCTAACCTCACCGGTTTTGAGTGATCCCAGGGCAACAACACGCGAAGCATTGAATCGGCGACCACTACCACAAAGAGGTTCTCGCATTGCAAGAAGCGCGGGGGGAATAGGCTTATCTAGAGGTGCTAGGAAATCCCTGTGATCGGGCGGTGGTGGACTGGAAGTGACTGGAGGTACAGCGGCCATATTTTTATTTCCTTATCCGTGACCTACCGGAACGCGAGCGCCGGTTGCAGGTCGTGGGGTCTGTAGTTGTTCTACTTGTTGTTCAAGGCTTGCCAAACGATCCAGAAATGCAAGCTCTGGTTTCACTAGAACGCGAGCGCCGACTGCGAGCTGTATTCGCCCTACTTGAGATTCAAGCTGGTACAACTGATCATCGAGTTCGCGCTTGCTCGGTCCAAGCTGTTCCACCTGACGAAGGAGTTGGCACTCGCTCGGTTTCCTGGGGTCATGGCCCACAGGAACACGAGCGACGCCGACTGAACGCGCCGGTGGTAGGGGTGGGACGCGCGGAGCTCGTGCTATTCGTACTTGCTCCACGGCCTGCGCAAGCTCTTCCAAACGAACACGGGGTTCCTTTTGTGCAAGCGCCGGTTCACGACCTACTGGAACGCGTGCTGGACCGAAAACGCCTTGAGACGGATATGCCATATTTTTATCTCCTTATCCGCGACCTACTGGAACGCGACCAGCTCCGGGAGCAGGGGGTTGAGCCACTGGTGCTGGCGGGGGCGCCAAGTTTACGGGTGCCATCATACCTTGCAGAGGCGGCGCATAGGAAGGTGCTGTGGGCACTGTGCCATGAGCTTGCAAATAGGGCCGCATGAAATCTGTTACAGGAAGAGGCCGTGCCATTTCAGAAGGGGGACGTGTTATACGCCGATCTTCACGACCCACCGGAACGTGAGCGGCTCTGGGAGCCGCGGGATATGGGTACTCTTCCCGAGCGTCAGCGAAATAGGTTTCTCTCCCTTGAGGAGCGTGTCCACGTTCTACGGGAATGCGGTCAGCCTCATGACCTACGGGAACGCGAGGTGCATTGGCTGGAGCCGGAGGTGCCGGCGGGGGTGCCAAGTCCACAGCGGCCGTGCCTCGCAGAGGTACCCCTGAACGACCTACCGGAACGTGAGCGGCTCTGGGAGTCGGGGGATGTGCAGGCTCTTCCCAAGCAGCGAAATAGATTTCCCTCTCCTGAGGAGCGTGTCCACGTCCTACTGGAACGCGGTCAGCCTCATGACCTACTGGAACGCGAGCTGGTTCAGGGGCTGGAGCGCGCGGAGGAGCATAGACTGGGACTGGCTGCTGATGGACGACAATCACAGGAGGTGGAGGGGGTTGCGGTTGGTATACAGCCGGCGGGACGTAATAATGGGGTTGCGGCGGAGCCTGTTGTCTAACGCGTTGGTCTAAGGCGCGTTGGACTGGGTCCCGTTCGTCTTCTCTATCATTCCTATTGCAGCAGGTCATGGCGTAGAGCGCAGCTAGGCCTCCCGTGAGGAGGAAGGCCGCTTCCCAAGGGAGGAAGGCTGAACTGACGAGCGCGGTCAGGATGGTGAGGGCCAAAAAGGTGATGGTCCGGACGGATCCTCCCAAACCGCGTACCAAGGGTGCCAGTCGCATGCCCGGAGGGGGACGAAGATGGTTTACTGCATGAGCCATGGTGTCTCCTAGAATTGTTTTGCGCGGACGCAGTTGTTCTTGTTCACGTTGATGAGAAGCGCTTCATAGCTTGAGTCCCATCCGCTATTTGTCCCGATGATGATGGCGTGAGAAAGGGGCCAGTTTTTGAAAACCAGGGCGTCGAGAATGGAAACTTCCCAGTGGGTGTTGTCGGTAAGGGTCATCTCTCTTCGGTCGTAGTCGATGGCCATGATGTAGCGCGTATAAGATCCATTCTCAATAGGGCCTTCATGGAGATTCGCCTCTACGCTGGATCCGGTACTCTTGTTGATAATGCGGTAACTGTAATTAGAGAACCATCGGGTGTTTTGCGTGATGGTGAGAGGATCATTCGCGCGCCAATTGAGGGCCTTGCTGCCATCATAGGCGTTGATTTTCCAACGAGCGCCATCTTCCAATTCGAGCGCATACTTGTCTTGATCAAGTACCTGGATGGCGACGAGCCAGTGGTGCGAGTTCGAAAAATAAACGGGAGGATACCGGTCGAAAACAAAGCCCGATGTGGCCACCGATTCAGCCTCTTCGGCCATTTTCGCTTTTTCAGCTGCGATCTGTTCAGCAGCTTCTTCACTCATTGGACTCGATCCGACGACGACATGCTCCGCGTCTTCTTGTGCCAATAATAGGGTGGGGACGATGAGCGCCAAAAGGGCGAAGGTCTTGGACAATTTCATGGATGACTCCTGTTGATTGTTATCAAAATGGACAGAACAGGCTACCAAGATCTGACTTTTTTGTATATATATTGAGACAGTATGCGCAAAATGATCTGCCTCCTCCTCGCTCTAGTGAGTGTGTATGCAACGCCGCCGCCCGATTTTCTCTCTTTCGGAATTGGCGCTTACGATTTGTATCGGGAAAAATATCGGACGTTTGAATTTGAGATCGAATATAAGTTCCTCCTCAAAATTCTCAAGTCTCCCAATCGCCATTTGCAATTCCGCCCGCTGCTCGGCGCCATGGCGACAGCGAAGGGAGCTTTCTACGGCTATCTCGGAATCAACTTCGATCTCCTGTTCTTCGACCATCTCCTCTTCGCGCCTGGCTTCGCCGCCGGTTATTTCACGCCGGGAAAGGGGAAAAATCTCGGCTATCCGCTCGAGTTTCGCTCGGGCGTTGAGCTCGCTTGGCAATTTGCCGACTGGCACCGGTTAGGGGTCCACTTCTACCACATCTCCAACGCCAGCATCGGAAGGCGCAACCCGGGGGAGGAATCGCTCGTCCTCTTTTATGACATTCCTCTCGTTAAGGGGTTTCCGTTTATTAGAGAATAATATTCGTGGGGCTGCTACAATCAGGCTGAGGCCGCGGGAGTTTGTCTTGAGTCAGGAATTGCCATTTGATCCTTTCCCTTTCATTGACGATCCGCACAAGCAGACGATCATCAGCTCTGTCTTTAGTTTTCTCTTTGAGCCCCACTCCAAGCGAAAATTGATCCCGCTTTCCGATGGGGACAAGATCTCTCTCGAGATCACGACGCCGCGTGACTGGAAGGAGACTGGTCTCACGGTCTTTTTTGTTCACGGTCTCTGCGGTTCCCACAAGTCGCCCAATCTCGTCCGGATGGCCAAGCGCCTTGAGCCGCTCGGCATTCGCACGGTCCGCTACAACATGCGGGGCTGCGGCTCAGGAAAAGGGCATGCCAAGCACAACTACCACAGCGGTCGGAGCGACGACGTGTTTGAGTGCATCAAGGCCATCAAAAAAGATCACCCCGATTCGCCCATCATTCTCATCGGCTTTTCCCTCGGCGGCAACATCGTTCTCAAGCTCGCTGGGGAGTTGGGCACATTGGCTCCTCCTTTCCTAGACGGGGTCATTGCCGTGAGTCCGCCGGTGGAGCTCTACTCAAGCGTATTGATGCTGGGCGAGCCGCAGAATGCGATCTATGAGAAGTACTTTTACAGGTTATTGAGAGCTGATGTTCACTATCGGCATGGCAAATTCAAGGACTTGCCTCCCATCAACCTCCCTCGCAATCTCAAGCTCTATGAGTTCGATCAGATCTACACGGCGCCGATCAGCGGATTTTCCAGTGCAAACGACTACTACAACAAGTGCAGCGCCTCCCACGTCGTGGGGGATATCGCGATCCCTTGCAAGATCCTCCTCTCTGAAGACGATCCGATTATTTCGTCCTCTTCGCTAGATAAGTACAATCTCCCTTCGAATGTGCAGGTCTTTAAGACTAAGAAGGGGGGGCACATGGGCTATCTAGGCAGATCGGCCGATAACAAGGGCTTTTATTGGCTCGATTCTCTCCTCGTCGACTGGATCGTATCTCGTTAAATAGATTCTTTGCGCAAATGGAACTGCCTGTTCAGCTGGCGAACCGAAAAGATCCAGAAGAGAACTGTGCAGCCGATGATCGGCAGTAGGAAATGGGTGATGGAGAGGACGGAGCCCGTTCCCACGATCTGGATGAGGATGATCTGGATCCAGGCGGCGCCCGATTTGCCGAGCCGAGAGCCCACGACATCAATGGCCGCCTTTCCCTTCACTTTCGACTCTTGATCCAATGGAATATAGGACATCTCTTTTGTCGAATCGAAGAAGGCGTATTTCATCACTTTGGTGGAGACGTTTTGGAAGGCGCCGAAGAGGACGATGAGGAGAAGGGGAGCAGCGCCGAGCCACGAGGCATTGAGGAAGAGGGTGAGGAAGATGAGGCTGGTAGCTCCGATCACAATCGGGGGGAGCTGCGCACAAAAGAGCCAACCGAGGCGGCGGATGATAAAGCCACTGAAGAAGACCGTGATGATGAAGGAGCAGACGCCGACCGAGGAGCTGACCGCCGCCATAAAGCCCTGGTAGGCCCCTGTATCGGGGTAGGCGAGCTTGATATTCGCCTTCCAGGTGACCTCTGTCAAGTTGACCGTGAGGCCGTAGGCGATCACCATGACAGCTATGTAGCGAAGCGCTGGGGAGCGGGCGATGAATTTGATGCTATCGAGGAGGGAGAGCTTGGTCTTTAGATCGAAGGGCTGATGCTGGTGCTCGGGCTGATAGAGGCGGGGGTCTTTGAGGACGCGCCGCGTGAGGAAGAAATGGAGCGTCATGATCATGGCGCCGAAGAAGAGGACGCAGCAGACGAGCCCCTGGAGCGCGAAGCCGAACTCCGCCGCCACGTACTTGCCTGTGAAGTAGCAAACGAGGGGCCCCGTGAATATTTGGGCCAGGTCGCCGCCGGCGATGAAGAGGTTGTAGCACCGCTTCGCCTCATTGAAGTTGCAGATGTGGTTGACGAAGCCCCAAAAGAGGAGGAAAATCACGATGCTGCCCCACAATTCGGTGACTACGAAGAAGAGCGATTGGATCCAATTCCGGTAGATGGAGATCCAGTGGCTGTTCTCATGCCCCAATTTTTCGAGGAGCCAATCGGCCGATGCATGGGGGGAGAGGGCATCGATGTTGGGGTAGAGGGCAAAGCCGTAGAGGGCCACGAAGGCCATGAAGAAGAGAATGATGCCGTAAAAGAGGACCGAGCGGCGGTACGAGTTGGCCAGTTTGGAGTAGACGAGGGTGGCCACCAGAGCGATCGGCAGAACGACCCACCCCTTCAAGACTGGGATGACCTCCGCCCCGCCCCCCTTCGCTGTCACGACGAACGCATCCTTCATGGTGGTGAGGACCCCATAGGTGAAGGAGATAAAGAATTTCATGAAAAGGAGTGGGAGGAACTTCTTAAGCTCGTACTGCTTTATCGGCCATAGGCGTTCACGCCATCCCACAGAAAATCCAAGGTCTGATTCTTTAGTACTTATAAGGCATTTCCGATATAAATGTCATGGGGAAACCAGTGAAGAAAAAACTGTATATTATACCCCTTGCAATCTACCTCCAACTTCTTTTAAAATCGTCGCCCGAATGGCTGCTGCACCCGTAAAACCTACGCCCATAAAACCTCCTCCTCTCCAACCCAAGCCGTTTAAGCCCAGCGCATTTAAGAAGCGGGAGCTGTGGCCTTACGTTGATTATACATTTCGCCCCTTCAGTCCCGTCAAAGAGGCGACGGTGGGATTAAAGAGGATTGCCCTTAACGCGGATGGGACGCTGCAACCTGGGGCATTGCGAGGGTTAAATGAGAGGGTCGTAACGAGAATCGAACGTTGGCCATTTGACAAACAAAAACTTGGAAGTGGGACCTATGGACAAGTTTGGCGTTTTAAAGATGCACTGACCGGGGGTTACGCAGCAGGGAAAATAAACGAAGAGGGAGTTCTTCGTACTGCAGAGAAAGAACGGGAGTTCCTCCACCGTTTTCAATCGGTTCCCCATGTGGTTAAGTTTTATGGAGGAATGCCCAGGGTCGTTGAAGGAAAGAACGCTCTCATTTTATACATGGAACTATTACCCGCCACATTACGAGACAGGCTAGAAAAAGAGGGGAAACTCCCATTTGAAGATGTCCTTTCCCTTTCTCGCCAACTGCTCGAGTTTCACGCTGCGTTTACCGATCTTGGGTGGATTCATTGCGATTTAACCACTAGGAATTGCTCATTTGACAGCAAGAAGAAGAAGCTCACTGTCTTTGATTTTGGGATGGCCCGGCCTATAGGACGTACGACGAGTGGTTGTCAATCTATCCAATCGATTCTATGTCGTGCTCCCGAAGTGTTTTTAGGTCGGAGGTACCATGATGGTGCGGATCTATGGAGCATTGGTTGCTCTATATTCGCAGCCTTTGCAGGAGAGCGGTTTGTATGCGAAACCGAGGATGACTTTTCTGCCCACCAGCGCATTCTCGCGCAAATGATCCGCCGACTGGAAGAAGCTCCTCCTGATTTCTTTGAAGGAACTAAGTTTTCGCATGAAAGTCTTTCTCGTCTGGCCAGTGCCTACGAAAAATATGAGCCTTTGCCCAAAGTAGTGTATGAAGAGGCTTGTAAGAGGGGTCTCTCACAGGAGGTTTATGAAAAATTTCTGGAACTGCTTGAAGGGATTCTCACCTTCGAAGACCGTTTGGAACCGCACTGCGCTTTGCAGCGTTGCAACGAACTCATCGCGCTCCACGCTAAGCGTGGGGAATGAGGTCGTTTTTCTGGATGACTTTTAGGACGTCGCGCCATTCGCGCCAGTCGGCTTTCAGGCTTTTCTTGAGTTCGCGGATTTGACCCGGATCGAGGAGCGTTTGCATCTGGGAGAGTTTCGTGGAGAGCTTTTCAGCGATGTCGGAGACCCTTTGCACATAGGCCGATTCTTTGAGTTTCTTGATCAGCTCGTCTTTGTGCTGCAAGATCATGTGGCGGGCAATCCGGTAGTTGTTCACCTTTTTTAGATCGTAGGCGAGCCCAAGCTTGTGGAGCGTCCAGATGAGCCACTTAGCGGGATCGAAGTGGAACCAGCGGATCCCGTTCCGATAGTCGTAGGCAAAGGTGTGGTGGTAGTTGTGGTACCCTTCGCCGTAGGTGAGGAGCGAAATGAGGTAATTGTCGACAGCTGTGTGCTCTTGGCTGTACTTCTGAGTGCCCCAATAGTGGGCCAGCGAATTGATGCACCAGGTCGTGTGGTGGAGGAAAAAGAGGCGAACCCACCAGGCAAAGAGAAAGGCGCCCAAGTAGTCGCCGAAGATCCAGCCAACGGTTAAAAACGCAATGACATTGGAAGCTACCATGCAGAGGGCGTAGTGCTTGTGCTGGAAAGCGACCATCTTGTTGCGCGATAGATCGGAAACCACCTTCGGGTCGATGGGCTCGGTCCTGAAAAACATCCACAGCATATGGGCGTGGAAGAGTCCCTTCGTCACCGAGTAGGGATCTTTGTCTGTGTCGACATAAGCGTGGTGAAGGCGATGGTCGTTGGCCCAACGGAGAACGCTCCCTTGTGTGGCCAAGCTGCCGAAAAAGAGGAGGATCCCCTCGATGATGGGATGGGCCTTGTAGCAGCAGTGGGAATACAATCTGTGGTAGCCGGCCGTAATCGACATGCCCGACGCGAACACCAACGCGGCACTGGTCAAAATCAGCCCCAAAGAAGGTGCGTGGGACATGAAGTAAATAGGCAGAGCGATAAGCAAGAAGAGATGATATCCACCGATGTAAAGGAGAGGAGTCCAAGCGATCTTTTTCATGTCAGTGATCATATACAATTTCGTGGATTAATGTAACAGAATTTATGCAGTATCTAAGTCCTTTGGGAGGAGGTCCGTCATTGAAGACGTGGCCGAGATGGGAGTTGCATTTTCGACAGAGAACTTCGTACCGTTTGAAGGGGAGACTCCAATCTTCCAGATAGTAGACGCTCTCTGTTTCTACTGGTTTTGTAAAGCTTGGCCAGCCCGCGCCCGAATCGTACTTGTCCTCCGATTTAAAAAGCGCATTCTTACACTCGGCGCACCGGTAAATTCCTGGAGCGGTTTCGTACAAATACTTGCCGCTGAAGGCCCTCTCGGTTTTTGGTGTCTGTTCTTTCGCCAGAACTGTGAGAAAAATCCACAGGAATATCATAATTCTGTGTATAGTAATCTCAGGTGATTTATGGAAGAGATGATTGAAGCCCGCGTGAATCCCGAAGAAGTTTGGGAGGCGTGGGAGAAGGCGCATGCGTTTCACGGCCAGCAGGGGATTGAGGCTGGGCAGAAGGGGAAGAGCCGGTTTAAATACAAGATCATCGATGTGAAGAAGGGGGAGAGTTTTTCGATCCTCTGGAAGACGCTATTTGTTCGCCTGATTTTCAACCATTCCGTCAAACCTACCCGGAGAGGATCTGAGATCCGCTACCAGGTGCAGATCAAGGGGCTCTTTGCGTGGCCTGTCCGGTGGCTTCTCGGCAACAAGATCAAGAGCAACATCGCTCTCGTACTCAAGGCCATCGTCCGACAGCTAGAAGAACGCAAGACTTAAGACGCAGAAGAATGATGTTTCCCTTAGCGTCTTGGCGTCTTTGCGACTTTGCGTTTAGCCGTTCGTCAGACGCAAGCAACTCACTCCAGCCATTTAACGCAAAGACGCCAAGTCGCAAAGACGCAAAGAGAGGCGTTTGTTAGAACACTAGTGAGTAGAAGAGTCTTGCTGTGGGGGCGGCGCGCAGTGAGTAGCCGGGGAGGAAGCCTTGCGACTTGTAACCGAGCTCAGCCTCAAACCCCGACCTCTTCGTATAGGCGATGACCATGGAGGCGGCACATCCCATCCGCATCGCATGTTGCTCCGCATAGGGATAGAGCGGATCGCTCTGATCCGGCTTCTTGTCAAAGTCAATGTCAAAAAACGGAGTGCGCCCCTGCTCTAAGAGCAGCTTCGGCTGTCTCCACGCATCGAAACGAAGGCCGACAAACCAATGGCTCCTCTCCCAAATCCGCGGTGCATAAAACCCTAGCCCATGGTACTGATTGCCTGCGTGCTTGCCCCCCTTGAGGTAGAAGTAGATGGGGCGTCGTCCTTTGAGGAGAAAGTTCTCGATGAAAAATTCGGGGCCAAAGGGGGTGAGGCCAAGGCGCGCGGTCGGTAGATAGCCGAGACCGTAGATGGGAATCATTGGGATGCGGGTCTCCGCGCCAGAAAAAACATAGTGCCACCACGCGTAGATCGAATAGTAGGTAAACGGATCGCCCAAATTGATCCAAGCGAGAGAGCGAAGGCGAGAACTGCTGAGGAAATGGCTCGTATAGGTGTAGTTGAGCGACTGGATGTACATGTGGATGTCGTGCCCATCGAGGGCATCGTCGAGGATATCGAGGGTACCGATGTAGAGATTGAGGTCGTGTTGGCCCATGAGGTAGAGGACCGTTTGGCGCGGATCGATCCGATGGGCCTCGAGCCATTTGAATTTGGTGAGGAGCGCGAGGATAGCGGTCGACTCCACGCCCGCCATGGCCACTGAGGTCATCTCGGTAGTTGTGAACGAGCTACTGATATCGTAAGAGGTGGCGGCCCCGCCGCCGCCGTAGGGAGGAGGGACGCCGAACGTGTACCCTTGCACCTGAGCCCGCGAGCGCCCAATATCGCGGATCCGGTAGCCGTGGCCAAAAACCTCATGCTGCGCCGTTACGGCCAGAAAATTCAACGGCATCCAGCCTAAATAGAGCTCGTTCAGCCGCCAAAACCGCGCCGAGGCGTCTTTGGAATGGGTGATCGGGCTCTTCCCGATGATGTACCCCTCAACCCTTTCGCAAATGCGGTGGGCAAACAAGATATCTTCGCCTCCTGCGTAGGGGGAGAAATGGATATCCCAACCGACTTTGTAGGTCGCATCGTGGAAAGGGTGAAAGGGGCGCTCTACCGCACAAAGAAGAAGGGGAAGTAGAAGCAACCATCTGAACATTTACATGCTCATAGCAATGGGACCGAGGCCCACTTCAGTGGTGATCCGCTTGCCAGTAGCCAAATGGTAGCCGCTGATGATGCTCATAATACCAGCCATAAAGAGCATTTGAACTGTGTCTGAGGCAATGGCCATCGTTCCAAACAGGTGGCCTCCTAACGTGACAGCCGCCGCAACGAGAACAACCATTCCCAAAAGCACAAGGGCCGGTGCTACGACACGCCTGATTTTTTCCAGAAATAGGTTGCGCTCGGGTCTACTGTGAGATGTAGCAGCGGGAGGGGCTCGTTCCACTAAATAGATCAGTCTCGGCTCTACCGCTACAGGTGCTGCTGCTGCCATAATGCCAAGCATTGTATGCCGTAGCTGGTTTTTGATCAATCTTATCCGATCGAAACGACGTTGATGGCTTCGGGGCCCTTGCGTCCCATAGACATCTCAAACTCAACTCTTTGCCCGTCGGATAGGTCGTGGTCTGGCGTATTGATATTGGTGGCTTGGACGTAAATGTCCCTTCCTCCCTCATCGGGCATGATGAATCCAAATCCCTTATCCTTATTGAACCACTTGACTGTACCCTTAGCCATGCAAACCCTTGTTTTTAATCAAATATTTCTTTTGAGAGAACCTGCTCTTCTCCCTCGCTGCGGGCGACTAAGATGGCGCAGCAGCTGTCGCTAAAGACGTTGACTGTCGTGCGGCACATGTCGAGCAGTCGGTCAACGGCGATGAAGAGGCCGATCCCTTCAGCTGGCAAACCGACGACGCGCAAAACAACGATGATTGCAACTAGGCTGGCTGAGGGGATGCCCGCCACGCCGATCGAGGTGATGAGCGCCATCATGACGACCAGAAACTGGGTCCAAAAGGAGAGCTCGATTCCGTAGGCTTGAGCGACAAACATGGCGGCGACACATTCGTAAAGAGCCGAGCCCGACATGTTGATCGAGGTACCGAGGGGAACCACGAGGCTGCAAATCCGGTTTGAGACGCCAGCCCGCTTCTCGACGCAGTCGATCGTGATCGGCAATGTTGCCGAAGAGGAGCTCGTTGAAAAGGCGGTCACAAGTGCGGGCGTCATCGCCCTGAAGTGGCGCATCGGCTTGACGCGGGCCACGAACTTGAGCAAGAGGGGCAGCGCGATGAACATGAAGACACAGAGTCCGATGAGTACAGTCACGAAAAAGAGGGCCACCGCCTGAAGCGAGCTGACTCCGGTCGTCATGAAGACCTTGGCTACCAGGCAGAAAACGCCGTAGGGGAGGAATTTCATGATGATATGAGTGACTTGGATCATCGTTTGGAAAATGCCCTGGAAAAAGCCCTGTAAGATCGCAGCGGGGTGGCTCTCAATTTTCGAGATCGCATAACCAAAGAGGAGGCTGAAAAAGATGAGTCCCAACATTTCGCCGCGCGTAAAGGCCGCGAGGATATTTGAGGGGATGATGGAGATGAGCAATTGGACAAAGGCCTGTCCCCCCTGATTGGACAATTTGTCCTGAAGAGCGCCGAACGCCGCCGCTTCAGTGCCCGTAATGGGAGGCGTGATGTGGGAGCCCCCTGGGTTGATCAGGTTGACAAAGACCAATCCGATGAGAGTCGCCATCAGGCTCGTCCCGATGTAGAAAAAGAACATTTTGCCGCCGAGCCGCCCAAAGCCCCCCTCGTTTCCAATCCGAGAAATCCCGGTGATGATCGATGAGGAGACCAAGGGGACGATAACCAGGGTCAATGCGTTGAGGAAAATGGTTCCCAAGACGTCGACGATCGCGTAGAAGGTGATGCCGAAGACTCCGGCCTGGTTGCCGACCCAGCTACCAAAAGCGATTGCTAAGACGATGGCGGCAAAAACCCCCCAGGGGCGCCGGTGTTTCTTTTTTTGCATGAGACTCTCCAAAACGGCTCATTTTACCTAAACTTACTGATCGAGGAAAGAGAATTTCTCGCCAGGCGCAATTCCGTGCCGCTCAAACCACCCTTTGGGTACCTCGAGCGCATAGAGAGCCACCCTTGCGCTTCGCGCCCTTCCCGAGAGCGGCTCCATTTCCGCCGTGTTGATGAGTGCCCTGTCCTTCCCAAAAAAACCGATCGATAGGGGAATGATCGTATTCTTCATCCAAAACCCCAGCTTCTGTGGCGACGGGTAGATGAAGAGCATCCCTTCGCCCTCACGGAGCTCCTTGCGGCCCATCAGTCCCTTCTCCCGACTCGCATCGGTATCGGCGATCTCCACCCTCACGATCTCCTTTCCCAATTGGATCTCAACTGCAAAGAGGCTCGAACAAACAATCAAAAACAGGATTCTGTACATGCAAAATATTCTTTAGTGCTATCTTAATCCAAGAGGCAATATGCGAAAACGATTTTTACTGACTCTCCTCTTTCTGCCTTTTTTTCTCCATGCGAGCAAGGTCCCTTTCCACTCCTACTTCTCTAAACAAACAGATCAACTTGAAGTAGAGGCCCCCTGGTTTACGGGTCCCCTTTTGGCCTCTTCAGGTTTTACGCTTCCTCCGGGCCAGTTTTACTTCGAGCCCTACATTTTTGCCACCGCCAATACAGGGATCTACAATAGCGATTGGAAAGCCGTTAAAATAGAGACGCTCTGGATTAACTTCTTTCAACCCGAGTTCGAATTTGGCCTGACCGATTGGATGGATTTTCAAATCGATCCCACTCTCTACTACAACTACACGAACGGCGCAGCGAAATGGGTCGTGGGGGATATACCCGTTGTTTTCGACTTCCAACTGTATAGACGGGGCGCGAATATCACCGATTGGACGATGGGGCTTAAGTTCGCCATATCGGAGACGATCCCCATTGGGAAATACCAGAACCTCGACCCCAAGAAAAGGTTGACCGATATGGGGGGAATGGGCTCTTGGCAAACGGCATTGAGCCTTGTGTGGGGCAACCTCTTTTATCTCGGCAGGCAGAAATTCCTCACCTGGCGCACCCAATTCCAATACACCATTCCGTCCCCCGTCCATGTAAAAAATTTTAACGTCTACGGCGGCGGCCACGGCACCCACGGCACGATCTTTCCTGCTCAAAGTTTTCTTGTCGATACCGCCCTTGAGCTTACCCTCTCTCGCAACTGGGTTTTTGCCATTGACCTAGTGGGCAGGTGGGCTGGAAGAAACCATTTTAAAGGAAAGACTATCGTCCCCATGTCCTTCCCCTCCTCTGCTCAATTCAGCATCGCCCCCGCCATCGAATACAACTGGAACGCCGATCTGGGGATCATCTTTGGCCCTCAAATCACCATAGCGGGCCGCAACTCCGCCCAATTCGTCAGCGGTATCTTTGCATTTAGTTATTATCATTAGAATTAATTAGCATTCTAATTTAATTGCACATCAACTACCATATTACCAGATTAACTACTATAGGGGTTATATATGGGAAATTTCAGTACAATTTTAACTGCTATCCTTTGTGCCTCAGCGCCACTTGCTTCTGTCGAGACGCGGGAGATCAGGGCGGAGCAAACGCAATCAAATTTTAAATTGGGAAAAGAGACGATTAGTACTATCCGCGCTGCGTATGAGAAAGGGGAGTACGATACTTTTTTACAAAAGATGGATGGTTCCTACAGTCAAGCCGTATCGGAGAAAGGGCTCGACAACCTCATTGAGATGCGTCAGAAGGACGTTCCGGTCGATTTCCAAAACGAAATGGAAGCGCAGTTTGTAGCTCTCCAAAAGCAACGAAATGAGGCTTTACTCACGACCCTTTCGGATGACGACTCTTCGATCTTTGCCCAAAAAGTGCGCTCTCTTGCCTCTAATCCTTCAACACCTGAGCAAGAAAAAGCGATCTCTCTTCTCAACAACCTCATCTCCAAAGCCCCCAACAGTGGCAAAAACGGCGATGAGAACAAGTTGATCGACATCGATATGGAGTATGAATTCAAGCTTCTTGGCGCAGCCGTGCCGATGGATGACATTTCGCCTCAACAGCGGCAAGAGTACCAGATGGCCCTCCGCATGGAGAAGATGGACAAGATGCTAGAAGCCTCAAAGAGCTTCCAGGACCACGCCCTCAAGCAAGCAGTAGGGCTGACAGCCGCCAACTTCGATGAGCGCCTAGCGCGCAACCTCGACGGCATTGAGATCCACACCTACCTCAAAGGCAAACCCGCAAACGACGCAGAGGAAAAGGTCGCTTCGGTCATCACCTCCTACCAAGGGCAGTTTAACGACCTGCTGAAAAACGCAGAACGCTAGACGCCGAACTGAAGGAAAGAGTTAACGGTCTCGTCCTTATCGAAAAAGGGTGTGCAAATTTGAGATAGGATGATTAGAATAATTCATAAAATTGACGGAATGTAGGAATGGCTGTAAGTGCTATAACACCAAGAGATTGGAAAATCGCATTGATGCAACGGGTATTATTCGGCTTCGAGTGCTCATCATTAAAACGGGATTTTTCGGAATCCGTCATGATGGGTCGGGTGCAGAAAATCGCCGATATTGCGAAAGAGCTGCGTAAATGGCCCGAAATTATACCGGACAAGAAACGGTATGAGGAGGAAGTTCTTGCGCGTGTCCAAAAGCTCCTTAACGAATTTGAAGAATATCAGGGGGCATACACGCGCACCCTCAAGCGCATAGATCAGATAGAACAAAACTCCAAAGTGTCCATCGATCATGAACGGCTGAATGAATTGAGAAGGGCCCGATTTTCGTGGGAAAAAGTCATTTTTGGTTTTAGTGAAGAGAAGATGATCGATCCCAAAGGCAAGTTGGAGAGAGAGATCGCTCTTTTGAAAAAATGGCAAAAACTCTTAACTGCTACTCCACGAACTGAAGGAAAGAGTTGACGCCCCTGGGGGCGCCTTCCAAACGCAGAACGCAGAACTGAAGAAAATAGTTAACGCTCTTGGGGGCGCAGGGGCTCTTAGCCCCGCCGCAGTTTTGCATTCTGCATTTTGCGTTCTGCCTTTATGACTTGCCCAGAATAGGACTCGAACCTACACGCCTTGCGGCACCAGAACCTAAATCTGGCATGTCTACCAATTTCACCATCTGGGCAAAAATGAATAGTTTATAGCCACCACTCCTTTTCATTCTAGATAAAATAGTAAGTAGTTGATTGTTAAGGTGTTATGGATTTTTTGTTGGAGGTGTTAAGTATTTGTTTGTTGTAGTTAAATTTTAAGTGCTTATCAATAAATTCATTATCGTTCTGAATAATGGTATTTTTTAGTATAATATACTGTAAAATTAATGTAATAACAGGAACTCATATGGCAAACGGTGTAAGACCTGCAGCGCCCAATCAAGCGGCAGAAGCGGTCGTTAAAAGAGACTTCTTTAAGGGGGCGGCTTCCCTATTCGGTGCCGGTATTCTAGGCGCCGTAACCAAATGCACCACTATCATCGCCTTGAATTACGTAGCCTTGGCATGGGGAGTTGTAGGAACTTTAGCTTGTTATTCAGTGACTAAACTAGGGCCGATTTTCAGCGATGGTTACGAAGCGGCTAGGCAAGAATTTCAGGACCTGATAGCAAGGAAAGTCTCATTGGGCAACGCGAGCCTGGGGGCCGCTGCCGGCGCGATTGTGACTCTTGCCTCATC
>DATIIR010000031.1:0-3770 GCA_035479435.1 Chlamydiales bacterium
TCAAAAAATTGCAAGAAAATATAAATGACCTGGGCGGGTTGTAGCCCGCCCAAGAATTGAAACTAAGAAATAGACTTATTTCTTTGTTGCTGGCTTCTGAGGAGCAGCAGGTGCTTGTGGCTTCTTCTCAGGTGCTTTGTTAGCTGGCGCAGCAGGTTGTTTCTGTGGTGTTTTCATACTCATTTGATTTTCTCCTGGTTGGAAAGCGACTTTCATCGCATGTCCCAATTTACGCCTTTTCTAAAAAAAGAAAAGTTTTTTCGTAAAAAAATTCCAAATTATTGAGCGTCAGAATAATGCGATATTACCGCCGTTCCGTCGCGCTCATATTTTTTCTTTTCTCCACTCGGTTTATCAAAGGCAAAATGTTGCGAGATGTAGGGAGAACCATCAGCGTAAAATTTGTTGAATTTACCATGGCGTAGGTCATCTTGATATTCTGCTTCGAAGACCAAAATTCCCTCCTGATTCCAGCTCTGCGCCAATCCATTCAACTGGTCATTTTGATAAGGGAAAACAGAGGCCTTCTCACCCGACTCATGATAGGTGATCTCTTCTCCTTCTCGCTTGTCGTCAACAAAGGGCGTCTTGCGGAACACCTTCCCATTCGGGAAATAGTGGGTCGTCATCCCATGTTTCTTATCGCCCTGGAATTCGATGGTGGCTGACAGCTTCCCATCAACGGTAAAGACTTTCGCCAACCCCTCTTTTTTCCCTTGGACAAAAGAGGTCTCAATCACCTTCACTCCTCGGTCGGAAAATTCGAAGACAACCCCTTCGAGCTGATCTTGCTTAAAGGTAGCCTCTACAGCCTTCACCCTCTCTCCCTTTTGGTTGGGAGGATAAAAAATAGTGTGAGGACCATTCTTTAGATTGTTGTGATAGTAGGTCACAACTTCTCTGTTTTCTGCCGTTTTCTGAAAGTGCTTTCCTTCCAATTTGCCATGAGCGTAATTGGCCTCTTCGAGCAAGTTGCCCTGCTCATCAAACATCTGCTTGCGACCGTGTAGAACGCCCTTGTCATAGCCCAAAACGGCCTGCAGTTTGCCACCTTGATAAAAGGTCTTCTCTTCGCCTTGCAGTTGCCCCTCATCGCCATACTGGAGGAGATGGGAGAGGCGCTCCTCATCCTTCTGTGAGGGCGAAGATTTGGGATAGTATGTGCGGTGTTCGCCTACGGGCTTTCCCTCGCGGAAGATCTGAACGCTCTGCACCGATCCATCGGGAAACCAAGAGAGCATCTCCCCATCCATCAAATCGTTCTTAAACCTGGCCACCCGCTCCGGTTTTCCATCTTCGTAGAACCACTTGTGGATCCCCTCTCTCTTCCCATTTTCAAACTGGGAGCGGCTCTTGATCTGGTCCTTGTTCCACCAAGAGAGAGCAACCCCTTGCATCTGATCGGCAGCGAAGAGCGCCTCAAACAGGGGATCTCCATTCGCGTACCACTCTCGATGCCACCCCTGTTTCTTGCCAGAGGCAAATTCGACTCTCGATTTGAGCTGACCATTTTCGTACCATTCGCTCTGAACGCCGTCGGGTTGCTCATTCTTGGTGAACGCATCGACTTTGATATTCTCATTGGGATACCACTCTTGCGCTCTGCCATCTCTCACGCCTGCGATGAAGTGGGCCCTGCGGGAGAGCGCTCCATTTTCGTACCACTCTTCGTGCAGTCCATCGCGCTTTTGGTCTTTATAGTGGGTGGACACTTTGATTTGGCCAGAGGGGTAGTATTCTTTTTGACGCCCCTCAAAGTGGCCGTTTAAGTAATTGAATTCAGACTTGGGGGTGCCATCTTCATACCATTCGAGGAAGGTCCCATTGGGTTTGTCACCCACGGTGAAAAACTCTCGGATTTTGTTTCCCTGATCATTGCACTCAACGATCGGCTCCACAAGGGCGCCTTCCTGATCGAATTCAGACTGATAGGCCAATGTGCCGTTCGGATGGTTGCGCCAATGTTTACCGCAAGGGACGCCCTCATTGTATAGCCCTTCACCGAGGAGAGTTCCATCTTCACCAAAATATTGCTCTCGCCCCTCTTTTTTCCCATTCTTGTAAGAGACGCGATACGACTCTGCCCCATTCGCGTGGTAGCGAATGTGGAGACCCACTGGCTGACCGTGGTGGAAGTCGAGCGCCTCGACGATATTGCGCTCCTCATCGTAGGAGATCAGTGCGGGATTGGTCCCATCGCCGTGAAGCAACCCTTCAGAAAATGTGCGCTGCATACCCAGAACTCCGGAAGCGAACCAATTGAGCGCAGTGCCATCGACTTTGCCCTCATGGTGGGGATAGAGAGACGACCTATTTCCATTCGGGTGATATTGGATCACTTCTCCTTCCAGCTTCCCGTCCACATAGTGGGCCTCTTCTTTCAGCCCCCCATCTTCGTAATACGACTTGGCGTCGCCCACTAAATTTCCATCGGCATAGGTCACATCATTTTGTAGATGCCCATCTGGATAGAACATTCTGCATTGGCCATCCAACACTCCCGAACGGTAGGAGAGCACTTTTACGATCTTTCCCTCAGCGGTGAATTCGATGCGGGATCCGTGCGGAACGAAATCTGATTCCCCATCTACCCGAGCTACGTCCACCTCTGCCTGAATGCGGCCATTTTCAAAGAAGGTGACCTGTTTGACAACCCGTTCTCCATCGAGGGTCGGCTCGTAGAAGACAATCTCTTGAGGAATTCCCTGTGGGAAGGCTTTGACAACTTCAAATCGCCAGTTGGGCTGACGGGGCTTCAAAGTCGTGAGCAGGGAAGAGGGGTTCACCGGCTCGGCGCCCGATAAGGGGGCCATTCCAGCAGCGACTAGGACGAAAGCAAAAAAGACCATTTTCATAGACACGCTCGCACTCAAGTTGGATAGCGATTTAGAGTAGGACAAAAACATTATTTTCTCAAGTGGCGACTTGAAAAAAGACCTATTTCCATGTATAATCACCTCCCCGAAGGAGAGAAGATGTCACTGGAAATCTGCGAATGTCCCCCCATCTCACCTAACCAAGAACTCATTGAGATTGAGTCGGTTAGGCAAGTCCCCAGAGGACTTGGAGCCGTTCCTGACTCGATCCAGATCCCTCCTGCCTCTCCGAAGCCCCATATCATCAAAAGGGTGGCCGTCTCTCTTGGGCTTATCTTTTTCCATATCCTCACCTCGACAATTCAATTTTATAATTGGATATTAAAAAATATTTTTGGTTACACGAATCGTCAAAAAATGCTTTACCACCAGCTTCACGACGTAGCGACGGAAGGGGATGCGGACAAGATTGGGGATTTCCTCATGGAGCATGCTGATGACGCATCTGCCGCCGGTTTTTTATTTGGGGAGTTTTTCTCTCTGCCTTTGCTGCACGGCCATATGACGGAGATCTTAAAAGGGGCCAATGTTTGTCTTTGTAGGGACAATGGATTTTTCTGCAAGCGGTGGAGGGAGCATCCCGATGCCTATCCGCGGATCTCCTCCCACCCCTCTCAGGACAAGAAGTGTCATGCGATTGGTAATTTTCTATTTTGGTTAGATGCCTCTGGCAACACGCGGTTCCAACTGGAGAAGTCCCCCTTTCGAGGCTTTCTTAGCAAAGTTGACCACGTCATCGATTACCTGCGCTACAAAAGAGACAATGAGCAACAAGGCGTTACAGGCGCCTCTGGCCACACGGAAAACCACTGTCTTACTTTTGCCATCGATCCCAGCGACTACCTCGCTCGCAAAAACTCCCTCCTCTCCAACATCGATTGACGCTATACTTTT